>DHWS01000166.1:0-5019 GCA_002413305.1 Actinobacteria bacterium UBA5176 | reverse complement strand
CGCAAGCAGATGCAGCTCGAACTGAAACGCATCCAGGAGGAGGTCGGGATCACCTTCCTGTACGTGACGCACGACCAGGAGGAGGCGATGACCATGTCCAACCGCCTGGCGGTGATGCGGCACGGGAAGATCGAACAGATCGGTGCGCCGGAGGAGGTCTATGAGCACCCCCGGACCGAATTCGTGGCGGGGTTCCTGGGAGCATCGAACCTGCTGGACGGCTCACTCACCGGGCGCGACGGCGCCACCGCGACGTTCGCAGTCCGGGGAAGCGCGCCGGTGCGCGTCCTGGCCGACCGACTGGAGGGCGACGACCCGCACCAGAAGGTCGGCGTCCGTCCGGAGAAGATCCGGCTGCAATCGGTCGAACAGCCCGTTCCGGAAGGGTGGAACAACGTGGAGGGGATGCTTCGGGTGACCACCTTCGTCGGGGTGAGCCACCAGTACACCATCGATGGACCGAACGAGACCACGCTCACCGTCTACTCGCAGAACCTCGGGGGTGAGGCGGTTCCCCAGCCAGGGGATCGCGTTCGGCTCGTGTGGCGAGTCGAACACACATTCGTCGTCAAGCCATCGGCGCCCCTCGCCGACTGGGAGGAGGAAGCATGAACGACCAGCCTGACCCCGCCCGCAGGCCCATCGACCCCGCCCTGCTCAGGGGGCTCACCCAACGCCGGTACAGCCGCCGCGACATGCTTCGGTTCGCGGGCTACGGCGTGGGGAGCGCGGGTCTGGCCGCGTTCCTGGCAGCGTGTGGCGTGAAGGGGAGCGCGCCGAAGGCCTCGCCGACCAAGCCCGGCGCGTCGCCCTCCGCGATCGACTTCACGAAGTACTACGGGGACGGGAAGCCGGCCGGTACCTTGAACTTCGCGAACTGGGAGGACTACATCGACGTCGACAGCAAGGGGAACAGCCCCTCGCTGCAGGCGTTCACGAAGCAGACCGGCATCAAGGTGAACTACAAGACGGTCATCAACGACAACGACCCGTTCCTTGCCAAGATCATCCCCGTGCTCCAGGCGGGTCAGGACACGGGCTACGACCTGATCGTGATCACCAACGGCGGCGGGATCGAACGGATGATCGCCCTCGGCTTCCTCACCCCGCTGGACCACAAGTTCCTGCCGAACTGGGAGGCGAACGCCGACCCGAAGACGAAGAACCCGAACTACGACCCCGGCAACGTCTACACGGTGGCGTGGCAGTCGGGTTTCACCGGGATCGGCTACAACTCGAAGGTGGTCAAGACCCCGCCGACCAGCTTCAAGGACCTGCTGGACCCGACGTACAAGGGCAAGGTCGGCATGTTCGCCAACGACCAGGACCTCCCATGCCCGGCGCTGAACGCGATGGGATTCGACATCGACAAGTCGACGTCCGACCAGTGGAAGACGGCGGCGGATGCCGTCTCGAAGGCGCGCGACGACGGCATCGTCCGGAAGTTCTACGACCAGAGCTACATCGACGCGTTGGAGAACGGCGACATCGTCCTCACCCAGGCATGGTCGGGCGACATCTTCATCGCGTCCGCGCCGAAGTCCTTCGGCGGCGACGGGTTCCCGGAGATGAAGTTCGTGTTCCCGCAGGAGGGCCCCATCTACTGGCACGACAACATGGCCATCCCGCTGCACGCGCAGCATCCGGTGGACGCCATCACGTACATGAACTACGTCTACGACCCCAAGGTGGCCGCCGAGATGGCGGACTTCATCTGGTACGTCACCCCCGTGCCGGGGGCGCAGAGCGTCGTGCTCAACGACCTCAAGGACCCGACGGTGGCGAACAGCCCACTCATCTTCCCATCAGCCCAGGATCTCCTCCAGGCGAAGCAGTACAAGGTCTTCAAGGACTCGGCGGAGAAGGACGAGTGGGACAGCGTATGGCAACCGGTGTACAGCTCGTAGGGAAACCGAAAGCACGGCTGGGCAAACGGCTCGCGCCGTACCTGCTCACCCTTCCCGGTGGTCTGTGGCTGCTGCTGTTCTTCCTGATCCCGATCCTGTTCATGGCGTCCGTATCGCTGCAGACCGGAAGCCTGGAGCAGGGGTTCCAGCTCACGTGGCACGTCGGCAGGTACTGGGAGGTCCTCCGGCAATACCACGTCCAGTTCGTGCGGTCCCTGATCTACGGATCCGTGGCCACCGGCATCACCCTGCTCGTCGCGTACCCCGTGGCCTACTGGATCGCCTTCCACGGAGGGAAGCACAAGACCACGTTCCTGTTCCTGCTGCTCCTGCCGTTCTTCGTCTCGTTCGTCATCCGGACCCTGGCCTGGCAGTTCATCCTGGCCGACGACGGGCTGGTGCTCGGAACGCTGAAGCGATGGCACCTGCTGCCGCACAGCTTCCACGTGCTGGCCACGTCGGCGGCCGTGATCAGCGGCATCGCGTACAACTTCCTGCCGTTCATGGCGCTGCCGCTGTATGTGGCGATCGAACGGATCGACCGGCGAGTGGTCGAAGCGGCCCACGACCTCTACGCGGGGCGGAGCCAGGTGTTCACTCGGGTCATCTTCCCGCTGTCGGTGCCGGGGGTATTCGCCGGCATCCTGCTGACCTTCGTGCCGGCGGTCGGGGACTACGTGAACGCGTCGATCCTCGGAGGAACCAAGACCACGATGATCGGGAATATCGTCCAGCTCGAATTCCTCCAGAACTTCCACTACCCGGTGGCGGCCGCGCTGTCCTTCCTGTTGATGGCCGTGCTGCTCATCGGGATCTTCCTGTACGCGAAGGTGCTCGGAACCCGGAGCATCCAGGAGTACGTGTGAGCGCGATCGTCTTCGAGGGGCCGACGCATGCGGGCGGCGTAGCGCCGGCCGAGCCCTTCCACGCGAAGAAGCGGTGGACCCGGTTCATCCTGCCGACGTACGCGGGGCTGGTGATGCTCTACCTGGTCACCCCGATCCTGATCATGATCCTGTACGGCTTCAACAACAGCGGGCCGAAGCGGGTGAGCTTCCGCTGGCTGGGGTGGAGCCTGTACGGATACATCCATCTGTTCGCGAAGCCGGACCTCACCCAGGCCCTGAAGAACTCGCTGCTCGTGGGGGTGGTGAGCACGATCATCGCCACGATCCTGGGGACGCTGATCGCCCTGGCGTTGGTCCGGTACCGGTACCGGGGCCGCTCGGCGACCGACTTCGTCCTGTTCCTGAACATCTCGGCGCCGGAGATCGTGCTCGGCGCCTCGCTGTTGTCCCTGTTCATCTCGTTCGGCGTGCCGCGGGGGATCGCCACGATCATCATCGCCCACGTGATGTTCAACATCGCCTACGTGGCGGTGACGGTGCGAGCCCGGCTGGCGGGGTTCGACCGCTCCCTGGAGGAGGCCGCCGGCGACCTCGGAGCGAGCCCGATGCAGACCTTCGTGAAGGTGACGCTGCCGATCATCTGGCCGGGCATCCTGGCGGGCGGCCTGCTCGCCTTCGCACTGTCCATCGACGACTTCATCATCACCAACTTCAACGCCGGGACCACGCAGACGTTCCCGTTGTGGGTGTACGGAGCGGTCAAGGTCGGGATCCCTCCGCAGGTGTTCGTGATGGGAACACTTATCTTCATGGGAGGAGTCGTCATCGCGGCCATCAATGTGGTCGCGGCCCGACGCAAGAAGTAGCCACCGTCCGCATCCAGATGCGAGGAGGTTCCACGTGCAGGTCCAGTCGCCCGACGAACGCATCAGCATGAAGGCGAAAGAGATCGCCGAGGCCGAAGCCGAACGGTTGCTGCAACGCACACCGGCGTCCGGGAGGCTGTACCAGCGCGCGCTGCGTTCGCTGCCCATGGGGGTCGCTTCGAGCTTCCAGGCGGCGGATCCGTACCCGATCTACCTGGAGCGCGGGATGGGCTCGGGCGTGTGGGACGTCGACGGGAACGAGTACCGCGACTTCCACAGCGGGTTCGGCGTCAACGTGGTCGGGCACGCCCACCCGAAGATCGTCGAGGCGATCACGAAGGCGGCGTCCTCGGGGACGCACTTCGCGGTGAGCACCGAGACCACGGTCGCCCTGGCCGAGGCGATCTGCGAGCGGTTCGGGCTGGAGCAGATGCGGTTCGTGAACAGCGGCACCGAAGCGACGATGGACGCGATCCGGGTGGCGCGGGCCGCCACCGGCCGGGACACGATCCTGAAGATCGAAGGCTCGTACCACGGCCACCACGACAGCGTGCTGTTCTCGGTGGTCCCGGAGGCGGACGTGCTGGGCATCCGGTTCAGTACCGGCGGGGAGGTGGTGGGACACGAGGGCGGCGCGTACCGGACGGTCCCCACGTCGAAAGGCGTCCCTGCGGCCATCGCCCGGAACACCCTGATCGTGCCGTTCAACGACGCCGCCGCGCTGGAGCGTGCGCTAGACGAGCTGGGCGACGAGGTCGCCGCGCTGATCATGGAGCCGGTCATGATGAACATCGGCATCGTCGTCCCCGCCGACGGCTACCTGGAGCGGGTTCGGGAGCTGTGTTCGTCGCATGGTGTGGTCCTGATCTTCGACGAGGTGAAGTCCGGGGGGACGATCGCTTACGGCGGGGCCATCGAGCGGTTCGGCGTCCAGCCGGACCTGGCGTGCTTCGCGAAGGCGCTGGGCGGCGGCACCGTGATCGGTGCGTTCGGCGGGCGGGCGGACGTGATGGACGTGGTGTCGCATGGCGCGGCGCAGCAGGGGACCTTCAACGGGAACCCGCTGTCGTGCAGCGCCGGGCTGGCCGCGCTGACCCAGGTGCTCACCCGCGACGCCTACGAGCACCTCGGCAAGCTGGGGACCATGCTGGCCGAAGGGTGCCATTCGGCGATCGCCTCGAGCGGCATCCCCGCCCACACCGTGGACCTGGGGGCGAAAGGCTGCGTGTCGTACCGGCCCGAACGGTTGACCAACTACCGGGACTTCCTGGAGTGCAACCCGGCCCTGTTCGCTGCGTCCTGGCCGTGGATGGTGAACCGGGGCATCTTCATGACCCCGGGCGACGAGGAGCAGTGGACGATCAGCGTCCAGCATTCCGAAGAGGACGTCCAGCGCTA
>DHWS01000008.1:4153-12599 GCA_002413305.1 Actinobacteria bacterium UBA5176 | reverse complement strand
CTGCATCCACCGCCCGGTCCGGCATCCGTGCCGTAGGGTCCGGAGCACTGGAACACGGTTTCAGCCATCCCTTGGGGCACGCCCAGCGATACACGAAGAGCCTTCTCGAGTGTGCGTCGGCTGAAGATTACCCCCACCCAAGCTCAACTCCCTTCGAGCGGGATGTCCGGGGGAGGGAGCGGGCGCTCCAATTGATGCGCCAAACGTCGAGGCAGGAACCGAGCCCGAATGAGATCCTGTGTGCTCCAGGCGCAGTCGATGTGGGTGAATCATCGCCTGGCGAACGGGCCGAATCCTCAACTCGTAGCCCGACGATGCGAACCGTGGACTGGAACGACGTTTTGGGGGGCTGATCCATGAGTCCGGTGGGTAGGCTCTCGTGTCCGTCGCTCCACCGGACCCGGAAGTCGACCCCAAGCTCCACCTCGACCATTTCCTTCCCGGAGCGGCCCGCGGACTCGCTGCGCTTTGACGACGATGCGATCGCCCTTCCTGGCCAATAGACCTCCACTTCCCGACATTGTTCGATGGCCTCGAGCAGCGGGTCCCGGGAGATCTCCCCTTCCCTGCAACCCGATACCAGGTCCGTAGGCCCCGCCCCGCCTCTGGGCCAACGCAGTCGCAGCTGAGCCCATCCCGGCGTACGGTCCCGGCGCACTCTTGCGATTCTACGGTGCGTCCGTCAGTCAGGGTCAAGACCACACCGGTTCTCCGGGCACCATCGGGGTCATCTACGACGGCCGATGAGGACGTCCGTGGAGTCCCTACGCTAGACTCCCGCCGACAGAGGATGATGCGGACAGGTTTTCCGCCACCCTTCCTGAATCCCTGGCTGGAGTAGCTCAGTCGGCAGAGCACGGGCATGGTAAGTCCGGGGTCGCGGGTTCGATTCCCGCCTCCAGCTCCACGTTCGAGACGTTCCAAGCAGACTGCGCGATCGACGCCATCCGCGAGGCGATCGGCCATCAGCGGAATACGATGTCCGCGCTGGCCGTTCCACGCGATTGACGATGCGATTCCAGCGACGAGGAGGCCGAACATGCCTGCGGTGACCGCCGATACCTTGATCCTTCCCCGGCTCCAACAGCCGGCCCCGGACTCCGTCGAGCGTCCGGTCCGATCCGTCACCACCGCGCCCCGAGGGTACGAAGGGGAGGGCTTCCCGGTCCGCCGGGCTTTCCACGGCGTCGACCTCGCCTCGCTCGATCCATTCGTCCATATGGACCAGATGGGCGCGGTCGACTACGGGCCCGGGGAGCCGAAGGGCACGCCCTGGCACCCCCACCGCGGGTTCGAGACCGTGACGTACATGATCGACGGGACCTTCCAGCACCAGGACTCCCACGGTGGCGGGGGGGTGATCACCGACGGCGCCACGCAGTGGATGACGGCCGGCGCGGGGATCCTCCACATCGAAACGCCCCCCGAGGCCCTCGTCATGAGCGGCGGTCTGTTCCACGGCATCCAGCTGTGGGTGAACCTGCCGAAGCGCGACAAGTTTCGGCCGCCGCGCTACCAGAGCATCGAAGGGCCGCAGGTCTCGCTGCTCACCTCCCACGACGGCGGCGCGCTGATCCGCGTGATCGCGGGGGACATCGGCGGCTACCGGGGGCCGGGTTCGACCTACACGCCGATCTCCTTCCTCCACGTCACCACCCCGCCGGGTGCGCAGCTACAGCTCCCGTGGCGGCCGGACTTCAACGCGCTCGTCTACGCGCTGGCGGGGTTCGGGAGCGTCGGGACCGAACGCCGTGCGCTCGAAGGCGGCCAACTGGCCGTGTTCGGGGCGGGCGACCACCTGACGATCTCCGCCGCCGACCGACAGGACGCCAGTAGCGCGAACCTGGAGGTGCTGGTCCTCGGAGGTCTCCCGATCGGTGAACCGGTCGTCCACTACGGCCCGTTCGTGATGAACACCGAAGAGGAGATCATGCAGGCCATCCTGGACTACCGGGCCGGCCGCCTGGGCGTGGTGCCGGCCGATGCCCTCATGCCGCACGTGCCTCGGGACTGACCCCTCTACTTCTGCCCGGATGTCACGTCGGGTCGTCCTCGGGGGGCGGATGGGCCGCGATCCACGCTCGTTCGGCGGGTGACGTGTGTTCCCGGACCGTTCGGATCGGCTTGAGGGCGGCCTGGCCGAAGTTGAAGGCTCCCAGGTAGTCGTAGGCGGACCGGTCCGCACCGGCCAGCGGAGCCAGGCCGAAATTGTGCTCGGTGAAGGCCATCATGGACATGAACGTGGCGTTCCTAGAGTCCGTATAGCCCGGCCGGGCGAACGGGGAGATGATGATCATCGGGACGCGGATGCCCCACGAGGCCTGGGGCGGCGGGACATGGTCGTAGAAGCAGCCGCAATCGTCCCAGGTGAGGAGGACGGCGGTCGACGACCACTCCGGGCCGTTCATGACCGCGCCGACCACCTGCCCGATCCAGTCGTCCCCTTCCACCATGGACTCCATGTTGTGCTGGGAGTTCGCCCCGACCGGCGTCACGATGGACAGGGAGGGGAGGGTCCCCGCGGCCGCGTCGGTCAGTATCTGCGAGGCCGCGACCAGGTTCTGGCGCTGGGGACCGTTCAGGCATTCCGCGAACGAAGGACAGATCGTCCACCCATAACCGTTCCCGATGGTCGACCCGTAGGCTCCCGTCCCGCCGTAGATGTGCCACGAGAAGCCCGCCGCGTCCAACCGCTCGAAGATCGTCGGCACGTATCGGACGGGCGAGGCCCGGTAGGGGCCTGCCCCGCTCGAGTCGGGGATGCACGAGGGCACGACGATCCAGGCGGTTCCGCTCCACCAGGTGGTGTCCATGTAGCTGTCGCACCCCCAGCCTTTCCCCGGGTCGTGAAACGCCGAGGGGAGCGGGTTGTCGCCGGAGAACCCGTCCAGACCGGCCGAGCCCAGGACCAGGTGGCCGCCCCAGGACGGGGTGCTGGCGAACTCGAAGGTCCGGTCGGACAGGGCGAAGGACCCGGCCAGGTTGGTGGCGTTCGGGATCTGGCTGGGGTCGAACTGCGTGTAGCACGGGTAGCCCTTCGTGCCCTCGCACCCGTTGACGTCGCTGAACCCGTTCATCGCCCCGCCGTTGATGGCCGTTCGCTGCGAGTGGACCGAATGGCCGTCGTCCGGGACCAGATCGGTGGCCGTAGCCAATGGGATCGGGCTGCCGTCGGACAGGAACCCGGTGGTCGCCCCGTCGCACGGAGCATGGGCGATGGTCCCGCCCGCCACCGCCGCGCAGAACCGGCCCAGGATGTTGTCGAAGGAGTGATTCTCCTGGTCGAGGATCACCACGTGCTGGATCGGTGAGGCGATCGTGAACCGTGTCGAGCTGGTCGTCGATCCGGCGGGTGTGGCGATCCCGATGGGGCCGGTGATGGCGCCGTCGGGGACGTGGGCCACGATGCGGGCGTCGGACCGGACCACGAAGGCCTTCGTCGCCGTGCCGCCGAACGACACGCCGGTCGTGCCGGTGAAGCCCGAGCCGTTGATGGTCACACCGGTCCCGACGAACCCCTGGCCCGGCTGGAACCCCGTGATGGAGGGCGGAGACGCGGGGACCGGCGTGGCGGCGACCGTCCCGAACAGCACCACCCCCACGAGGACCACCGTCGCAAACGCCCGGCTCCTCATGCGGCAACCCGCAGAGCGAGGTTTCGCCGGTGCGGCAAGGTCACGGCCGATTCTCGGCCGGCCCCCCTGGCGGAGTCAACCATCCTCCGGTGTGACGGGCGTCGTCGAACTGGTGCCGTCAGCGCTTGGTGAGGGGCCGGGTGGCGGGCGTTTTGTACACTGTCGTGGCGACGGCGGCGTAGCTCAGAGGTAGAGCAAGCGGCTCATAATCGCTGTGTCGGTGGTTCGATTCCACCCGCCGCTACGAACCCCGGGAGCCGCAGGCGGCGAAGCGTTCGCCCGCCCCAACGACATGAGGACGAGAGCACATGGCGAAGTCGGACAACCGACCGAAGATCACGATGGCCTGCACGGAGTGCCGCCGGCGCAACTACACAACGGTCAAGAACCGCCAGAACGACCGGGAGCGCATGGAGCTCCGCAAGTACTGCCGGTGGTGCCGGGGCCACACGCTGCACCGCGAGACGCGCTGACCGAAGTTCAGGTACATCACGATCCGGCCGAGATCTTTCCGTGGCGGATGGCCACGACCAGGGCTTCGTCCTTTCGATGGACCGCCAGCCGGGTCAGGATGTTCTGAACGTGCGTCCGCAGCGTGAGTGGGCTCATCTCCAGCCTGCGGGCGATCTCCTTCCCGTCGACCCCGTCGGCCATGAGCTGGAGGATCTCGATCTGGCGGGGCGTCAATCGGTTCGCCCGCTGCCGCTCGGTCGCTTCCTGATGACGACGGCGGCGGAGGACCCGAAGCAGGCAGACGTACTCCTGGCGGTCGACCAGCGCCTCGCCGGCGTGCACCCGCCGGACCAGGCCGGGCAGATCGGCGAGCGCCGTCTGCTTCGTGAGAAACCCGACCGCGCCGGCTTCGATGGCCTGGGCCTGCAGGATCTCCTCGTCGAAGGCGGAAACCACCACGACCCGGATCTCCCGGTCGACCTCCCGGACCCGGCGGATGGCTTCGACACCGCCCATCCCGGGCATCTGCATGTCCATGAGCACCACGTTCGGGCGGAACTCCGCGGCGACCTCGACCGCCCGGGGGCCGGTCTCGGCCGCCGCCACGGAGAACCCCGGCTGCGTCTCGAGCGCCATGGCCAGGGCTTCCGCGAACGTCCGGTGGTCGTCGACGACCAGGATACGGATCGGCGCCGGGGGCTTCGTGGCCATCGCCCCCGTATGCTGGCACCGAGGTTGCAGGTTGTCGAAGACCTCCAGTAGCTTTGGATCCCTGCGCGCGAGGCGCCGCTCTGGCTTCCGCCCCCAAGCCCGGCCCGCCGCCGGGCACGCGAACCATTCGCCCGCCGCACGACACGAAGGAGGAACCGTGGGACGCCTTGACGGGAAAGTCGCCGTGATCACGGGCTCCGGCCGTGGCATCGGCCGTGCCACCGCCGAGCTGTTCGCGAAGGAGGGGGCGGCCGTCGTCGTCAACGACGTCGACCCCGAACCGGCCGAAGAGGCTGGCCAGGCCATCAAGGACGCCGGCGGGGAGGTGATGGTCTCCACCGACAACACCGTGAACCTCGACGAGGCCAGACGGATGATGGAGGCCGCGGCGAACCAGTTCGGGAAGATCGACATCGTCGTGAACAACGCCGGCATCACCCGCGACAAGACGTTCCACAACATGGACGACGAGCTGTGGAACTTCGTCCTGGACATCAACCTGAAGACGGCCTTCCACACGTCGATGGCGGCCATGCCGTACCTGCGCGAACCGGCCAAGAAGGAGAAGCAGGAACAGGGGCGGCCCGCGTACCACCGGAAGGTCAACTTCACGACCTCGACCGCCTTCCTGCAGGGAAACGCCGGCCAGGCGAACTACACGGCGGCGAAGGGGGCGATCGTCGGGCTGATGCGGACCCTCGCCCGCGAGCTCGGTCCCTTCCACATCAACTGCAATGCGGTGGCTCCCGGATTCATCGAGACACGCCTGACGGCCTCGAAGCAGGAGGGATCGGACATGGGCGTCCCCGAGGCCACCCGCCAGATGGCCCTGATGGTTATCGGGCTCGGCTATTACGGGCGGCCGGAGGACGTGGCGAAGGTCCACCTCTTCTTGGCCGGTGAGGACGCCGATTACGTCTCCGGGGTGGTCCTCCCGGTGTCCGGCGCGCTGCTGGGCGGGATGTGAGGCCTCGATGCCCCTGAACCGGTCGCTGAAGGGCAAGGAGTACCAAGAGGTCACGTTCGAGGTGACCCGCCCGGAGGTCGTCGCGTTCGCCGAGGCCATCGGCGAGGGAAACCCGATCTACCGGGACGCCGAGGCGGCGAAGACGGCCGGCTATCCCGAACAGGTCGCTCCGCCCACATTCATCACCCGGATCCAGATCATGACCAGCGGGCAGGTCGTGCTCGACCAGGAGCTCGGGCTGGACTACACGCGCGTGGTCCACGGGGAGCAGCAGTACGACTGGCGGCGGCCGCTCCTGGTCGGCGACACGGTTTCGGCGACCCCCCGCCTCGCCGACATCTACGCCAGGGGGCCCAACGAGTTCCTGGTGATCGAAGCCGACATCAAGGACCGGTCCGGCGAGACCGTGATCGTGGCCCGCTCCACGTTGCTGTCCCGCGGCACGGCGGGAGCATGAGGACGATGGCCAGCACCGTGAAGTTCGAAGACCTGAAGATCGGCGACGAGATCCCTGCGAAGTCCAAGGTCGTGCGGCGCGAAGAGGTGAAGGCCTACGCGGACGCCTCGGGGGACCAAAACCCGCTGCACCAGGACGACACCTTCGCGCGGAGCGTGGGGTTCCCCGGGATCATCGCGCACGGCATGTTCACGATGGCCCACCTCACCAGTGCGCTGACCGACTGGCTCGGTGACCCCGCCGCGCTGAAGGGGATCAAGGTGCAGTTCCGGGCCGTGGTGTTCATGGACGAGACCATCGTCGCCAAGGGCCGTATCCGCGCGCTGGACGAAGCAACGAGGCGGGCCACGCTCGACGTGTGGGTCGAGGTCGACCGGGCGGGGGAGCGGCAGCTCCCGATCAAGAACAGCACCGCCGAGGTCGAGCTGGCCTGACGTGTGGTGGACGGGGCCGGGACGAGCAGGTATTCGCCCGGGCGGTCTCTCCCACGTAACCTACCGGCCGGTAGTGGGGTCCAAACGGGCGGCTCCATGGTGAGCCGTGAGCTCCTCGACGCGTGCCGCCGAGGGGACCCCAGCGCTTTCGAGGAGGTCGTACGCCTCACGCACCGGCACGTGTACACGCAGGCCTACCGGCTGGTCGGCGACCGGCAGGAGGCCGAAGACGTCGCCCAGGACGCGTATCTCCGCGTGTACCGCGGGCTGGCCGGCTTCCGCGAGGAGGCGCAGTTCGAGACGTGGCTCTACCGGATCGTGGCGAACGCGGCCATCACTCACCTGCGGCGGCGCCGGAGCTTCGGCGACCTGCTCACCGAGACGGAGCAACTGTCGTTCGACCCCGCGGCGCCCATGGAGGTGGCCGAGGAGACCGTCGACCGGGACGCGCTCGCCCGGGCGCTCGAGGAGCTGCCGTTGTCGCTTCGAAGCGTCGTCGTGCTGAAGGACGTGTACGGGTTGTCGGCCAGGGAGATCGGAGACGAGTTCGGGATCTCGGAAGGCGCGGTGAAGGTTCGCGTCCACCGGGCCCGAAAACGGCTCAAGGAACGCCTGCTCGGGCCGGCGGCGGCCGCCGCGACGTGACGGTTCGGAGGTGCCGGCGATGAGGTGCGGGGAGATCCGGCAGCTCATGCCGGAGCTGTCCGAGGGGGAGCTGCACGAGGCCGGCGACGTCGAAGCCCACCTCGCCGGATGCGCCGCGTGCAGCCTGGAGCTGGCGCGCTACCGAACGGTCGTCATGGAGCTGACCGCGCTTCGCGACGTGCTCGTCGAACCGCCGGCCGGCTTCCTCGGGCGGGTGCTGGCCGAAGTGCCGGACCGGCAATGGCGGGCGCTGATCCACCGGGTTGCCTCCGACGACCGCCTCCAGCACGCGGTGTTCTCGCTGGGAGGCGCCGCGGTTGGGGCGACGGCCATCGCGTTGCTGTGGTGGCGGGCGGCGCGGCGGCTTACCGAGGGCAGTCCGAACCCTTCCGGCGCCCACGAGACCGAGACCGCCTGACTCGGGCGCCAAGGACCGACGACCCCGACGAGCGGTTCGGTCCCGCTCCTATATACTGGCCGGGGTCGCCGTCCAGCCCAAGACTTCCGGCCGCGACAATAGGGCCGTAGCTCAACTTGGTAGAGCACCGGTCTCCAAAACCGGCGGTTGGGGGTTCAAGTCCCTCCGGCCCTGCAAGGAGAACGAATGAACCGTCAGGCCAAACGGATGATGCAGAAGCAGAAGACCACGGGCCCCGACCGGCTCGAGTCGATGCAGCGCCGCCGGCAGGTCACCCAGCCCGGCGAGCGCCGCAAGCGCACGCCCATCCGCGTGTTCCTGAAGGAGGTTCGCCAGGAGCTGAACAAGGTCGCGTGGCCGAGCCGGCAGGAGATGATCGCGTACACCGTCGTCGTCCTGGTGTCGGTGGTGTTCCTGACCTCGCTCGTCTTCGCGATGGACCTGGGTTTCTCCAAGGCCGTCATCCACATCTTCGGCGGCCAGTGACCCGCCGAACCGAACCCACACGCTGATCCCCATGGACGACATCGAACAGACCGAAGGACCCTTCACGCCCGAGAGCGACGACTCCACGACCGGCGGGTCGGAGGAGGATCTCGTGACGGCGCCGGAGTCGAGCGAGAGCGCGGCGCCCGAGGCCGGATCCGAGACGGATGAAGCGCCCCAGCCCGCCGAAGCCGAGGTCGAGGAGGCCGAAGCCGAAGAAGCGATCGAGGAGGCCGAAGC
>DHWS01000008.1:3435-4004 GCA_002413305.1 Actinobacteria bacterium UBA5176 | reverse complement strand
GCCGAAGAAGCGGTAGAGGAAGCTTTGGTCGAAGAAGCGATCGAGGAAGCTTTGGTCGAAGAAGCAGTCGAAGAAGCGGTCGACGAAGCGATCGAGGAAGCCTTGGTCGAAGAGGTTGCGGCAGCAGAGGAAGCGCCCGTCCCGGCGGCCGCCGAGGCGGAGGATGGGGAGGAAGCGGGCCCCGTCGCTGCTTCGCCCTTCGACCCCCCCGGCGACTGGTACGTGGTCCACACCTACGCGGGCTACGAGAACAAGGTCAAGGCCAACCTGCACTCCCGCATCGGTTCGATGCAGATGGAGGACAAGATCTTCGACGTCGTGATCCCCATGGAGGACGTCATGGAGATCAAGGGTGGCAAGAAACAGGTCGTTCAGCGCAAGGTCTTCCCGGGTTACCTGCTCGTGAAGATGATCTACGACAACGACTCCTGGTACGTCGTGCGCAACACGCCGGGGGTGACCGGATTCGTCTCCAGCGGCACCGGCACCAAGCCGACCCCCCTGTCGCGGCGCGAGGTCGAGAAGATCCTCGCCGTGAAGGAGGAGACGCACGAGAAGCCGACCTTCCG
>DHWS01000008.1:0-3278 GCA_002413305.1 Actinobacteria bacterium UBA5176 | reverse complement strand
TTCGACCAGGTCGCGAAGTCGTGACCGCAAGGAAGAAGTAAAGCAACCTTACGAGGCGCGGGAGGCCGAACGGCCGCCGGAACCGCGGGAGGTGTTCGAAAGTGGCGAACGGTGCACCAGCGCCGCGCAGGCGCAAGAAGATCACGGCGATCGTCAAGCTCCAGATCAAAGCCGCGATGGCGACGCCGGCTCCGCCGGTCGGGACGGCTCTCGGCCAGCACGGTGTCAACATCATGGAGTTCTGCAGGCAGTACAACGAAGCGACCCAGGCCCAGATGGGACAGGTCATCCCCGTCGAGCTCACCATCTACGAGGACCGGTCCTTCACCTTCGTCACCAAGCAGCCGCCGGCCGCCGAGCTCATCAAGCAGGCCGCCAGCGTCGAGAAGGGCTCGGCCGAGCCGAACCGGGTCAAGGTCGCCCGTCTCACCCGGGAGCAGGTCCGGCAGATCGCCCAGGCGAAGATGGCCGACCTGAACGCGACGTCCGAAGAGGGCGCCATGAAGATCATCGAGGGCACCGCCCGGAGCATGGGGATCGAGGTGGGCGCATGAGCGGCAAGGGCAAGCGCTACCAGCAGGCCGCCCAGGCCGTCGACCGCGACAAGCAGTACACGCCGGCCGAAGCGCTCCAGCTCATGAAGACCCTGCCGGAGCCGAAGTTCGATGAGACGATCGAGTTGGCTTTCAAGCTGGGTGTCGACCCGCGCAAGGCCGACCAGATGGTCCGGGGCACGGTTTCGCTCCCGCACGGGACGGGCCGCAGCGTGCGGGTGGCGGCGTTCGCCACCGGGGACAAGGCTCGGGAGGCCGAAGAGGCCGGCGCCGACGTCGTGGGCGGCGAGGACCTGGTCAACGAGGTCATGAAGGGCAACATCGACTTCGACGCCGCCGTCGCCACCCCCGACGTGATGGGCCTGGTCGGACGGGCTGGTCGGGTGCTCGGGCCACGCGGCCTCATGCCGAACCCCAAGGCGGGAACGGTGACCATGGACATCGGTAAGGCCGTCCGCGACATCAAGGCGGGCAAACTCGAATACCGCGTCGATCGCCAGGGGAACCTGCACCTGATCATGGGCAAGCGTTCGTTCGACGAGCAGCGCCTGCTGGACAACTACCTGGCGGTGGTCGACGAGGTCATCCGGGCTAAGCCCTCCACGGCGAAAGGCCGGTACCTGAAAACGGTCACGATGTCGAGCACCATGGGACCCGGGATCAGGATCGACCCGAACCGGGTGCGCGATGTCGGCGCGGACGGCTCGACCGGCGGCGAAGCGACCGGGTAGCGCGGCCGCTCGGCCCGCGGACTTCTCGGAAGGGAGCCCATGAGCGACCCCCGGATCGCCCGAACCGAAGCCCGCGCCGCCACGTTCGCCCGGGTCACCGTGGTAACCCTGGTGCTCGGGGCGATCGGCCTGGCCTTCGCCATCAACCAATTGGTGTTCGACATCCAGCAGCGGGCGGCGATCGTTTCCGGGCTGCCCAGGCTGACCGAGCTGTCCCAGAGCCATACCGCGTTGGTCGACCTCGGCCGCGTGCTGCCGGCCGTGTTCGGCGTGGCGGTCGTCTCGTGGCTGGGGTGGCAGTTCGAAGCGCACCGGATGCTGTGGCGGACGAGCGCCACACGGCCTCGGTTCCGCCCGGGCGTGGCGGTCGCGGCGTGGGCGGTGCCGGCGGCGAACGTCATCGCCCCGCCGCTGGCGATGGCCGAGCTATGGTGGAGGAGCGACCCCCGCGAATCGCCGGCCAAGGGGTTCCTCCTCATCTTCCTGTGGTGGGTAGTCCTGCTGGCAACGCTGACCATGGCCGCCCTGGCCCTGGTCTCCATGACGCGACCTCCAGTGACGAACCATGACCTGGTGGCCCGTGACTGGTACTTCGTGGGAGCCAGTGCCTGCGCCCTGCTGGGCACCCCGCTGGCCGTGGCCCTGATCGCCGGCGTCAACGGGCGGCAGCGGTTCGGGATGGATCGGGCCCAGGGGAACCGAACCTGGTCGGAGCTGCGCGTGCGGCGGGACGCAAGCTGAGGTCCGCTCCCCCTGGGAAGCTTCCCGGGTGGGCCGAACGGGCGCGCGGAATTAACCTCGTGTTCATCTTCGCCCTGGCCGGTCGCGCCCCGCGCGACTACCATGCCACCGTGGTCATCGCCTACATCCTGGTCCAGGTCGCGAGCGGTTCGCCGGGCGTCTCCCGCGAGATCGCCAAGATCAAGGGCGTCGAGTCATCCGAGGACGTCTCCGGCCCCTACGACATCATCGCCCGGGCCGAGGCCAGGAGCCTGAAGGAGCTGGGGGACAAGGTGCTGGGAGCCATCCATGGCCTGGAGGGCGTGGTCCGAACGCTGACCTGCCCGGTCGTCCACGGCTGAGCCACCGGTTCTCCCGACGCCCCGGTTCGCCGCCAACGCTCGGGGCGTCCGTCGATGACCGGCCAAGCGTCGTCGACTTGTTGACGCTCGTTCGCTCGGACCCGTAGGCTGACCCGTGCCGAAGACCGCAGGGGTCGTCATGACGTAATCCCCGTACGGGGCACCTGCCGAGGCCAAGAGTCGCGAGCGATCGCTTTCGCGCCTCCGCCAAGTTCTTCGGCGGGGGCGTTTTCGTTGGACGAGCGCCTCCGGCCCGACGAGCGGTTCGGCCTCGAAGGGGAAGGCCGGAGGAAGAGGTGACATGCCGAAGCCGGAGAAGGTCCGACAAGTCAAGGAGCTGACCGAGCGCTTCAAAGTCTCGGGCGGTGCGATGTTTACGGAATACCGCGGCCTGACGGTGAAAGACATCACCGAGCTGCGCCGAGCGCTCCGGGACGCCGACGCGACCCTGGCCGTGACCAAGAACACCCTGACCCGGATCGCCGCCAGGGACGCTGGCCTCGAGGACGCGTTGCCGCTCCTGGAAGGCCCCACCGCAGTGGCGTTCATGAAGGGCGACGCCGTCCAGGGCGCGAAGGCGTTGCTGGAACTGGCCCGGCGCTATCCGGCACTGGTCATCAAGGGCGCCTTGATCGAAGGCCGGGTCCTGGGCGAGGACGACGCGCGGTCGCTGGCCACGATCGACACGAAGGAGGTCTCGGCTGCGAAGGTGGCCGGCATCCTGCAGGCCCCGGTCGCCCGCATCGCGTACCTCCTTCAGGCACCGCTCCAGCGGATCGCCTATGCCCTGGCCGAACGCGGCCGTCAAACCGCTCAAGCGTGAGCACGAGAGAGAAGGAGAGGAACGACATGGCGAAGCTTTCCGTCGACGAGATCCTCGACGCGATCAAGGAGCTCTCGATCATCGAGGC
>DHWS01000087.1 GCA_002413305.1 Actinobacteria bacterium UBA5176 | reverse complement strand
CCAGGGCGTTTGCTTCAACCCCCTGACCTGCAGGAACGTGTGTTCGGGCCAAAATGCCCGATTTCCGCGGCGGTCAAGTGGACCGCTGCGCGAGCGGTCACGAGAAATCCCAAAGACCGCCGAGCCCTGGGGCCGGCCTGAACATCCTCCGGTTGAGCTCCAGCACAGAGACCAGCCCGAGGCGCTTCCACTCCTCCGTCAACTCCTGTCCGAGCGCGGAGGCGTAGGCGGCAGGCTGGCGCCGGTGTGCTTCAAGCCGAACGCAGTCAGCCAGTCGCTCGTCACCTTTCCTGTGGGGGTCGGAAATCGGAGTTCAGATCCGGGCGGGTGTTCCTATACGGGCGCGACGTCCGTCGCCCGGGCCGAACGCAGCGGGTAGCCGTGCCGGAGAAGGAGCGGGAACGTCATGGCCGCGGTCGCCACGCGATCGCGCCGGCGCATGCTTCGTCGCCACTCGTTGTCGAGATGGAGGGGGAGCGTGCCGGAGAAGAACCGCAGGCGGTTGCTCCCGAAGACCGTGTGGTTCGGGCGGATGGCCACGCTGTCCCCCTGCACGAACGAGAGGTCCTCGGCCTCGACCGGTAGCCCCGCGAGCTGGAGGATGGACGTGAGCGACTGCTTCGGCCGGCTGACCAGCTCCTCGTACTTGACGACGATCGACGGGACGCCATCCGAAGCCAACCTGCCGGCGGCCACGTTCGAGGCCAGCCACCGCAGAGCCGCTCCCGGTACGCCGAGCTTGGGTTCTCCCCGTGGCCGCCGGTCACGTGAGGGCCCCAGGGGGAACGGAAGGTCCGATGCCGCCTCGCCCCCCAGCTCGAGGTGCTGGTACCGGGCTTCGATCTCGCTCCTGCTCTCCCTCGCGCCTCGTTGCCAGGAGAACACCACGGCCCGGCTGTCTCGCAGCAGCCGTACCAGGCGGAGGTCGAGCTCGGGGATGCGCTGCAACAAGCGGGCGTGCGTCGAGGACTTCGACGAGTCCGCGATGACGTCGGCACCCGACACCGTCCTGATGCCTTCCAGGAGCGACTGGAGCGCGGAGATGTACCGAGCGATCTCTCCCGGTCTCGCGCGACCACTCCCTCCGGACCGACGGCCCGGGATGTTGGCGGCGAACGATGAGGGCCGGTCGAGGGTCCGTCGCGTCGCGACCAGCGCTTCGAGGTCGAGGTTCTGCCAACCTCCGAACGCCGCCTCGCCGACCTGACACCAGAACGGGCATTCGCGGAACCGAGTACGGCAACCGCAGTAGCCGTTGTCCCTGAGGCCCCGCTGCCAGATCTGCCGCAGCTCTCCCCCCGAGAACACCCCCGGGTACTGGCCGACCATGAGGTCCAGCAGGGTGCTGCCGCTCCGTCCGGCGCCTCCGATGTACAGCAAACGCAGGCCACCGCGTCGCGCAGGCTGAACGGGCTCTGGGGGTGTCTGGCTCACGGGCTCCACTTCCGCGGGCGGATCCGGCTTGAGATGTTCGCCGAACAAGGGTACGTCCGTCCGACATCCTGGAGGCGCCGGCAGAGGTTCAGGACGAAAACATAACCGGCGGAGCCATGGCGGGGTCGGGCCGAACGATACGATCACCGATGCGATGGTGAGCTTGGCCGAGGCGATGAAGGAACCGACCGTGTCGGTCGTCTCGGATCTCGAGGTCCAGAGCGACACCCTCCTCGTCGCGTTCGGCGGTGGCTTTGGGGCGTACTTCATGCCCCGCTTCGAGTTCTCCCGGATGGCCTCCGATCTGCCGGTCAAGAAGCTGTTCATCCGCGAACATGAACCGACCTGGTATCAGGGCGGCATCCCGGGCCTCGGCCTGGGGATCGACGAGGCGGCCGGCGCGATCCGCGAACTCGTCCTCCGGAACGGGGTCGACCGCACGGTGATGGTCGGCAATTCGGCCGGGGGTTACGCCGCCCTGCTGTTCGGCGAACTCACGGGGGCGGACACGGTGCTGGCGTTCTCGCCCCAGACGTTCGTCGACCGCCGGAACCGGCTCGTCCACCGCGATCGGCGCTGGCCGCAGCCGGCGCGGCGGATGCGCTCGCTCCCCCGAACCCCGTACCAGGATCTCCTGCGCGTTCTCCACGGCGGGGCTACGACCTCGCAGGTCTACTACAGCGGGAACCATCGCCTGGACCGGGTGCACGCCGAACGGCTGCGCTCCACCCCCGGCGTGGTCCTCCACCGGTACGACCTCGCTTCCCACAAGCTGGTCCGGGTCCTCCGGGACCAAGGCGACCTTGGGGGAATCCTGCACGAGGCGCTCGGGCTCGGGGAGCGGCCCGACGGGCCGCCTGCCTAGCCGCGTTCGGACACCTCCAGTCACGGTGCGCCGCGGTGAAGCCCACCAGGCCGCAGAAAAGCGCGGTGACGAACATTCGCTCCTCGGCATGACGCGCCTCGGTCGGAGCGAGGGGGGAGGCGCAGTGAGGGCAGAAGCTGAAACCTTCAGGGCTCTCCTTGCCGCAGGCCCGACAAGGGATCACGACCCCGGTGTGGGGGTCGGGACACACGGCTCCGGATCGTTCGCACAAAGCGCTTCCTGCAACGAGGCCTCCTCCTGTCGCGTCTCGAGCCTCCGGGACTGGAAAGAAGCGTCCCGGCGTCCCGGCTCGCCGCTCACCTGTCTATAGGCCCTCAATCCTTGGGACCTTGGTCCTTTCCTTCGGGAGGCCCCCTCCCTCATCCTCAGTGCAGTCCACCCCTGGACGGCCACGATGGAGGCTGTGGGGCAGATGCGTGACTCAGACGAGCGGCCGCCAAGCGAGCAGGCTCGAACGCGACGGCTCGGCGGGCTCGGTACATGGATGAAGCACCACCCTCGGTTGCCCATCCCGCTTGGGGTCGTTGTGCTGCTGCTCGTCGGAGGGACCGTCGTCGCCCTCAACCGGGATACCAGTCCTTCGATCATCCGCTGCGTCGATGGCGTCGGTGACTGTCCGTCGAGTGCACCGCCCACCGTTCCGGCCGCCATCCGGCCCCCTCAGAGCATGGAACCGACGGAGTGCGATCCCGCCGCCCTCGATTGCCCGGAGTCATCGCCGACGGTCGTTCCGGAGCCGCCTCCGGTCGAGGGATCGCCGACCGACCTGATCACTCAGCCGGTCGGCAGCCCTGAGGTCATCTCGCTCCTCGACAGGTACGGCTGCACCGTTCCGGAGGGTTTGTACGTTCCTGGGGGGCTCATCCCAAGCTCCGGCGGGTTCGAGTGCCGCGACGCCGGGGTCGGCATCACCCTGGACACGGACCTCAACATCTCCGGCATCGGCTTCTACGGGGAGGGCGTCTACGGCTTCAGCGCGTATACCGGACCATTGCCATTCGATCTGCAGTTGGGGCCAGCCGAATCGACGTGGAGTCGACGCTGGATGCCCAGCTGGGGTACCCGGTGACGCGAGTGGTCCCGTCCGAGTACGACACTCCGGGGACGCCGTTCAAGGACGCGTACGCGGTTGACGGGGAAGACTTCCGTGCACTCGACCTCGAGTTCGCCGCCGATACCGAGGGACTGCAGGCGGTCACGATCGGCATCGACAAGCCGTGGTGCATCAGCAGCTGCTTCGACCCGAACGCTCCGTGAACACGCACTCCTTCGTCGACCGCGGGGACCGAAGGCGCTCGAGCCAACCGGGGGCCGTAGGCCGCGCCCGACGCGCGACACGGGCCGGAGAGGAGGCACTCATGACGGAGAACGACGCGGCAGGCGAAGGGGACCGGGTGGCGTTCTACCTGGATGAGGAGAGTGTGCCGGAGACGTTCGCGGTGAGCGCGAACGCCGACAAGGTCGCTGATGTCGTCGCGTTCGACTTGGACGAGAACGGCGCGACCGACGCGATCGTGGTTGATGTCGACCAGAACGGTGTAGCTGACGTGGCTGCGTTCGACCTGGACGAGACGGACGGCACGACCCAGGAGTCCTGGATCGCCGAGAAAGCCGACGAGGTGACAGACGAGGATCAAGACGAGGCGTTGAGCGACGACTCCCTCGTCACGCCGCCCGACGACGTCACCAATGAGGACATGGACCAGGCCCAGTCGGACATGCGGCACATGGAGGCGATGAACGAGTACATGTGGGACCAAGGCTTGACCGATGTCCCGTAAGGGGAGGGGGGACGTCAGATGACGGTTGATGTCGAGACCGCTTTGAAGAGCGTCCTGGACGAGCGCCCGACCGGTGTGGGAACCGAGGGCGCTTCGCTCTCGGGCGTGTACCTCGTGGGCCACGAGCGCCTCGCCGTGATCCCGGTCGAGCAGGCCGCGACGATGGTCGGCGCGGCCGAGTTCATCGAGGCCCAGGGCCGGGGCATGCGGGAGGACCGCCTCGCCGCCATGCTCGCGTTCGCGACTCGGCTGCGAGAGGCGATGGGTGTCGCCAAGTCCTCGGCCGTCCGGCTCGACATCGAGCCGCAGGAGGAAGGCATTGCCGCCTTCCTCCTGACCCAGGCCCGGGCCAGGGCCGCCCTCACGGACAGGACCCGTCAGCGGCACTCCTGCAGCACGTGCGGCAAGAGCTGGATCACGAACCCCGACTACGAGGAGATGCTGCAGAAGCGGCGTCGGCGCGACACGCTCTTGAGCAGTGGCGGCGGCGCATTGTTCAGTGGCGGCGCCTCGACGTTCGTCACGACGAGGCTGATCTTGGCGTTTCGCAAGGCCAACCCGGACCGCTCGTGCACGCACTGTCAGGCCATGACCACGGAACAGTCGGTGGTCGTCTTCTGTCCCACGTGCAAGTCCCTGTACGACAAAGCCATCCTGAAGCAATGCTCGTGCGGCTACGATTTCGTCAAGGACGTGGACCTCCGCGACGTCTGGCGGCCGCTCGCTGAGGCCCCTATCCCGGCGCCGGCCGGCGACAAGCTCATCGAATTCCAGCTCGACGACGAGCCGACCTTCATCGCGTTCGACGACGATGGGCGCATGCTGACGGCGAGCCAGGCTCGGTCGGTGCAACTGTGGAAGCT
>DHWS01000171.1:1642-3653 GCA_002413305.1 Actinobacteria bacterium UBA5176 | reverse complement strand
GGGGATGCGGTGATGGCGGTGTTCGGAGCCCCGGTCGCCCACGAGGACGACCCGGAACGAGCGGTGCGGGCAGGCCTTCGGATCCTGGAGACCCTCACCGAGCTGAACGAGGACGACCCGACCCTGGCGCTCTCGGTTCGGATCGGTATCAACACTGGGAATGTCCTGGTGGCTCTGGGAGCCAGGCCATCCGAAGGCGAGGGCATCGTCACCGGGGATGTGGTCAACACCGCCTCGCGGTTACAAGGAGCCGCACCGGTGAACGGGGTCGCGGTGGGTGAGGGCACCTACCTGGCCACCAAGCACGTCTTCGACTACGAGGCCATGGCGCCGGTGACGCTCAAAGGCAAGGTTTCCCCGGTCCCGCTGTGGCACGCAGTGGCCCCCCGGGCCCGGTTCGGCACCGATCTCACCCGGGTGCTCACCACGCCGCTGGTCGGGAGGGACCTTGAGCGGAACCTCCTCACCGGGACCTTCGAGCGCAGCGTGCGGGACTCCTCCGTCCACCTGATCACCATCGTGGGCGAGCCCGGGGTCGGCAAGTCCCGGATGGTGGCCGAACTGTTCTCCTTCATCGAGGACTGGCTGGACCTGGTGCGCTGGCGCCAGGGGAGGTGCCTGCCCTACGGGGACGGGATCACGTTCTGGGCTCTCGGGGAGATCGTGAAGGCCCAGGCGGGGATCTTGGAGACCGACTCCCCGGAGACGACCGCCGCCAAGCTCGACGCCGCCGTTCCCGATGCCGACCCCGACGCCCCCTGGCTCCGCCAGCGCCTGCGTCCCCTCCTCGGGATGGAGGCTCCCCAGGCCGGGAGGGAGGAGAACTTCGCCGCCTGGCGGAGGTTCCTGGAGTCGATCGCCGAGCGCGACCCATCGGTGTTCGTCTTCGAGGATCTGCACTGGGCCGACGACGCGCTGCTCTCCTTCCTGGAGCACGTCGCCGACTACGCCGAAGGGGTCCCGATGCTTCTGGTGGCCACGGCCCGCCCGGAGCTCTACGAACGTGCCCCCACGTGGGCGGCATCCGCCCGCAACTCCACCCGGGTGAACCTGAGCCCACTCTCGGAGGCCGACACGGCCCGTCTGATCGGCAACCTGCTCGAGCAAGCCGTGCTCCCCGCCGAGGTCCAGACCGCGATCCTGTCCCGGGCAGGGGGCAACCCGCTGTACGCCGAGGAGTTCGTCCGACTGCTCAAGGACCGGGGGATCCTGCACAAGCAGGGCGCAACCTGGACCCTGGATGCAACCGCGGAGATCCCGCTGCCCTCCGGGGTGCAGGGGTTGATCGCCGCCCGATTGGACACCCTCGATCAACCGAAGAAGGCCATGCTGGCCGACGCCGCGGTGATCGGCAAGGTCTTCTGGTCGGGCGCGGTCGCCGCGATGGGAGAGCGCGAACCCGAGCAGGTGCACGAGGCCATGCACGAGCTCTCCCGCAAGGAGTTGGTCCGCCCGGCCCGACGCTCCTCGATGGAGGGCGAGTCCGAGTACAGCTTCTTCCACTCCTTGGTCCGAGACGTCTCCTACGCCCAGATCCCTCGGGCACAAAGGGCTGAGCGGCACCGCCGGGCCGCCTCGTGGCTCGAGGTGGTCTCGGGTGAGCGGGTGGAGGACCACGCCGAGATCCTCGCCGCCCACTATTCGACGGCCTTGGAGCTCGCCACCGCGGCGAGGGACCCGAGCACGGGGGAGCTCCGGGCCAAGGCCCTGCGGTACCTGACCCTGGCCGGGGACCGGGCGATCGGGATCGATGTCGAGGCCGCCGAGCGCCACTACGCCCGCGCCCTGGAGCTGACCACCGAAGACGATCCCGAACGGACCGGGATCCTCGCTCACCACGCGGAGGCGCTCCTCCAGCGGGGCCGGTTCCCGGAGGCCGCACGCGCTTACGAGGAGGCCATCGAACGCCTCCGGGCCCAGGGAGACGTGCAAGGCATCGCCGTGGCCATGGCGCGCTACTCGATCGTCCTGTTCCGGCTGGGCGACCACAGGAACCGGCAGGTCGCGGCGG
>DHWS01000171.1:0-1386 GCA_002413305.1 Actinobacteria bacterium UBA5176 | reverse complement strand
GCGGAGGAGCTCGGGCTGCCCGAGCCGGCCCGGGCCCTGGGGTTCCGGGGCGGGGCCCGGGCCTTCCTCGGCGACGCCGGGGGCGTGCAGGACATGCGCAGGGCCCTGGACTCGGCGGCCGACCAGGGCCTGGGGCGCGAGGTCGCCCTGCTGCACTACAACCTCGCCGAGACCCTGTGGCCGATCGAGGGGCCGCGGGCGCGGCTGGAGGCCCTCCGGGAGGGCGCCCACTTCGCCGAGCGCCGGGGGGTCGAGGAGTTCGTGCTCACCCCCGCTGCCGCGTCAGCGGTGGCCCTCGTCGAGCTCGGCTCCCTCGAGGAGGCCATGGCTCTGGCCCGGGACCTCATCCCGCGCCTCGAGGCGGCCGGGGACGTGTACGACCTCCTTTGGGTGCGCTCGGCCCAGGTGCGCGTCCTCACCTGGCAAGGAGTGCTCGCCGAGGCCGCCCCGCTCGCCGACTGGACCGTGGAGAAGGCCCGGGAGATGGCGGAGCCCCAGTTCCTCGCCCAGGCCTTCCCGGCCGCCGCCGCGCTCCGCCTCGACCTGGGGGAAACCGCCGGCGCCCTTGCCCTTCTCGCCGAGCTGGAGCGGACCCCAAACGTCAGGGGCGACATGAGCTACGCGGCGAACCTCCCCGATGCGGTCCGCACGGCGCTCGCCGCAGGAGATCCCGAACTCGCCGCGCGCCTCACCGAGGGCCTCGAGCCCATCTACCCGCTGCACGAGCACGCCCTGGCCACCGCCCGGGCGCTCCTTCTCGAGCACCTTGGCTCGCACGCCGAAGCCGCCGAGCTCTTCGCCGACGCCGCCGAGCGGTGGGAGCGGTTCGAGATGCCGTGGGAGCGGGCCCAGGCCTTTCTCGGTCAGGGACGCTGTCTGCTCACCCTCGGCCGGGCGGCCGAAGCGACCGAGGCCATCCGCGACGCCCGAGAGATCTTCGCCTCCCTCGCCGCCAAGCGCGCCATCGCCGAGACCGATCGGCTGCTCGAACGCGCCATCGCCCTCAGCTCGTAGCGCCAAGGACGTATCTCGAGGAGCCGCCAACCCACCCGGGAGTCCCGGGAGACGACGGTTGGTCGCTCGCTAGTTGAAGGAGCGTTGCGTTTCGAGCCTCCAACTCCTATCCCCTCATGTCCAGAACATCCTTTCAGGACCCGTCGCCTCGATGGTGCCGAGATGCCAGGCGGCCATGTCGAAGCCGAACGACCTCTTCTATCGAGCAATCACGGGTCTTGTAACCCGGCTTTCGCGGCGGGCGGTCGCGGCGCTGGCGCTGTCCCTCTATCCGAGGCTGCGGCTCGCGCTTCCGCTCGCGCTTTTCGTGCAGGTCGCTGCCCTCCCAATCAAGCGATACGGTCGCTAGGTTTCAGTTCCCTAAGTCAACTC
>DHWS01000073.1 GCA_002413305.1 Actinobacteria bacterium UBA5176 | reverse complement strand
CAGGTTTCAACCGGCCTTTACACTCACGACCGCGATCGTCGAGCAACATGAGCTCATTCCCTCCCTGAGTGATGATGTGCAGGTCCCGCTCAAGCTGAGCCCAGCCGCCCCCCAAGGCATCGATCAACTGGTTCTTGAAACGCTCGGCGTCCCCTCGGCGACTTGGAAGCTTGAGGGGTGCACCCTTCCCTTCGACCACGATCGCTCGATCCTCGTAGAGGATGACTCCATCCAGCTCGAATGGCTCTCGTCCTTCCTCACGGTAGAAGACGCTGACTGCCGAACGCGAGCCTGGCAGTCGCTCACTCAGGAGTTCCACGGCCAGCTTGTCAACCACGCGAGCGCGAGCGTGAGGCCAGGCTGAGACTCGACCGGCCAGGATCGCATCGATGGTTAGGTGCGCGTCTCCGCCTAGACCGTCATGGTGGACGAGGAGGACGAGACTGTCCTCGTCGTGCTCTGGCGGGATGCTTCTCACATCCGTGAGAGGTTGCGGAAGGAGGAGGAAAGGCTTGGTCCGGAGAGGCGGATCACCGAGGGGGCCCTGGTAGCTGCCGGACCAGCCTCCCCGGCCGACGCCGAAGACCTCAAGCACCCTATCTGCGCGCTCGACCGCCGATGCGACAGGTCCAGGAAGAAGGAGTGCGAGGTCCTCACGCGTCAGCATCAGGAGGGGCGGCATGGAGGTCAGAAGGCCAGCGACAAATGAATCCATGAACTCCTCGCTCGCTGCGTTGGTCGATCCGGGGTGTTGGCCCGTGACGCTTTCGGCGTCCTGCCAGACACGGGTCGTCAGTTCGACCCAACCTCCGCGAATGCGAGCAACGTATGCGTCTGCGACAGCAAGAGTGTCGGAGAGCGTAGTGCCGAGCGATCCAGCACCTTCGTACGGCTCAATTAGAGCCTGGGCGAATCGCCGACCGTGTGGCACGTACGCAGCCCCCCGCACCGTGATGAATCGGCGGATCGCATCAGATCGTATGATCGATTCGGCTTCCTCTGATCCAGGAAGATATGCGGTCGCAATCGCGCTCGCACGAGCCCATCGAGCGACCTCTTGGGCGGCCAGCAGGACACTCTTGACATCCTCCGGCCGGACCAACCTCCTCGCCTGCGGTTTGGAGGTGGCGATAAGGCTAGCCAGCATCTCGAAGTCGAGGTTGGTCGGTGGAGTGTCAGGCTCGTAATAAGAGCCCCACGGAGCGAAGCGGAGGAAATACATCGCAGCGCACAGCAGCGGGCCGGGATCGAGGGGGGCCACCAGCCGCTCCAGCTCTGCGAATGCTTCTCCCTGTCTAGCAAGGTAGGCGGCTTGGGCATCCTCGGCAAGCGATCGAGCATGCTTGACAGCTTCCGGGTCCGGAAACACCATGCTGCCCTGGTCATCCAAGTCACCCGCTGGCAAGCCGGAGGCCCAAGCCTCACCAAATGGGTGATCCTGTTGGCGGAGCCATTCGGCGAACTCTGCCACTGGGCGAGGCGTGATGGTTCTCGGTCGGTTTGAACGAGATCGTTGAGCCTCCCTGATGTGTTTAGGAGAGGCTTGAATCGATTCCGCTCCTGTCGAAGCGCTCTGACCCAACTCCCTCTTGGGACGAGTCCGCTTGCGCTTACGATTTCGGGCCACAGTGAGTGTCTCAGCGAAGCCGGGAATCGATACGAGGCTCAGCCGGCCTTAGCGGCTGCCCGTTTCTCGGCCAACGCCTGACGTGCCTTGGCTAGCGCGGCACGACGCTTCTCCAGGGTCGCCGTGTCCTTGATCTGTCTGGTCGGCCGCCTCGCCGTCGTGGTCTTCTTGGACGCCCGCCTTGGGCGCCTTGGTGCTGCCTGGAGCTGGGTCGCCGACTTGGGCTTCCTCCCTCGTCTCGGCCGGCGTGCGCCTGCAGTCAGTTCAGCTAAGTGCTTCGAGCAGAAATCTTTCAGCAGCGTGCGAGTCCCGACCTTGAACGAGACGGTTTCGGACGCTGGCTCGCCGCAGACATCGCACACCAAGATTGCCCGCTCAGCCACGCTTCCTCCTTCGTAGGTTCAAGCCGCACTCTATAGGAATGAGGGATGATTCATCCCTCGGTATCGTCTGCTCGGAGCCGCTCGTAGACCTTCCGCAGGTAGAAGTCCAGAAGAACCTGGCGGAACTCGTCATCGTCCAGCACTTGCTTGAAGATGGCTTCGTTCTCGTCCATCCGGGTAACGATCGTGTTCATGAACTTCCGATCGAAGGTAAGGCGGAAGTTCTCCAGAGAGTTCTCCTTGGCCTGGGCGGTCAGGTCGGGGTCGGAAGCCCAGGACTCCTCGAAGGCGTCGAAGAATCGCTGATCCGCCTCCCCGAGGTCCATCCCGAACCGCTCGTTCAGAACCTCGATGATTTTGGACAACGGCTCGATGTCTGGCTCGTGGCGCTTGCCCATCGCGTCGCCGAACAACGTCCTGACCTCGCCGCTCTCGGCCGACAGCGACAGCGACCCCTCGAACGTGATCTCGTTCCGGAGCTGGGAGAGCTGGACCTCTGAGCCGAGGTCGAGACGCTCCACGGTAGCCACGTCGCGCAGGCAGGCGGCCAGCGCTCGGCAGTACAGGTAGTCACGCTCCAGCTCGGTGTCGAAGAGCGTGACGATCTGGGACAGGAACGCGTAGGTGCGGACGAACTTATCCAGGGCGTCCTTGAACGAGAGGAGGTCTTCCTCAGACAACGCCTTGAACCGCTCCACGGCGGGGTCCAGCGCTGCGTAGACGGCTCCGTGGCCCTTGGGGTCGGAGATGGTGACCAGGATGGCCACCGTGGCGTCGATCTCATCAGCGCGAAGCACGTCGAAGTCGTCCAGGCGCCGGCGCGAGTCCCAGAGAGCGTTGGGGTCCGAGGGGATGGCCACCGTCATGCCGTACCACGGCTCGAAGGCCGTGGCGATGTCCTCGGCCTCGTTGCGGAAGTCGAGCACGAACGTATCGGTCTTCAGAGGGTGGATGCGGTTCAGCCGGGACAACGTCTGCACTGCAGCTAGGCCGGTCAGGATGCGGTCAACGTACATCGTGTGCAGCAACGGCTGGTCGAAGCCGGTCTGGAACTTCTCCGCCACGATCAGCACCTGGTACTCCTCGGTCCCGAAGCGCTCGGCGGTCTGCGACTCCGGGAACCTGTTCATGCCGGGCTCGGTGTAGGAGAACCCGGCGTCGTCGATCACCGTGCCGGAGAAGGCCACCAGCGTGGAGAGACCCGTGTAGCCCTTCTCCGCGATGTAGCGGTCGATCGCCTGCTTGTAGCGAACGGCGTGCAGACGGGATGACCCAACCACCATGGCCTTGGCGGCTCCGGCAATCTTCCCCGAGGTGTGTTCCCGGAAGTGTTCCACGATGATCTCGGCCTTCTGGGCCAGGTTCCAAGGGTGCAGAGAGACGAACCGCGCGATGGCCCGCTTGGCCTTGGTCGTTTCGTACTTGGGATCGTCGGCAATGGCCTTCTGGACGTTCCAGTACGTCTGGTAGGTCGTGTAGTTGGCCAGGACGTCCAGGATGAACCCTTCCTCGATCGCCTGGCGCATCGAGTACACGTGGAACGGCTCGTAGCGTCTCTCGATGGGGTCGTAGGTGCCGAACAGCTCCAGGGTCCGGCCCTTGGGCGTGGCGGTGAACGCGAAGAACGACAGGTTCGGCTGCCGGCCACGGGCTGCGATCGCCTTGGCAAGAGCCTGCTCCACCGGGTCCTCAGCAGAGGCGATGAACCCGGCGTCTTCTGCCTCGGCGGCCGTCAGTTCCTGTTCCTCGGTGCCTCCGAGCAGCATGCGCAGTTCCTTGGCTGCCTCGCCGGTCTGGGAGGAGTGAGCCTCGTCCACGATCACGGCGTATCGGCGGTCGGGGAGGCTCTCCATGACCTGGGCCGCGAAGGGGAACTTCTGGAGCGTGGTGATGATGATCCGGGCCTGCTCGCCCTCCAGAGCAGCAGCGAGCTGGTGGGAGTCCTTGTCGATCTTCTCTACAACGCCCCAGGCGTGCTCGAACTGGTAGATGGTGTCCTGCAGCTGTCGATCGAGGATCACCCGATCCGTGATCACTACCACCTTGTCGAAGACCTTCTGATCCTGTGCATCGTGGAGCGTCGAGAGTCGGTGGGCGATCCAGGAGATCGTGTTCGACTTCCCTGACCCTGCGGAGTGCTCGACCAGATAGCTCTGGCCGGCGCCGCGCTCCTTGGTATCAGCCTCCAACGTGATGACCGCGTCCCACTGGTGGAACCGGGGGAAGATGACCTCCTCCGCCGCCTTCTTGGCGGCCGGAGAGCCCTTGGCCGGCCGGCGGACGTGGACGAAGCGGTTGAGGATGTCCATCCAGGCGTCCCTCGTCCAGACCCGCTCCCACAGGTAGGAGGTCCGGTGGCCGTCGGGGTTGGGGGGGTTGCCCGGCTCACCCTCGTGCCCCAGGTTGAACGGGAGGAATCGGGTGGACTCTCCAGCGAGTTTGGTGGTCATGGCCACCGAGTTGGGGTCCACTGCGAAGTGCACGAGCGCCCGGCGGGAGAGAGTGAGGTTCTTCGGGTCCCGGTCCCTCCGGTACTGCGTGATCGCATGGTCCACCGATTGACCGGTGAGGGGATTCTTCAGCTCAGCGGTGGCCACGGGGATGCCGTTCACGAACAGGCAGCAGTCGATCGTCTTGGTGGAGCCCGTCTCGTAGGGAAGCTGGCGGGGGACCGTCAGGCGGGTTGCTTCGTAGCGCTCGACAAGTTCGGGGGTGAGTCCGTGGGCAGGCTTGAAGAACGCGAGCCGCATCGTCACCCCGTGATCCACTAGGCCATGGCGGAGTACATCCACGGTGCCTCGTTCGTCGATCTGGTCACTGAGGCGCTTCAGGAAGCCTGTCCGTGCGGTGTCCTCGTTGCCTCCGTAGCTCTTGGCCAGCCGCGCCCACTCGGTGGCCTGGGTCGCATGGATGAACGCGAACAACTCGACCGTGTCGAGGCCGCGAGCCGAATCAAAGTCGGTTTCCCATTCGGGCCGGTTCCCCCATTTGCAGAGGCGGTAGGCACCCTCATCCACCAAGTAGGAAGTGATAGCCGATTCGAAGAGTGTCTCGCTCGGCTTCACACAGCCACCTCCGAGAGGTCAAGATCGCCTGTCACCGCAGCCGTGATGAGCGCTCGGCAGCGCTCAGAAAGCAGGTCAATCTGTCGAGTCAGCCCCTGAATGGCTCTATCTAGTTCTGGCAATCGCTCGTAAACAGCTTGCACGATCGCGTCTTGTTCTTGGATGGGCGGAAGGGGCACCTTGATGGACTCGATGTCCGGCATGTAGATGGTCTGGTGCGTGGAGCCCATAGCTAACCGCCCGAGAAGGTCCTGACGCATTACCCTCAGACATAGCAGTAGAAAGCGTGGCTTCAGAAGAGCCCCACAAGTCCAAGTCGCGAAGTCCTGGCTGGTGGCCATCTCCTTGCTCATGATCGCGGAGTAGCCAGCCGACGCCGTTCGACACAAGACCACAGTCCCAGCGGGGTGCAGCTCCGCCGAGGAGTTCGCTAGACCCTTCCGGCTAATCATTTCCCTAGTCTTGGTCACCAGCTCGATGCGGTCGCTGCGCATTCGTGCCACTTCGCCTGTGGTGATCCAAGGGATAGTTGGCTCGTCCCACCACTCCGGGTGCCGGCGGCTCGGTGTGTGCCCACTGCCCAACCTCGCGACGAGATTGAGCTTCGCCTCCCGCCAAGTCGCTGGCATGGCGGTGAGCCACGGGATAGGGCTGGAGCGATTCTCGTCTCTGGAGGTCAGGGCGCCGGCGACACCGTCGTGCATCGTGTTCTGCCAGCGTTCCTCCAGAAGACTAATCATCCGCCGCTTCTTGGCGATGAGCGCGTCGATCCAGGCGGTCTCGGCGTCGAGGTAGTCGGCGATGGCCCGCTGCTGATCGAGGGGAGGGACAGGAATCGGCATGCCTTCGGCATCCTCGCGAGCCACTGACCGGTCGAAGGTCGTGAGCCCACGCACGACGAGAGCGTATTGGGCCAGTGCGGGCCGCGACCGCAGGAAGTAGTGAAGGAATCGGGGAACCAGTAGCGGGCCAGGTTCGTACACCCGATACGCCGGGCTCACTGCGCCCTCAATGGTGCTTTCGGCGACGCCGCCGAACATCGCCCACATCGGATTGAACACGATGTCGCCGGGCCTCACAAGCCAGTAGTCACTAATGGTTGTCTCGGCGGGCAGTTGCCGACCGCCGTCATCCGGCCTGGGGTTCACGCCAGCCTCCGCAGAGAGGGCAAGCAGCACGGCATCGGACCGAAGGTTTCGCTCCCGCCGAAGACGGGCTACACGTCGAAGAGGACGCCACGGCCACCGCGATGGAGAGGAGCGCCTTGCGGCTTCAATCGCTAAGAAGCTCATTCGGTAACCTCACCGAGCAAATTCTGAACCTCCGCCTCCAAGGCCTTGATCTCGGCGTCGATTTCCGCAACTGGCCTCGGGGGAACGTAATTGTAGAAATGTCGGGTTAGGGGAAGCTCGTACCCAATCTTCGTCTTATCGTGGTTCACCCACGCGTCGGGTATGAACGGGAAGACCTCCTCCCGCATGTAGTCCTCGATGGCAGTCCGGTACTCGGTGGAGGCGAGGCGTACCGTGGCTTCGGGTTCCCACCTGACTGGCATCGCTGGCAACGGCACGGTCTCGTTGTCACGAAGCTCTGGGGCGGGTTCGGGCTCGCCTTTGCGGTCGGTGACGATGGGGGCTTCCGGGTCTCTGGCGGCGAGGAGGTCCCACAGGGCTTTCTCGATGCCCTCCGGGACCTTCCCCACCTTGCCAGCGAGCACGGTTCGATCGGTCGAGTTGATGCCGATGAGCCCGTTCAGCAACTCGGTGAGGTTGGCCTGCTCCTCGTCCGTGAGCTTGCTCCAGGCCTTCTCCTCTGCCAGGAGGGAAACAGTCTGCTCGGTCACCTCCCATCGGAGACGGAGGGGGCGCTCGACCGTGATGCGCATGTAGCCGAATGCCTCGTTCGGGAAGACCTTGACCTTCTCCCCATCGGTGAACTCCCCGTAGAGGCGAGTGATCTCGTCGATCTGGTCCCCGCTAATCTCCTTGCGCTTCTCGCCCAAGGACTTGCGCATCTTCACCCAGAACTCCCTGGCATCGACGAGCTGGACCTTGCCCCTTCGTTCGGGTGACTTCCGGTTGGTGACCATCCAGAAATAGGTGGAGATGCCCGTGTTGTAGAAGAGCTGGTCCGGAAGGGCGACGACAGCCTCTAGCCAGTCGTTCTCGATGATCCAACGCCTGGTCTCCGACTCGCCGGACCCAGCCCCTCCTGTGAACAGAGGAGAACCGTTGAAGACGATCGCCAGCCGCGATCCGCCCTGCTCCGGCCGCTTCATCTTCGAGATCATGTGTTGAAGGAAGAGGAAGGACCCGTCGTTGATCCGCGGGAGGCCGGCGCCGAACCGCCCATCGAATCCCTTCTTCTCAGCCTCGGTTCTGATCTGCTCCTCGACCTTCTTCCACTCAACCCCGAACGGGGGGTTGGCCAACAAATAGTCGAAATGAGCTCCCTCGAAGCCATCCTCGGAGAACGAGTTGCCGTAGACGATGTGGGAGGCATCCTGGCCCTTCAGCATCATGTCGGATCGGCAGATGGAGTAGGTCTCGGCGTTCAGTTCCTGCCCGAAGACCTCTAGGCGGGAATCCAGGTTCATGGATCGGAGGTGGTCCTCGGCGACCGAGAGCATCCCTCCGGTCCCACAGGCCGGGTCGAATAGGGTGCGGACGATCCCCTTCTTGGTCAGGGCGTCCGCGTCTTCGATGAACAGCAGGTTCACCATCAGCCGAATGACTTCCCGAGGGGTGAAGTGCTCCCCGGCCGTCTCATTCGAGAGCTCCGAGAACCGCCGGATCAGCTCCTCGTAGATAGCCCCCATGCTGATGTTCGAGACCTTGTCGGGATGGAGGTCAAGGTCGGCGAATCGCGCCAGGACCTTGTACAGGAGGTTCGCCCGGTACAAGCGCTCGATCTGCACGCCGAAGTCGAACTTCTCGATGATGTCCCGAGCTGCAGGCGAGAACCCACCGATGTAGGCGCGCAGGTTGTCGGCGGCGTTCGCTGGGTCGTCCAGGAGCTTCCGGAAGTCCAGGGGAGAGATGTTGAAGAACTGCTGGCCGGAAACGGCCTGGAGCACGGGCTCGACATTCTCAATTTTGCCGGCGAGCTGGGCGTGGCGCTTCAGGACCGCCGCCTTAGTCGGTTCCAGCACGCAGTCGAGCCGGCGGAGCACGACCAGGGGGAGAACTACCTTGCCGTACTCGGACTGCTTGTAGTCACCCCTCAGCAGGTCGGCCACCGACCAGACGAACGCTGCGTGGTTCTGGATTGCCTGATCGCTCACGACGTGCCCCTCGCCGAGTCACCGCTAGCCGGCGGAATCGTACCTTGAACCCGGGTGCACCCAACAGCCTCTCACTGGGGGATTGCGACCGCAGCCGACCGAGATCGCACCTTCGGGTACATGTCTGCATGCTACGGTCCAGAGGTATAGGCCGGGAGCTGGTCACCCGTATGAGATCTGTGAACACGCCCAAGCCCTTTCGGGACTTCGTCGCTTCTCTTGAGTGTCTCCGCGAGCGTCGGCGGCAGTACTGCTTTCCCCGCTTGCGCCGCGGCGCTGCCTGCTTTGATGATCTCGTGCAGGCGGGCGCTGAACTTCCCTGTGCTGCGAGACCACGGCATTCGCCCGACGCGAGCCAGGCGAACCTAACCGGTATAATGCTTGTTGTGAGACGCCTACTCGTTGAGGAGCTGCTAGTCGACCCCGTCGAAGGTAGGACGCCGTCTCCTCCTCGATACGTCGAGGACTTGGGCTACTCGCTCGCTCCGGATGGACGCCCTTACGTGGAGGCGACCTCTGCCGGAGAAACCAGAACCGTCACAAAGATTGCCTCCGAGGATGACGATTCGGACCAAGACTCGACTCGCACGAGGACGTTCACGTTCGTTGCTGCCGAGGAGGAGGACTGGGAAGCCCGCCTGGCCCTCACGGGGACCGAGACACGCATCGGCAGCGAGGACCCGGATCGTGCGGAGTGGGCTGTAACTAGGACGCTCACGAAGATCCAGGACGAGGCGGAGGATCGCGACTAGGCAGCCACCGTGCCAAAGCCCTCCGTTCTCATCATCACCAATCGGGGCGACCACACGGCTGACTGGCTGGTCCTGGAGCTTGAAAGACGCCAAGCTCAGTTCACGCGCCTCAACACAGAAGACTTTCCCGCACGTGCCCACGTGAGTTGGCACCTCCCGCATACCCCGCGCCTCACCCTCGCCGATCGTGTTATCGACCTCAGCTCTTTGTCCGGAGTTTGGTTCAGGCGGCCAGTCGCTCCCCGCTTCAGCTCGGAGCTTTCGCCTGATCGCGCCGAGTGGGTCGCCAAAGAGAGCCAAGAAGTGTTGGAGGGGCTCTGGCGGACACTGGATGTCCCTTGGGTGAACCATCCGGATGCCAATCGCCGAGCAAGCTCCAAGATCGAGCAACTACACCGAGCCCGGAGGTTTGGATTCCGCACGCCCGAGACGCTGGTCACGAACTCACCTGAGGAACTCCAGGCGTTTGTGGCCGCTCGACCATCGATCTGCAAGCCGCTCCGAAGCGGGCGCGTTATTGTCGACGGAAGGGAGAAGCTGTTCTTCACGTCTCTTCTCACGCCCGATGTGTTGGCTAAGAGCCCAACCATAGGACCGGAGCCGTTTTTCATCCAAGAGCAGGTAGCGAAACGCTACGACCTTCGGGTGACGGTCATAGGCACGGACCTCTTCGCCGTGGCAATCGACAGTCAGACGTGTGCGGAGGCTCAGGTCGACTGGCGTCGAGGCCCGACCGCCAGCCTACGGCACCAGCCGACCGATCTGCCAGCCGAAGTAGCGGACATGTGCCTGGGGATTACAGCCAGCTACGGTCTTAATTTCGGTGCCATTGACCTCGCTCTGACGCCTGATGGATCCTACGTCTTCTTCGAGCTGAACGCGAACGGCCAGTGGGCTTGGTTAGAGCAGGCGACCGGGCTGCCACTGAGATCACGACTTGCTGACTTGCTCGAAGGCCGGTCAAAGGGGGTCGAATGAATCTCAAGCGAGCGGTCTTGGCGTTGCGGCGACGAGTCTTCCTGCCGATCGGCTCGGTCACCGAGTTCAAGGAGCCACCGGAGGAGATAGCTAAGGCCTTGCATGCAAGCGACGCCTTCATTGCCCTGGACATCCTCGAACAGGCGCGAGGTCTTTTTCGGGAGGCCTCAGACCGGGCCGAAGGCGCGGAGCGACGAGCCACGACGCTGCTGGGCGCTGCCGCGATAGCAGGCAGCCTCACGGTTGGTGGCGGCGGCCTGCTTCTCGACCGCCACGGGATTTCAGGGGGTTGGCGCATCGGATTGTCGCTCGGCTATTTCGCAACGGTGGCCGCGCTCATATGCACAGCGTTGCGTGCGGTCAGGGTGTTGGGTGTTCATCGTTGGACGCAACCGGACGATGACACCATCTTCGAACGAGCCAATAGGGACCTAGCCGGCGGACGTGTTCTCATCGCGGCACACCTGCTCCACGCGGTCGGACGGAACCGCCCAATTGCCCGGTGGAAGGTGGCCCAGCTGCGGGCGTCGGCCTGGTGGTTCATGATCGCGATTGCCGCCCTCCTTTACACGATGGCCGTGGTCACTTCCCTCATCGCCACTCGTCGATAGGCACGCGCCGCGGAAACCGCGCGGCCGATTCGGCCACCAGCTAGCCCGAGGCGACTCCTCGGTCGTATGTTCGGATCTAGACGGGGGAACCGCCGGCCCACCCGAGCCGGCCCAGATCTCCGACGGTGATTTCGATCGACACGGCTGCCTCGAGAGGGCGCCCAATCCGGTCCATGGCACCGGTTTGCCATGACCGTTCTTTCAGACCGCTAGGGAGACGCAGGCGCGGGGCGGACTACCAGCAGCTTCAGTCCCGCCGCCCGGAGAGGGGTTCCTCAGACCGCTACCCCTCTCTCGTGGGCTCAGCGCTTCGCGCCGGTCGATCGAACGGCGTCCAGGTAGTTGTAGACGGTGAACCGGGTAACGCCGAGCAACTCGGCGACCGTCTCGACCGACTTGCGGAGTGTGAAGGCTCCTCGCTCGTCAAGGAAGCGGACCAGCCGCCGTTTCTCCAAGCGACTCATCTCTTGGATGCTGTGCCCGATCTGCGCTTCGCCCATCGTGATGAGCTCGTCCAGCGCCCGGTCGACATGCGTGAAGGAGCCGTTCTGTTGGTCACCCTGGCCGGGATCCAGCGAGCGCAGGACCCGAGCCAAGCCTTGCACCGCGCTGGTGTCCACCTCGACGACCAGCGATCCGTCGAATCCAGGGAGAGCGATCTCTGTCCGAGCCACCTCGTCCCCGACGAGAGCACCGAAAGAAGCGATCATGCTCCCACCTCCTTGCACGAGGGAGATTCGATAGATCGGACCCAGCGCCTCCGCCAAGGATTGCGCGAACTCCCGGTACTCAGGCATCGACCGACTCGATATCCAGGACGATCTTGGTGGCTCCGGCCTCGATCGCGCCCTGCGCGCCGGTCAGGATGGCCCGAAGCACCCGAGAGGCCTCTCCTCGGAGCTTGATGCTGAGCACGGCGAACTCCGGCTCGATCCCTTCCGCCAGGCACGCCTCCAACGCGGCCTGAACGTAGGGCGGAGGGGCGTCGCTCTCATCGAAGGGGTAGATCGTGAACTCGACTTCGATCTCTGTTCTGCGATGACCGGTTTCTGCGGATCCCTCGCCGCGAGCTTCTGGAGACATGTCTGATGGCATCGGTCCTCACTCACCCCTCTTTTGGGTCTTCGGATACGTCGGGGCGGGGAATCCGAACACGGCGGCCACGTCCTCGGACCCGGTGTTCGCGACGCTGTGCCAGACGCCGGCCGGGATGTGCAGCGCGACGCCGGCAGCGAACGACACGCTCGCGGAGTCGGTTCGAAGCTCGCCCGCCCCCGCGATGATGTACATCCATTCCTCGGTGTCATGGATGATGGAGTCGCTCACGGCGCCAGCGGGGAAGACCGAACACCCGAGGGTCGCCGTGGCCCCCAGAACGTTGGCTGCGGACAGGAGAATCCGGCTCGACGCCCCACCGCCGAGCCGAGTGGGTTGGACGTCGTCGAGCTCCACCCTCGTGATCGTCGCCGGGGTGCCAGCGGCACGATCGGAACCGGATGGCTCTGCATGCTCCTCCGAAGTCTGCCGCCACCACCGAGCGATATCCAGCCTGGTGGCGAACCACACCTCGGGGAACGCCTTCGCATAGGCGACGAAGTCGTCGAGAGCCCGGATCCTCCCAGGACGACCGATGATCCGGCAGTGCAGCCCCACGGACATCATCCTGGGGTGCGACTCGGCCTCCCGATACAGAACGTCGAACGTGTCCCGCAGGTAGGCGAGGAATTGATCCGACGTGGCGAGGGGTTCGGCCAGCCAGAACTGGATGTCATTGACGTCCGGTGTATAGGGAACGACCAGGTGAGCCTTGCCCTGGACCTGGACGAAATAGGGGACCTCGTCGTTATAGGCGTCCGAGTCGTAGACGAAGCCTCCCTCTTCCACGAGCAGCTCCCTCGTGTGGACGCTGGGTCCGTATCGGCAGTACCAGCCGAGGGGCCGCCGGCCGCAGGTCCGTTCGATGGACTGGATGGCGAGGCGGATGTGCTCGCGCTCCTCGTCCCTGGACAGACGGAACACCTCCTCCCACCGGTATCCGTGGGAGCAGATCTCGTGCCCTGCCGCGACCGCGGCCCGCGCCACGTCGGGGGCCTGTTCGAGCGCAACCGCGCAAGCGAAGAAGGTCGACGGCACGGAGTGACGCTCCAGGGTCTCCAGGATCCTCCAGACACCCACCCGAGACCCGAATTCGTGCATCGATTCCATCGCCAAATTGCGGATGTCGCTGGGGAACGGATAGGCGCCCCAGTCCGTCAGCGACTCCTGACTGGAGTCTCCCATCGAGAAGCTTCGTTCGGATCCCTCTTCGTAGTTCACGACGAGAGAGACGGCCAGCCGGGCACCTCCAGGCCACCGGGTGGTGGGAGGGGAGGCTCCGTAGCCGACGAGATCACGCGCGGGCTCGGTCATCGATCGATCACCGCCCCCGATGTTCCCCTTTCACCGGGGCCGGGCGAGGACGCCGGTACGGAGTCCAGGACCGGGTTCACGTACTCGAGCCGATGGAAGTCCACCACTCCATGCTCGGTAAGCGCGTAATGAGGGAGCGGGACGATCTCCATCATCATCGCGAACAGGAACGGTCGCTCGATCGGGCACCCCCATAGATGCAGGGTCTCGGTGAGGATCCGCTCGCGGTCGGCCATCTGGTGATGGTCGATGTCCGCCATGAACCCGCCAAGGGGAAGCCTGAGTTCCTCGACCACCCGTCCGCCCCGCACCAGGACCTGCCCCCCGCCGATCCGAGCGACGTGGTTGATGGCCAGGGCCATGTCGTCTGGATTCGAACCGATACAGGTGATGTTGCAGGTCGGGGACCCCAGGGTCGTCACCAGCGTCCCTCCGTTGAGGTCGAACCCGCTCACGAAGCCGAGGCCGATGTTGCCCGTCCGGTGATGTCGTTCCACCGTGGCGCAATACAGGATGTCCGAGGAGGGGTCGGATCGGACGATGCCCTCCACGACGTCGAGGACTGCCTCCGAGCGATGCCGCATCGGTGTGTCCGGTTCGATGCGCATCACCAATGCCCTGACCTGGGCCACGTCTGGGTCGTCGACCCGAAGGACCAGGTCGTCCGGGGAGACCGGACCTCGGAGGTGGAAGGTGTCATGGAAGAGTGCGGGGAACGCCGTCGATTCGACCGCAGCCGTCATCTCGCCGCCCTCGGCGACGATCTCGCCGGAGACGATGACCTGCCCGATCGTGAACGCCTCGACGTCCTCGACCAACAAGATGTCCGCGTACCGTCCGGCGGCGATGCTGCCGATCAGGTGGTCCAGGCGATGACATTCGGCCGCGTTGAGCGTCGCCATCTGGATCGCCCGAACCGGATCCAACCCCGAGGCGATGGCGGTCCGGATCTGGTGATCGATGTGGCCCGTCTCCAGAGCGTCCCGCGACTCCAGGTCGTCGATGCAGAAGGTCGCATGACGCGAGCTGATGCCCGTCTCGGTGATCGCCTTGATGGCCTCCGGAAGGACATGGGTGATCGGGCCGTCGCAGAACATGACCCACATGCCTGCCCGGAGCTTCTCGAGCGCTTCCTCCGCGGAGTGCGGCACGTGGTCGCTTCGGATGCCGGTGCCCAGGAAGGCCTGGAGCCGACCCCCGGTCTCGAGAGGGTCGTGTCCGTGGACCAGCAGCCCGCGGGACTGCACCTCGTCCATCTTCGCCAGGACGTCATCGTCCAGCCCGAGGACCCAGTCGATCACCGTGTCCATGGTCCCGACTGTGTCCGGCCAGTCGAGGACCTCGCGGAGGTCCTTGGCTTCGAACCGATGGGCCGGTGTCGAAGAGGGCTCGATTCCGGTGATGGGGACGTGCGCGTAGGGGTGATAGATCACCCGGAGCGGCGTCCGCCGAGACTGCTCCAGCGCGAACCGGACCCCTTCGGCACCGGTGACGGCCCACGTCTCGTCGAGGGCGGCGAAGATGGTGGTGGTCCCGCGAGGAACGAGCGCCGCGGCCAACCGAGTCAGCGTGAGCTTCGTGCTCTCCGGGTGGAGGTGGGGATCGATCAGGCCAGGTACGAGGTACCGGCCGGTTGCATCGATCTGACGCGTGGTCGGGCCGATGCACCGTTGTACGTCCCCGACGGCAGCGATCCTCTTCCCCCGGATGGCGACATCCGCCGGGTAGATCTCGGCCGTGCTCACGTTGACCAACATCCCTCCGGTGATGACCAGATCCGCCTCCAGGTCGCCGAGGGCCGTTGCGACGAGCGCCTTGTCCACGAGAGTCATCCCCACCTCCTGAGATAGATCCGTCGAAAGGACACCAGAGCTACCCGTGACGGGCTGCGCACGATCACGGCCCCTCCCCGGTCGGAGGCTGAGCCGACACCCGCTCTGGCGTCGACAGGCCGCCCATAGCGGCCCCCACCCGTTGAAAGTCCATGGCCTCTCGTTCGAACGCCGCGATGATCTGGCCCCGGTAGATCACCAAACACCGATCAGCGAGGGCGAACACTTCTCGGAGGTCCGTCGAGATCAACAGGATCCCGGCCCCCTGGTCGCGGGCAGAGGCGAGTTGCCCCATCACGTCCGCGGTAGCCCGAACGTCCAGGCCCCGAGTCGGCTGCCCGCAGACCAGCATCGAGTACCGGGCGCTGAGCGCTCGCGCGAGAACCACACGTTGGGCGTTCCCCCCCGACAGCGCGGCCGCTCGCTGCATCGGGTGCGCCACCCGGATCGCGTACCGCCGGAGCAGCTCCAACCCCTGGGTGACGATGGCCTTCCGCCGGAGCAGGAAGCGGCTCCCGACTGGCGGGTCCCGGAAACGGTCAAGCGCCAGGTTGTCGACGACGGGCAGGCCGGCGATCAACCCCCGCCGGAATCGATCGGATGGGATGAGGGCGATCCCTGTGCGCAGGATCTCCCCCGTCGGCCGGTTGGCGAGCTCCTGTCCGGATAAGCGGATGCTGCCCGCCTCGACCGATCGGAGGCCAACCAGCGCCTCTTCGAGCTCGGCCTGACCGTTCCCCTCGACGCCGGCGATCGCCACGATCTCGCTCCGGTCAACGCTGAAGGTCAGGTCGTGGAGCGCGGGCTGGCCTCGGTCGTTCTGGACCCGTAATCCTGAGACGACCAGGAGATCCGCATCCGGCCGATCCGACCGATCACTGGACGAAGGAGCTTCGTTTCGGGACTGGGGAACGTCGGTGCTCTCCAGCCTCTGTACCAGGCGATCGACATGCCCATCGGGATCCTCGCCCACCATCAATCGCACCAACCTGTCCATGGAGGCGTCGGCTCGAAGAAGGCTTCCTCCGACCCCCCGCCCGCGGCGCAGGACCGTGATGCGGTCCGCACAGGCCATCACGTCCTCGAGGTGGTGGGTCACCAGGACGATCGCGGACCCGGAATCTCGGAGCCCGCGAAGGCGGGCGAGCAAGCTCTCCACCTCGGGCGGGGCCAGGGTCGCGGTCGGTTCGTCGAGGAGCAGGATCCGCGCCCCCCGATAGAGCGCCCGGAGGATCTCGACTCGTTGCTGTTCGCCGACCGAGAGCTGCCACACGGGAGCCATGGGGCGGACCTCGAGCCCATACTCCCGACCGGTCGATTCGATGCGGGACGCGATCTGACCCAGACGGCGCCGCGTAAGCCGCCCCTCCTCTCCGAGGGCGAAGTTCTCGGCCACCGTCAGGGTCGGAACCAGCTTGAAGTGCTGGTGCACCATCCCGATCCCCTGCGCGATCGCCTCCCTCGGCGATCCGACGGACGTGAGGGCCCCGCGGATTCGGATCTCACCCTGGTCCGGTTTGGCCATCCCGCAGAGGACGGACATCAGCGTCGTCTTCCCGGCACCGTTTTCTCCGAGCAGGGCGTGGATCTCGCCAGCCCGGATCTCGAAGGAGACGTGGTCGTTCGCGAGCACGTCGGAGTAGCTCTTCACGATGTCCCGCATCTCGACCAACGGCGCCGCGCTCGGCATCTCAGACGACACCCGTCAATTCACACACTCAGTACCCCCTCGCCTTCACGGCACCACGCCACCCGGGGTCAAGGCCCGCGTCCGGCGAACGCCCGGCAGGACGTGGGGAGGGCGAGGCCGCTCCGCGCGCGGACTCGCGCCCTCCCTCGTATCAGGTCTCTACTTGGCAACGAACGGGACGGTGAACTGCCCGGACTTCACCTGGCTCAGCGTTTCCTGGTACTTGGTCAAGATCGCCGGAGGGAGCTTGCTGGTGAGAGCGCTGTTCAGGGCGACGTCGAGGCTCTTCGCAGTGAAGCTCACCTTGTAGTACTTGGCGGGCTGGAACTTCCCGTCCATGACATCGAGCACCATGGGCTTCCAGATGTAGTAGAAGTTCATGATCTCCGAAGCGAAGACGTTCCCCGGCGCCAGAGGGGACATGTCCCCGACGTTGCCAATGGCGAACTTGTCGCTGGCCTTGGCCACATTGATCGCACCCAATGCCGGTCCCTCGCCACACGGGACGAAGACGTCAGCTCCCTGGTTCGCCTCCGCCTGGGCAGCCTCCTGGTTCTTCTGCACGTCGACCCAATCGCCCGAGTAGCTGGAGATCTGCGTGATGGTGGGGTTGACGGACTGGGCACCGAGCATGAACGCCTGCAGCTGCGAGTGGCACGGGGGGATGTCGAACGCGCCGATGCCCCCCAGGATGTTGCTCTTGGTGAATCCGGCGGCCAGGATCCCGGCCAGGTACGCGGCTTGATACACGGGCTGCTCGAAGTCGCCGACGTTCCTGGTCGTCTTGCCGAGGCCACCCGCGTACACGAAGTCAACGTTGGGGTACTTCTTCGCCAACGAGAAGATGGTCGTTCCATAGCCGAAGGAGTCTGCGAGGATCAGCTTGTATCCCGCCGCGACGTAGCGCCCCACCACCGGTGTGATGCTCGCCGCATCCTCGGGGATGGCCTCCGAGTACGCGAGGTCGATGAGACCCTGCTCCTGAAGCTCCTTCGCCCCCTGGTACGACATCTGGTTGAAGGACAGGTCATTGATGTAGCCGGGCAAGATCAGCGCGACCTTCAAAGGCCCCTTGCTGGACGACCCGGATCCGGACGTGCCTGGCGTGGCGCTCTTGGAACACGCCGCAGCCAACAGCGCGACAGCTCCAACGAGACCCACAAGCTTTGTCATTCGCACTTGGTTGCTCCTCTCTCCCTCGGCCCATGCTCGGGAATGTCAGGTGGTGTTACCTCGACACCTCCTTCCGGAATGGGATGCCCAGCGCCGACGGCTTCGCGCTTCTTCGGCCCTGCTTGCCGGACACGACGATGGCGGCGATGGTGACGAGGTAGGGAAGCGCCGCGAACAACTCGTAGGGGACCCCCGCGTTGAGCCCCCCTTGAGCTGCCTGGATGCTCAGCTGGAGGGCTTCGGTGAGCCCGAACAACAGGCCGCCGAGCGCCACCCACACCGGGTTCCACCGACCGAAGATGACGAGGGCGATCGCGATCCACCCCTCGCCGGACGTGATGTTCGGCTGGAACTGCTGCAGCTGGTCGATCACCAGCACCGCCCCGCCGAAGCCGGCCAACGCCCCGCAGGCCACCACCGCGCCCCATCGGAAGCGGGCGACGTTGATGGCGGCCGCATCGGCGGCGGCCGGATCTTCGCCGACGGCACGGATCGTGAGTCCAAGCCTCGTTCGAAACAGCACCCACCAGACGACGGCGACGAGGCCGACAGCGACGTAGACCAGGAGTGTGTGCCGGAACAGGATCTGGCCGACCAGAGGGATGGACGAAAGCCCCGGGATGTGCAACGGGTGGGGCGCCCTGATCTGCGGCGGTGAGCTCCTTGTGCTGAAGGCCCGGCCGTAGACGAAGGAGGTGAACCCCTGGGCGAACAGCACGATCGCGATGCCGTTGATGACCTGGTCGCTCTTCAGCGTGACGCTGAGGAACGCCATGACCGATCCGAGCAGGACCCCTGCCAGGATCCCTACCAGCAGCCCCACCCACATGTTTCCGGAGTAGAAGGCGGCCATGAACCCGCCGAGGGCCCCGCTCAGCATCATCCCCTCGAGCCCGAGGTTGAGGACGCCTGCCCGCTCACAGAGCGTCTCTCCGATCCCCGCAAGGGCGATCGGGACGGCAAATCGGATGCCGGAGTTGATCAGGCCCGGCAGCGCGGATGGACCGATGACTCTGCCCCAGTCCATCCCTATGCCTCCAGACGCTGCGCAACGACGAGGAAGAGGATGAACAGAGCGGAGATGGTGCTGACGGCTGCCGAGGAGATGCCTTGCCCCACCTGCAGCGCGACCCCTCCGATCGCGAGCATCGACACCAGCACGCTCGCCACCAGGATCCCGATCGGGCGATTCCGGCCCAGCAAGGCCACGATGATCGCCGTGTAACCGAACCCCGGAGAGATCCCGCTCTGGAGGATGAACTGCACGCCCAGGATCTGGATCACGCCCGCCAGCCCGGCCGCCGCGCCCGAGATCGCCATCGCCTTCAGCAGGTTGCCGGCGACATCGATCCCGGTGGCCTCGGCCGTTTCACGGCCCTGCCCCATGGCGGTCAAGCTGAAGCCGAAGGGCGTGTATCGGAGGAGGTAGACGAATACCGGGACCAGCAGGAGCGCGATCAGGAGCCCGGCATGCACGTGGACGACCGGAAGGGTGGGAAGACGAACATCAGCCGGGATCGGGCGCGAGACGGGGTAGTACCCCTTGGGGTCTCGCAGCGGCTTTCGGATCATGTAGGCGAAGAGGAAGATGGCCACGTAGTTCAGCAGGAGTGAGGTGATGATTTCGCTGGCTCCTCGCCGAACCCGCATCACGGCGACCAAACCGCCCCACACGGCACCTCCGGCTGCGCCCGCGATCAGGCTGAGCGGGATCCCGAGGGCACCCAACGCGCCTGGCAGGTAGATAGCCAGCATCCCGCCGCACAGGGCGCCCACATAGAACTGTCCCTCGGCACCCACGTTCCAGACGTGGGCCTCGAAGGCAACCGAGAGTCCCAGAGCGATGATGAGCAGCGGGACCATCTCGACCAGGAGTTCGGTGAATCCGAAAGAAGAGCCGAACGATCCTGAAACGATCGTGCCGTAGGCGCGGAGCGGGTTGGCGCCGGCCCAGAAGAGAATGATGGCGCCGACCCCCAGCCCGCACACCACCGCCACGGCAGAGCTTCGATAGCGCCGGAGAGCGGCAGCCCGCTGCTGGCGGATGAACGGCGCGGAACTGGGCGGCGCCTCCACCACGGGTGCCGTCACGATCTGGCCTCGGAGGTCGTTCGAAGGTCAGCGTTCGCGACGCCGCAGTCCCTGCAGCCCCGGGCGGCCCTACATGAGTCGGGATAGAACCCCACCGCTCACCTCGCACGGAATGTAGAATAGAGTTCCACAGATTGTCAAGAAAGCCTGTCGACGCATGAGAAGGGGCGGTCCAGCGCATGCTCCACGGGTGCCCGTGGTTCGATATGTCTGAAGAGGGCTTCTCGAAGGATCGCTGCCGCCGAGCCTTGGACGCGTAGCGGTGCCCGACGCGTTCGATCCCGAGGCCTACAAGCGCACCATCTTCGAGCAATGGGAAACGGGCGCATCGGCATGGCACAAGTGGCGCCCAACCATCGAAAACTGGCTCGCGGAGGCGACGGAGATCATGCTGGATCTCGTCCACGTGAGCGCCGGCAGTCATGTGCTGGACGTCGCCGCAGGCACTGGTGGTCAGACGCTCGCTGCGGCGAGGAGGCTGGGACCGACCGGCAGCGTCCTTGCCACCGACATTTCACCCCGAAGTCTCCTCTTCACCGCCGCGGAAGCCGAGCACGCCGAGCTGTGGAATGTGGCCACGCGCACGATGGACGGCGAACGGCTGGATGTCGAAGCCGGCGCCTACGACGCGGTCATCTCCCGTATCGGCCTCACCTACTTCCCGGACGAGCAGGCCGCGCTCAGCGGCATCATGCGGGCGTTGAAGCCGGGCGGTCGGCTGGCGGCCGTCGTGTATTCGACGGCCGAACGCAATCCATGCTTCGCGACCCCGATCTCGATCATCCGGCGCCGCATGAAACTTCCACCGCCAGCCCCCGGCCAGCCGGGTCCGTTCTCCCTCGGTAGGCCAGAGCTATTGGAGCACGCTTACGTATGCTCGGGCTTCGGGGAGATCACCGTGATGGTCGTAAACGCCACTTTGCACATGTCCTCGGCAGCCGAGTGCGTTCGCTTCGAGCGCGAGGCCCTAATCGGCCTCACTCAGATGATGGCCGGCTTGGACGATCAGGAACAGGAAAAGGTTTGGGGAGAGATCCGCCATGCCCTGGTCGCGTTCGAGGATGGCGACGGATTCGCCGGCCCCTCTCAGCTGCTTGTCGCCGCTGGAACCAAGCCCTCGTAGCAACCAGCGGTTGCGATCAGCATAAGGACCCCTCTGAGCTCGGCATCTCATCGATCACGATCAACCCTCAATGTGCGATTTCGCGTCTCCTTCGAGTTCACATGAGCCGAACCCGCCCGTGCCCTGGACTCCGCTACGGGCGAAGCCCCCGGACAAGCTCCTCCGGCCCGATCCCGAGGGCGTGCGCGAGGCGAACGATGTTGACGAGCGATAGGTTTCGCTCACCTCGTTCCACCGATCCCACATACGTCCAATGCATCCCGGCGTGCTCGGCGAGCTCCTCGAGGGTCCAGCCCCGACTGCTGCGGTAGCGTCGAACGCGGCTGCCGAACTCCGTTCGCGGATCTCTCGCCGAGGCCCTGGGTGCCATGTTGGCGGGCATCGGAACCCAGCGCTAGTGTCGGGGTACAGAGACGATGAGTCTTATGCCGATTGGCCTTGGGAGGGAGATGAGCCGGATCAATCCTCAAGCCCTCGGGCGAGCAAGTCTGGAGGCGGACCCGGCAGCCACTGCCCGCAGGCTCCAGGCGTTGCGGGCCTACATGGAGGCCAACGTCTTAGGCCCGGACGGGTTCTGCTGCACCTCGTACTCGACATGCCTTGGATCGATCGGGCCACGAGAGCGCTTCTTTGAGGGCCAGCTCTCTCACGTGGGCCATCATTACGACCTTCACCTGAACGGCCGACCGCTTCGGATCGTCGTCGTCGGTCAGGAGTACGGAGGGACCCGGACATCGATCTCTCTGCAAGATCGGTACGAGGAGCTCCACGATGGGTCCGGTCTTGCCAGCCGCTACTACGCGGATTCTGACCATCCACCTCGAAACCCCCACATGCGAGGGACCACCTCGGCTCTTCGGGTCATCTTGGGCAAGGGGTTGGGTGAGGAGTGGGACGATGAGTTCGTCCAGGCCACGTCAGGCAACCGGTTCCATCTGTTTGACGCATTCGCCCTGGTCAACGCGTTACTGTGCTCGGCCCATCCAATCCGAGGCGCCCAAGGGCGCAGCTCGAAAACGATGAGACGCAACTGCGTCCGGCACTTCGCGGCCACGATCGCGATCCTCGACCCGACGCTGATGATCCTCCAAGGCGAGGGAGTCCAGAACTGGATCGCACCCGTCCTAGGGCCAATGGATGACCGCACTGAGAATCTTGCCGAGGCGCACATTGCCGGAAGCCGGGTCCTCGTGTGCCGGTTCTCGCACCCATCAGCCCGGGGCGTGCTGCGGTGGGGCGATCGCCTCGACCGTGCCTATCTCCGGGAAGTGGTGGAGCCGACCCTTCGCCTGGCCGTTGCATCCCTGTGAGCGTGAAACGGGCAGAGCTCAGGCGGCGACGGCGCCCGATCACCTCTGGTGCCTAGACGATCGCGCTCGCTCCCAAGGTGGAGGCGGGGGCGACGGATCAGGAGGTCCCGAGCGCCGCACCCGTTGAGTGGGGTCGCCAATTCGGGCCCGACTGACTCGGGCGTGCCCCCGACCCTCGCTCTCCGCCAGGTGGGCGTAAGCACCGGAGAGCGCATCGACCTGATCGTCGTGGCGGACCTGGGGAAACGCACACACCTCGTCGAGGAACTCGCCGTTCCAGGCCCCTCGGCAGATCCACAGTTGGCCGGCCTCGGCTCGGGCCGAGACCGGCGCGGCGCGAGCCTCCTTGGAGCCCGAGGACACCTGGCCCCTGAAATCGAAGGGCCCCATGAGCCGCGAGTAGATATCGATGAGCGCCTTCCCAGCGGCTCCCGGCTCCTGCTCCATCCGGATGACCGGCACAGGCCGATCGCGCGTCCGAGCAAGGCCACGATCTCGTTCCGCAGTCCGTTGAACAAGCTGCTGGACGCCTAACGGGCTGACCCTGGCTCGAACCACATCGATCACGTAGAACGTGCCGTCTCTGTCTCTTCCAAGGAGGGCTCCCGCCGTGTAGTCGGCGTCTGAGCCGCGGACCTGTTCGCTCGCGGCGAGATCCCAGTATCGGCACAGCCGAATCTCCGCCGGGACCGACCGGAGCTCCATGAACCGGCCGTCGAACCAGGACGCCTCGAAGAGTCCTCCTTCGGGACGGATGGTCCAATCGCCGTCCCGAAGCCGTCGGTAGAGCAGGGGGCCGAGCTCCTTCAACGAAGCCTCGTATGCCTCCCGATCGAGGTGGGGGTTGTCCTCGAGCCGTGCCGGGATGAACACGATCCCATGAGCTCGACCTTCCACGATGAATCGTCGATAGGACCACTCCACGCCCGGGCCATAGGGGTTGGAGGCGGCCCGCATCCGAAGGGGAATCAGCGAGTCAGCGGATCGGCGGATCCGCGAGAACAAGAAGCGGTACTGGTCTTCGGTGAAGTCCGTGACCTCATCGACCCCGATGTAGTGGTACTCGGCGCCCTGGAGGTTGCGTTCCGCGCCGGCGTCCTGAAGATGGCGGAAGGTGAGGGTCGCTCCGGAGGGGAACCGCCACTGGTGATGGTCGGCGTTCCAAACCGCATCGGTTGGTCCGAGCCACTCCTGGGCCCGGGCCATGAGCCCTCCCGGCTGGGCGAGCATCTGATAGTTCTGGCGGACCAGCAACGCCGCATAGCCGGGGACATCCGCGTACTGCAGAGCGGCCATCAACAGGGCCACCGACTTGGCTCCCCCGGCCGCCCCACCGAAGAACGCCTCCAGCCCGGGCAGCAGCAAGAAGGCGGCCTGGCGGGGCGTAGGACGCCACGGGATGTAGCGGCTCAGTCGAGGAACCACCCCCCTGAGCGCATCCGCCGGGATTTCGCGGGGAAGTTCGGTCACCGGTGATGTCCTCGCGGGACTCGTTGGGCCGTCTGGCCCGTGAACTGCTCCCACCGGAGGACCGAGACGTCCACGTAGCGGGAGTCGATCTCCATCCCAAACAACCGCCGGCCGGCACGCTCGCAGGCAATGAGGGTGGTACCGGACCCCAGGAATGGGTCATACACGGATGCCGCATCGTGGTTGCGGATGGGGCGCTCCATGGCCTCCACCGGTTTCTGGGTGGCGTGCCCCCCGCCCGCGTTCGGATCCAAGGCCATTTCCCACACCGTGGTTTGCCGCCGGTCCCCACACCAGTGCGTTGGAGCGCCCCTTCGAACCGCGTACCAACATGGTTCGTGGCGCCAGTGGTAGTGCCCTCGGGAGATCGGGAGGTGTGGCTTGGACCAGATGATCTGGGCCCGAACCCCGAACCCTGACGCTTCCAGCCCGGACTGGGTGGCGGCGGCCTCCCGGCCGGCGTGCCAGCAGTACAGGACGTCGGAGGGACACAGGGCCCAGGCGTCTCGCCAATCTGCCTGGTGGTCATTCGCCACCGTACCCACCCGCCGCGCCGCGTAGGCCAGGCGGCCATCCTTTGCCGCCCGTTCGCGCCAGGCCGGGTCGTAGCCCACGCCATAGGGAGGATCGGTGACGGTGAGCAGCGGCCGCGCTTCCTCGAGAAGCCGCTCCACGTCCTGGGGACTGGTGGCGTCTCCACAGAGCAGGCGATGCGGCCCCATGATCCACAGGTCCCCGGGGACGGTCTTGGCCACCGCGGGGAGCGGTGGCGCGGCATCCGGTGAAGTGAGACCGCGCCGGGCGGGCAGATGCGCGCTCCGGGCCACCGCGTCCAGGAGCTCCCGCACGGCGGCACTGGAGGTGCTCACGCGGTCCAGCAGGTCCGAGAGGCGCCCCGGATCCGACCCGGCCAGGCCCGCCAGGGGATCCAGGGTCAGCAGCAGCTTGTCGGCCTCCTCCTCGCTCACGTCCAGCACTAGGACCGGGACCACTTGATCCGGATCCAGACTTCGCCGGAGGTGGCCATCCACCAGCACCAAGGACCCGTCCTGCTCCCGAGCCAACAGGGCATCGGCATAGCCGATCTCCGACAACAGGCCCCGCAGGGCCCGTCGCTGCCCATCAGGGTGCTGCCGCCAGTTTCGTGGGTTGTCCTTCAGGTCTCCGGCCCGGACCCTCCGAAGGTCCACTACGCGATCACGGACCTGCTGCCGCCCCGGCGGCCGACGCTTCTCAGCCATGCGCTGCCTCCGCACCGTCCTCTGGCGAAGGGAGAGAGCCCTGCGCTTCCGGCAAGGACAGAACCCCCGCCTCGACCAGGACCCGGAGCGTCTCGGCGGCCTCCTCCATGGAGGGCTGATAGGGGGCAGGGGGCTGGCCATCCTGATCAGCCTCGACCGGATCGGTCCATCCCTCGCGGCCGGGCCTGGACCGAGCCATGTGGGTGAGCCAGAAGCGGACATGGTGCTCAGCAGCCTGGATTTCCCTGGCCGCTCTGGCCCGAGCTTTCGCCTCCATAACTGCCTTGGCGAACTGCTCGAGCTGTGGGGTGGACGGCCGACTGGGATGCAGACCCTGGCCCCGCTGGAGGTAGTCGCGGAAGGTTCGCTGATCGATGCCGGCGGCTTCGGCAGCGATGTAGTCAGCCGCCCCGGCCTCGATAAAGGAGAGGATGATCGCCTCGGTGTCCGGGGTCAGTTTGATGCTTCCCACGGGCCGGCCCCGCCGGTTCGAATTGCGGCGACTTCGTCCTTTCAGCGTGCGCTTCTCCGCCATGTGGCAACGATGGCACCAAGGGTTGTCCTCGCCAACGATTGGGCATCCGTGCGTCAAATAACCAAGGGTAACGTTCTACTCTTTGCAATTCGAGCGGGCGCCGGAGTAGTCTTCTAACGATGAATCGAGGATCAAAGGTGCACCTTCTGGTGTCCGCACCGCTGCAACGTATCGATGCCTGCCCCAACTGTGGACATCGGCTTCCTCGGCACCGCCGATCCGAGATGTGGGTAGAGGAACCCTTGGAGGAGGGATGGATGGCTGCGTATCGGGTGATGGTGAAGGGCGGGCGTCTCCTGCTGGCCGAGGTACGACTGTTCCCCGACCACCGCTCGGATTCGCAGGGGCCGGGACAGTGGAGCGAGGAGGCATCGGAGGTACCCGCCGAAGGGGTCCCCGGTCGAGCCCTGCGCGCCCTCCGGTTGGAGACCCCGCTGGCGCGGTTCCCGCGGCTCCTTCAGATGCTGCGGCGGAACCCGACCTTCGCCAGACAGCTCCATAAGACCCACGGAATCCCGGTCGGCGCGGAGATGGCCCGGAGGCGGCCCGGACGAGCCGGACGCCCCGATTCCTTCTACCTGCCCTGGGCCGTGGCGTACGTGGAGCGGTTGGCGGCGGGAAGTCGGCGCCCGACCAAGGATCTGGCGGCGAACCCCCCTGCGGTCGTCAAGGGGTTCGTATCGGACGGACGGATCGCGTCAGAGGCCACCGTTCGAGATCTGATCCACCAGGCACGAGTGCGTGGCCTGCTCACGGCCTCGCCGATTGGCCGCCCCGGGGGAGAGCTGACCACAATAGCTCAGCAGATGCTGAAGCCACCCAGAAACGGTGGGCCGGGAGGCCGATAGCCCCTCCCACCAGTGTCAGATGAGAGCCAGCGATGGCTGCCTCAAATAGACGCCTGCTGCGTCCGACAACCCGAATTCCTGAGTCTGTGAAGGAGCGCTGGGGCGTACCGTGCAGGCCGACCGCGAAACAGGGCGACCGTTAGCTGAACGTGGCCACGATCGGAGCATGATCGCTGGTTGCGTCATCTGCGAAGTCGACCGCCCGACAGCGATCCATCCGTTCGGCCAGGGCATGCGAGGCGAACAGGTAATCGTCCTGGTAGGGGATATCGCTACCCGGGTGTCGGTGGGTCCACGTATGGGTGCACTCCTCGCCGAAGCTGCACGGACAGCCCTGCAGGTGTCCGCGCCGCCTCTTCCGCTTCAGGAGGTCGCGCTGGAGAAGATCGACCAGGCCGAACCCCTGGATGATCCGCTGGAGGACGCCCATGTCTTTGGCAAGCCGTCTGGTCCCGGCCTTCGCGATGCCCAGGGTGTTCAGGTCCCCGCCAAGCAGCAGGAACCTGCTGTACCCCCTTCTGTCGAAGACCGGTGCCAGTTCGGAGAGCGAGCGGTGCACGGACGCGTCGCTCCTCTCATCCAGCAGCCCATACAGAGAGATGACCGTCACCGTGCCGAATCCCGGGACGTCTCGGACCACACCCGCGATCCACGACCCGGGCCGCGACGGCCCGTAGAAGAGCTGTCGGCCTCCCCGCGATACCCGAGCGTCCTTGATCTCATCGACCGGCTGCGAGGACACGATCGCTGTCGACCAGGGCCGGCACGTGCAGGAAGCCTCGTCCCGATGCGGGCAGTCCAATCCTCGGGTTCGCCACTTCCCGATAGATGGGAGGCTGGTCGGAGGTGGCGGGGCGGCCTCGCAGAGGAGGGCGATGTCCGCGTGGTGCCTGCGAAGGACCTCCCAGTTTCTACGATCCTGCTCCATGTTCCACGACGATGTCCCGCTCGTCGTAGAACTTCGGGCGGCCTCCTGACCCATCATGCAACGAGCTTGCCTCCCCTCACCACCTCCTCGTGATGTCGTAGGGCCTGCTTCAACATCTGCAGATCCTTGAACCCGTTCACGCGGCGGAACTGACGCTCAGCCTCGAGCATCCCGGCAGCAGTCCAGCGAAGCGCCATCTTCCCGGATCTCCATCGCTTCACGTTGCGGGCGGTCGACCTCGCGATCGAGATCATCGACTCGATCGGGTTCGTGGTCTTCAGGCTGCGTGCAAGCGAGCCGGTGATGTGAAGGCGCGTCACCGTCAGGGTCTCTTCCAGGCCCTCCAGGACCGAGGCCGCCGCACCGGGATGGCGATCGGCAAGGGAGCGTGCGATCGATCGCAGCTCTCGCTCGCCCGTGCCGGCATCGGGGTTTCCCCACGCCTTGCGCAGCCGCCGGGCGATGAGCAGGCGCTCTTGTGCGGGCAGGTGCTCGGTGACGTTGCGTTCTTTGTGCTTGGTGCATCGCTGGATCAAGGCCATCTCTCCGAAGTGCGCCAGGATCGCGGAGCGGATCGCTTTGCCTCCGTCGATCACGAAGAGCATCGCCCGTGAGGTGTCCAGGCCCCGCTCCACGAGGTTCGCGAGCAGGGCGTTGGCCGTCGCCTTGTTCTCCGTGGTCCCTTCCCACAGGCCCAGAGGATGCTTGCGACCAGCGGAATCGACGCCGAGGGCCACCACGATCAGGTGGCTTCCGACGTGCAACCCGTCGACGAAGCAGGCCAGCAGATCGACCCCCGAGAGGTCGCGGCCGAAGATCTCGGCCAGCGCCGCCTCCGTTCCTTTCACGAAGCGCCGCGAGACCGCCGAGCGGGAGGTGCCGGCATTCCCGACGTCACCGACCGGCTCCAAGCCGTCGCGGTATCGGCGGGAAGAGAGCCCGGCGAGCATCCGCCCGAGCGCGGCTTCGTGAAGCAGATCCCGATCGGCGAAGACACGGTAGGTGCGAAGTGAGACCTCGCCACCCCCAGTCCTTCGTACCCTCGGGCGACCCACCTTCACCAGGCGCCCGCCCAGCACCACCTGGCGGGACTCGTGGCCGTGGCGGTTGGCCGTGCGAGCTCGGTCGTGCCTGCCTTTGTGGCCGACGAGCGAGGTCACCTCCTCCTCGAAGATCTCCGAGACGACCTGCATCCCGACGCCGACCGAGAGGGCGAGCAGCCCTTCCTTGGCCTGCGATGCGATCTCCCGCAGTGCCACCAGGACGTGCTCGGGTAGATCGGTCTCCTCGATGCGCTCCTTGGTCGTGACGCGCAGCTGGGGTAGCTTTGCCATCGGCGGTTCCTCCTTTCGAGACAACCCCGTCTCTACCACCAGCGGGTGGGGACGGGGCGGAGGACCGCCCTCAATTTCTACGGCCTACGGGACAACGTCTGTTCCACACGACCACCTTCATTCGCACCCTCCCACGGTCGCTACTCGTCAACTGAATCCTAGGTTGTGATCGAGTTCGCCTCGATGGCCCTGCGCCGGAACTCCGGTGGATGCGCCGGTGGCATTCGGACTCCTTTCCGAGGGGGGCGTCGGCCCCCTCAGGCTAGGTGTCCGATCAACCGGGGCAACCTCACCCCTCAGTCTCTGCCTTCCTCAGCGCCCCGAGAACAGCAGCTGCTCCCCGACGCATTCTCGATCGCCAGTGTCGGGTCGAGAAGCAGCTGAGCCATGTGCGGAATCGTGGACCTGCGACTTCGTCCAACCTGTCTTCGATTACGCCACTGGTACGTACACCGAAGCGGCGGGTCCGCCGCAGGAAACTTCCAGAAGACCGTTGCCCGAAGGTGAGTCTGAGGCTATCGACCACGTCCATGACAAGGTGCCCGTACAGTCGGTTCTCTTGTCTGGAAGTGTTTCGCTCGGAGCGTCGCCGGGCGGCGGCCGATAAGTAGCCGAGCACAGCTGGTCCGGCGCCGTCGACACGTTTACCGTGAATGTCCCCCCCGGCGACCCTCCGTCGACATTGACCACCGGCGGTGGAACGAACGGGATGGAGCCGCCAGGTGGTGGGCCTGGCGGTGACCCGATGCAACCGGTACTGTTCGACGGAGGAGGCGCCTGGGTGTCGCCCGATGGGAGTTTGAAACCGCCCCCCTTCCCTCCGGAGTTAGGTTGTCGTGCACACGCGGATAAGGCGAGTGCGCCAAGGGCGATCAGGAAGTTACGGCGAGTGTAGTCTGGAACCCGCGCGCCAAAATCAGCAGCCACGTTGAACCGGGTTTTGAATGCACTGTGTCTTGGTGGGCTTCGGGGGATTCCAGTACGGTGGCACGAAGTAGGTAAAGACAAATAGGGCGATGCCTGCGGTGGCTGCAATTGCGACCTTCGCTCCCATGACTGGAACCTTAATCTTCAGAGCCACGGTCCCGCTCAAGAAGACGGCGCAGGCTCCGGCCAGGATGGAAGTCAGCAGTCGCATGATGTCTCGCTGGTCTGGCGTTGGATTTGGGACGAGAAAAAAGGCCATGATGAGGAACACCAAGAGCATCCCGGCCACGGCAACATCAACAACAACCAGCCACTGCGGCACAGACCCCTTGGTGTCCTTTCCCTCTGCCGATTGGCTCATCTCGCCCCTCTCCACTCGATCGGAACTATCGTTCCTTGGGGCCGCAGAATCAAGCGCGAACTCCGATTCAGGCTAGGTTCACCGCGTAGTCCGCCGCTTGACTTGTGCGGGCCATCGAGCGCTCATGTCATCGATCGTGAGCGCCTCGCCTCGCACCTCGAGCTCGTCCCGGCATGCCCGGACGGCCAGCCATCCCCCCTGGCAGGGCCCGTTCGGGCAGCCGGCCGTTGGAGGGGCCAGGGCCTCCCGCAAGGCAATCACCACCGAGGCCTACTTGCGTCAGTGGCTGGCCCACATGAAGGGCCGGGTCCGGGCCGTCACCTACGACGGCTACGAGGCTCTGGTCCGGGTCCACGCCATCCCCGGCCTGGGGTCCATCCCCCTGGCCAGCCTGCATCCCCTGCAGATCCAGGATCTGTACGCCGACCTGGTGGCCTCGGGCCGGATCTCGGCCAAGACCGTGGGGAACCTGCACCGGGTCCTTCGGCAGTCGCTGTCCCACGCCCAGAACTGGCGGCTGATCGACTGGAACCCCGCGGCGGCGGCCCAGCCGCCCCGGGCCAAGCGGACCGAGCCCCGCATCGTCGACCTGGACCTGGCCGAGCGGATCTTGTCCGTGGCCACCGGGACCCGGTGGGAAGCTCCGGTGGCCATCGCCATCGCCACCGGGATGCGCCGGGGAGAGATCCTGGCCCTGCGGTGGTCCGACCTGGACGAGGAGTACACCACCGCGAGGGTGAAGCGGACCCTGGAGGTGGCCACCGGGCAGGGGCTGGTGTTCGAGGACCCCAAGACGCCGAAGTCGCGGCGCGCCGTGGCGCTGCCGACGTTCCTGAAGCCCCACCTGGAGCGCCACCGCACCTCCCAGGCCGCCCGCCGGGTGGCCGCCGGTGACCGGTGGGTCGAGAACGGCCTCGTGGTGGACCGAGGGAACGGCACGCCCTGGAACCCGGACCGGTTCTCCTCCGCGTGGCCGTGGTTCCTGCACGCCTCCAAGCTCCCCCACGTCCGGTTCCATGACCTTCGTCACGGGCACGCCACACTGATGCTCATGCAGGGCGTGCATCCCAAGATCGTCTCCGAGCGCCTCGGGCATTCCTCCATCGGCATTACCCTCGACACCTACAGCCACGTCCTGCCCAGCATGCAGGGGGAGGCCGTGAAGGCTTTTGACCAGTTGTTCGAGGCGACCTGAGGTTCCGGGCGATCTCCCGACCCAAGGGGTTGACTTTCGTGCCGGCTATTCCGGCACGAAAAGCCACCTAGCGTCGACCCCTTCGCTGCTCAGGCCATTGCTTGCCGATACAGATCCGGCGAAGAAACCCTGGTCCGATCACCGGCAACAAAGGCACGCAAGTTGCTGCAGGGGCTCAAGGACCGGGTGACCATGCTGAGGAGCGGGCTTGATCCACGCTTCACCATCGAGGACCTAATCGCCGAAGGGGACAAGGTCGTGGTGCGGTGGACGAACTCTGGCACCAACGTCGGCGAATTCCTGGGGATGCCTCCGACCGGCAAGTCCTTCACGATCGCCGGCATCGACATCCACCGGCTGCAGGATGGCAAGATGGCCGAGCACTGGCACGTGGTAGACAGGCGAGCCCTGCGGGCGGGCGCACTCTCCTCTCATGTGTCCACTTCCTGGCGACGAGCTCGCGGTGCCAGCGGAGCCGGGTCTCCGGCCTCACCACGAACGAGGACCAAAGGTTCCTCGGCATCGCCCGGGTCGGCGCCGCCAGCGGCATCCGGTCGATACACGGAGACGGGCCGCTTCGCTTACCGCTGCAGCTACCACGCCGAGGTCCAGGCTCCACGGAAGGTGAGCTGGGGAGCGTGGGGTACAGAAACCTATCCATGCTGGTCAGACGCCTGATCCTACTTCTGTACCCCACGGGAACGGGTATCACGAACACGGCCCGAGCGAACTCCGATTTCCGACCTGTGGGGCGCGAATATCCTC
>DHWS01000113.1:31186-40412 GCA_002413305.1 Actinobacteria bacterium UBA5176 | reverse complement strand
GCGCCGAGGCCGAGCGGCTGCTCGGCGAGCGTGCCGCAGCCCGCGCGGCGAAGGACTACGCCAGCTCCGACGCCATCCGTGACCAGCTCACGGAGATGGGCTGGGAAGCCATGGACACGCCGGGCGGCACAAAGGTCCGGCCTCGGGTCTAGGGTTCGGATCGGACCCTTCTGTCCGCGCCGAGACCCACCGATGCTCAAGGCGTAGAGTTGGCAGACCTGTCCAACTCTGTCGCGGGACCCCGGCCCGAAGGGACGCTGCAGATGGAGAGAGACGAACTGGACGAGCACCGGCGGCTCCGACGGGCTCGGGCTGCGTGGGGCCGTCCTATCCAGGTCGTGGTCGTCGACCCGTACCCCATCGAACGCTACGGCTTGACGCTGATCCTCCAGACCCAGGCCGACATCGAAGTGATCGCCCAGGCCGACGGCGCCGACGAGGCGTTCGTGCTCGCGGCGCGCCTGCGCAACGAACCCGGCGTCGTGTTCTTGGTGAGCATCGAGATGACCGGCAAGCGCGAGGCGGAACGGTGTGTCCAGGGGGTCAAGCGGCAGGCCGGCGGGATCCCGGTGCTCATCTACAACGCCGACGCGGCGCGCTCCCGGACCGGTCCGGGCCGGCTGCCGGTCGACGGCGTCCTGAAGAAGGGCGTCCATCCGGCGGACTTGGTCGACGCGGTGCGGCGGTCGGTCCGGACGGTTGGTTCCGGGTCGGCGGAGATCCTCACCGACCGGTTCGGCACCGGGCCGCGGCGAGACGCCGGGAAGGGCACCGACCCCGAGCGCTCCTAGCGGCTCCCACCCTGACGCTTACAACCCGAGCGTCTTCGCGATGTTCGTCCGAAGGATCTCGCTGGTGCCTTCGTACAGCCGCATCGCCCGAACGTCCCGGTACCAGGGCTCCAGGCCGAGCTCGGTCATGAACCCGTTGCCGCCGTGCACTTGGATGGCCCGGTCGGCGACCCGGCCGACCATCTCGGTGGCCACGTACTTCGACAGCGCCGCCTGCCGGCGACCGTCCGCGCCCTCGTCGATCTCGGTGGCCAGCGAGTACACCAGCAGCCTGGCCTGAGCGAGCTCCGCGTACGAATCGACCAGCATGCCCTGGACGTACTGGTTCTTCCCGATCGGCTGGCCGAACGCGACCCGCTCCGTGGCGTACTCGGTCGACCTGTCCAGCAGGTACTGGGCCAGTCCCAGCGCGCGGGCCGCGATCTGCAGCCGCGCCCCATTGATCCCGCGCACCGCCGAATAGAACCCGAATCCCTCCTTGCCGAGGATGTTGGACTCCGGAACCTCGACGCCCTCGAACGTCAGCTCGACGGGGTTCTGGTACGGCGACATGGTTCTCTGGATCCGGGTCACGCTGTAGCCCCGGGTGTCGGCGTCGACGAAGAACGCGGTGATGCCGCCCTGGGCCCGCTTCTCCGGGTCCGTCACCGCGAACACCAGCGCGAAGTGCGCCTCCTGCCCACCGGTGATGAAGTGCTTGCGGCCCTCGATGACCCACGTGCCCTGGGTCGTCTTCGTCGCTTTCGTCTGGATCCGGGTGGCGTCGGACCCGGCGCCGGGTTCGGTCAGCGCGAAGCACGTGATCTTGTCGGCGGACATCAGCGGGAACAGGTACTTCTCGCGCTGCGCCTCGGTGCAGTCGATGTAGATCGCGGTCGGTCCGCTGATGACCGGCAGGACGGATTCGATCTGCGGGAGGATCAGGCCGTCCCGCGCCGCCTCCTCGTGGAGCAGGACCTGCCCCAGGTAGCTGAGTCCGCCGCCGCCGACCTCCTCCGGCATGTGCAGTGCGTAGAAGCCGAGCTCCGCCGAACGCTTCCGGAGCTTCAGGCTCTCCTCCTTCAGGGTCTCGAACGTTCCGGTGTCGAGGATCTCCTGCCGGTGGGCGTCCTCGATCGGACGGACCTCGCGCTCGATGAACTGGTGGAGGGACGAACGGAGCTCGAGGAGCTCGTCGGGGATGTTCAGAAGCGGCACGGGGTACACCTCCTGGCTCGGGTCTGAAGCCTCTCAGTAACCTACCGCTCCGTAGGTTACACGAAACGAGCGCCGAGGATCAGCCGACGACCAGCAGCTCGCGCGGGGTGTTGTTGTACCGGACCGCGCCGTCTTCGGTCATGGCGACGATGTCTTCGATGCGCACGCCGAACCGCCCCTCGAGGTAGATCCCGGGCTCGATGGAGAACGTCATGCCGGGCTCCAGGACCTGCCGGTTGCCCTCCACGATGTAGGGGTCCTCGTGCTCCTCCAGACCGATCCCGTGGCCGGTCCGGTGGAAGAACGTCTCCCCATAGCCCGCGTCCTCGACCACCCGGCGCGCGGCCCGGTCGACTTCCTCGGCCGGCACGCCGGGCACCGCGGCCTCGAAGGCGGCCTCTTGGGCCTCGCGGACGATCGCGTGAACCTCGCGCTGCTCCTCCGACGGCCCCCCGACCACCACCGTCCGCGTGGTGTCCGACGCGTATCCGCCCACCCATCCGCCGAAGTCCAGCACGACCGCATCACCGCGACGGATCGGCCGATCGGCTGGCTCGTGGTGCGGCGAGGCGCCGTTCGACCCGGCGGCCACGATGCAGAACGCGACCGCCTCGCATCCGGCGTCCAGCAGGTGCTGTGACAGGGCCCGGGCGACGTGGGCCTCCGTCCGGCCCTCCACCCGCTCGGCCGTGATCCGGCGGAACGCCTCGTCAGCGCACCGCCCGGTCCGCGCCAGGAGCTGCAGCTCTTCGTCGTCCTTGCGCATCCGGAGGGTGGACAGCACCGGCGAGGCGGGCTCGAACTCCATATGCGGCACCGCACGGAGCAGGCCAAGCAGGTGCACGGCCCACAGCCGGTCGGAGACTCCGAACCGCGTCGCGTCCTGCAGCCACGCGCCGGCGGGGCCGTACATGCTGTCGCCGTCCCGCCAGATCTGGATCTCGGCCAGGTCCGCGGCGCCGGCCGCTTCGGCCCTGGGCCGTTCGAGTTCCGGGACCATGAGCACCGGCCGGGCGTCCGGCCGGACCAGCAGCGCGGTGAGGCGCTCGAGCGGGGGCGGATCGTAGCCGATGAGGTAGACCAGGTCCGGCCCCGGGGCGACGATCAGCCCGTCCAGCCCGGCGTCCGCCGTGGCCTGGCCGGCGTGCTCAAGCCTGGACTTATGGTCGAAGCTCATGCCCGGCAGGATACGCGGCTCAGAGGCCGTCCGGTCGCGGGACGAGCTTCCCGGGGTTGAGCAGCCACTGGGGGTCGAACGCCGCCTTCACCCGACGGAGGATGTCGACGCCGGTCGCGCCCAGCTCCTCCGCCATGAACGGTGCCTTCAGGAGCCCGACCCCATGGTGCGCCGGCGAGCCGCCCGAGTCGAGGCAGGCCGCCGTGGCGTCCGCCCACGCGTCCCGGTACACATCCTCGACCTCCCCGTCGGTCGAGGCTCGCAGGACGAACGAGAAGTGCAGCGATGCCCCGGTCGGATACGGGTGTGCGAGATGACAGCCCACGCTCTCGGCATGGTCAAACAGCGCCCCCCGTACCTGTTCGTAGACGAGCGGCAGCCGTCGCCAGAGGCACGCCACGCCCATGCCGTCGGCGACCACACCGCGCCCGAGCGCGCGATCGGGTCCCATGACGTCCTCATACCACTGGACACCGTCGTGCCGGTGGTCCCACCAGTGTTCGGCCAGCTCCCGGTCGACGGGCCGCCCTCCCAGGTCCCGCGAGAGCTGCCGCAGCTCGAACCGCCTCGCTTCGATGGCAGGGGCCGCCGCGTCGAACCCGAAGAGCGTTACCGGGCCCTGGTGGCCGAAGGCGCCGAACATCCTGCCCGCCTCCTGATCGTCGAGCAGGTTGACGACCAGCGGATGGAAACCACACTGAACGGCTTCGCGCACCAGCGCCGCCCCGCTCTCGAACGAGTGTGGCCGGAACGCGTCCCACACCAGCGCGGGCGCGCGTGACACGGCCAGTGTCAGCTCGGTGATCACGGCGAGCGTCCCTTCCGAGCCGGCCAGAAGCCGGCGCAGGTCGGGTCCGGTGTCCGGCCGCGGGGAGGGCTTCAGCCGAAGCACCTCGCCGCCGGGGAGCACGGCGGTCAGGCCCAGCACCAGGTCCGAAGCGCCGCCGAACCCGGCCGAGGCGGCCCCCTGCGACGAGGTCGCCACCCACCCACCGACGGTCGAGATCTCCAGCGACTCGGGATCGTGACCGGTGGTGAAGCCCTTCGCGGCGATGGACCTCTCCAGGTCCCCGCCCTTCACCCCGGCCTCCACGGTGACGGTCTGGGAGAGGTCGTCGAGGTCGAGGATACGGTTCAACCGGTGGAGATCCAGGACGACCGATCGCTTGATCGCCTCCGCGCCCCCGGCCAGTCCGGACGCGCCCGCCCGCGGCACGATCGTCGCCCCCGCGTCGCACGCCCACCGCAGGACCACCGCGACCTCCTCGGTGGTCTGCGGGAAGACCACGGCGGCCGGGGGCGGCACCCGCGCTCCGCGGGCTTCTCGCAGGAGCGCCAGCGCCCATCGGTCGCGGGCGTGCGTGGCGACCTCCCCGTGGTGGTCGGTGACCCTCCCCCGGGGAAGCCGCTCGGCGAGCGCGTCGAGCGCGTGGGGATCCACGGATGGAGTATGACCGAATGGGTCTCGCGGACGGAATTCCGTTGTGGCCCCTACGCCGCCTCCAGGCCCGTGTACGCCACGACACTGCGGTTCACGTCCCGGTAGGCCTGCCGCGCGACCTGAGCCAGCCCGGGGCCGGCGATGTCTTCGATCTGCCGCAGCAGGTCCAGCAGTTGCTTGCAGTTCCGGACGAAGTCCCCCGCCGGCATGCCGGATTCGACCAGCACGTCCTCGAGCGGCTTGCCCTCCGCCCAGGAGAAGATGGTGGCGGTGAAGCCCGGGTCGAGCTCCCGGCACAGTTCGACCTGGTGCGCGTCCTCCGAGCGGCGGATGGTATCGTAGACCTCGGTCATCGTTCGGTACCGGCGGCGGAGCGCCTGGGTCGGGATCTCCACATGGCGGGGCATGCGCTCGCGCGACTCGTACACCAGGGTCGAGATCAGCGCGGCGAGCTCGGGGGGCGACAGGCCGTCGAACAGACCGCCGGCGAGCGCTTCGACCACCAGTATGTCGCCTTCGCCGTAGATCCGGCGGAGTCGCTCGCCCTTGTCCGTGAGCAGGAAGTTCTGCACGTACGCGAGCTCCTCCAGCACCGCGATGACCCGGTCGAACTGCCGACCGAGCGTCTCGGTTCGGGAGCGGATCCGGCGGTCGAGGCCGGCCACCTCGCGTTCGAGCTTCGATGTGCGAACCGCCCATCGTTCGTGTTGGGGGCGCTCGGGGCACGAGTGGCAGGGGTGCTGGGCGGCGCGAGACTCCAGCTCGGCCGCCCGTTTCTCGGCGGCCGGGTCGTCCGGCCGGTTCCGCGAGGGGCGCGGCGGCTGGATCCGCAGGGCCACCAGTTGCGCGGCGAGGTCCCGCCGGTAACGGGCGCTCCGGGCGCTGCCCGATCGGGGCAGGGGGATGCGGGTCACGGGCTTGGGCGGTTCGTCGAGCTCGGCCACGCTGACCCGGAAGTACCGCCGGTCCTCGGTGAGCACGGTGGGGCGGCCTTCGCGGGTCCCGACCACGACCGCCAGGCCACGGCGGCGAGCGGAGGGTATGAAGAACACGTCGCCGGGCTTCAGGGCTGCCAGCCACTGCCGGACGCCGGCCTCCCGGTCGCGAGCCCGGCCGCGCTTGGCCTCCTCGCGGATCCGTTGAGCCCGTTCGCGTATGGCCCAGTACTCCGCGAAGTCGCCGCGGTCGCAGTGCATCGACGTGCGGTACCCCTCGAGGTACGCGCGGTCGCGTTCGAGCTGCCGCTCCAGCGTGACCACGCCGCGGTCGGCCAGGAACTGGGCGAAGGATGAGTTCAGCAGGTGCCGCGCTTCTTCCCGCGTGTAGTTTCGGACCAGGTTGACGGCCATGTTGTACGAGGGCCGGAAGGAGCTCCGGAGCTCGTACGTTCGCGTCGACGCGAGGCCGGCGACGCGCTCGAACGGGACCTGCTTCTGGTAGAGGACCACCGCGTTGCCCGACGCGTCGATCCCCCGCCGGCCGGCCCTCCCGGTGAGCTGCGTGTACTCGCCGGGGGTGAGGAGTTCGTGGCGCTCGCCGGAGAACTTCCACAGGTCCTCGATGACCACCGTCCGGGCGGGCATGTTGATTCCGAGCGAGAGGGTCTCGGTGGCGAACACCACCTTCACCAGGCCCTGCTGGAACAGCCGTTCGACCGTCTCCTTGAACACCGGCAGCATCCCGGCGTGGTGGGAGGCCACCCCGGCCGCCAGCGCTTCGCGAAGCTCGAACCAGCCGAGCGTGTGGAGCTCGTCCTCCGCGATCCACGCAGTCTGCAGGTCGGCGATCTCCCGGATCCGAAGGGCCTCCTGGTGGGTGGTCAAGGTCAGCCCGGCCTCCATCAGGTAACGAACACTGGCGTCGCATCCCGCGCGGCTGAACACGAAGTAGATCGCCGGGAGCATGCCTTCGGCGTCCAGCTTCTCGGCGACCTCCTCGCGGCGAGGCACGTAGAACCGGCGGTGGCCCTCCCGGGGCCGCTGCATGCGGGCCAGCTGGGTCCGCCCGTACCGCCCTCCGCCACGGGGCTGCCATTCCTTGGTCCGCATCTCCCGCTGGTCAAGCGAGACCAGGTAGGGGTTCGGCAGGAGGTGGCCGTCGTGTTCGATGTGCATGTCGTGGAGTTCGCGCCCCACCATGTACAGGTTACGGAGCGGGACCGGCCGTTTCTCCTCGATCACCACCCGGGTGGGACCGCGCAGCGCCCCGATCCATTCGCCGAACTCCTCGGCGTTGCTGACCGTGGCCGACAGGCAGACCACGGCCACGGACAGGGGCAGGTGGATCAGCACCTCCTCCCAGACGCCGCCCCGGTACGGGTCCTGGAGGTAGTGCACCTCGTCCAGCACGACCGTCTCCAGGCCCTCCAGCGCCGGGCTCCCCTCGTACAGCATGTTGCGGAGGACCTCGGTGGTCATGACCACCACCGGGGCTTCGGAGTTGATCGAGTTGTCGCCGGTCAACAGGCCCACGCGGTCCTCCCCATACCGGCGGACGAAGTCGCCGAACTTCTGGTTGGAGAGCGCCTTCAGGGGCGTGGTGTAGAAGGCTTTGCGGTGGCGGCCGACCGCCCGCTCGACGCCGAACTCCGCCACCACCGTCTTGCCGCTCCCGGTCGGCGCGGCGACCAGCACGGACTCTCCCGCCTCCAGAGCGCGGATGGCCGTCACCTGGAAGTCGTCCAGGTGGAACGGATAGCGCTTGGCGAAAGCCGCGAGCCCTGTCATGCCGGCAAGTCTAGGGGCACGCCGTCGCGGGACGAGACCCCGTCGCTGTCAGCCTTCGACCGACCCGCCCGCGCCACAGGTCAGAAGGTGCTCACGGAGCAGGGCGGTGAACCGGACCGGCTGCTCGAGGTTCGACAGGTGGCCAGCGCCCTGGATGTCGCGGAGCGTCGCGCCCGGGATCCGGTCGGCCATGGGAACGGTCGCGGAGGCGGGGATCAGGGTGTCCGCATCCGACACGATGACCATGGTCGGCACGTCGATGTGCGGCAGGTCGCCGGTCGAATCCACCCGCTCGGCCATGCCAAGGGAGGCCGCGGCGATGGATGCCGGGGGCTGACGCCCGATGTCGGCCTTGACCGACTCCCACAGGTCGGCGGAAGCCGCATCGGACAACAGCGGCGGGGGGTTGGCGAGGAGGAATTGATTGCCCTCGCTCCGCAGCCGCTCTGCGAGTGCCGCGCGCCGATCCCTGCCCGCGTCGTCGTCGGCGCCGGCCTTCGTGTTGGCCAAGATCAGGCCGGTCACGCGGTCCCGGTGCCTCCGCCAGAAGGCCAGGGCCACGTAGCCACCCATGGAGAGTCCACACACCACGGCGTCCCGCGCGCCGGCTTCGTCCAGGGCCCGCAGCGCCGCGTCGGCGGCCGCGTCCATGGTCATCACGTCGCCGGCCGGCTGGGTCCCACCGAACCCGGGGAGGTCAGGGGCGACCACACGGGCCTCACCGGCCAGGTCGTCGATCTGCCGCCGCCACATCCACGAGTCCAGAGGGAACGCGTGCAGGAGCAGGAGCGTATCGGTCATCTCGTTCGACCTCCTCCGTCAGGGTGCTGGCAGGTTACCGGGCCGCGGGCGGGGCGGGAGGCGGGGCCACCACCCGGAGAGCACCGGGCACGACGGTGAACGTGGCTGGCAGCGTGCCCAGGCGCTCGCCGTCGCCGTACACCTGGAATGCTCGCTCGGCCGAGATCCGGATCTCCCTCCCCCGCAGGGTGGTCACCTTCGGGTGCCGGACGTGCGTGCCACGGAACACCTTGGGGAACGTCCGGACGAACTCCGGCTTCGACACCTCCCCGATCACGCAGAGATCGAGGATACCGTCGTCCGAGACGCCACCCGGCGTGATCTTCATCCCGCCGCCGTAGGACACGCCGTTGCCGACCGCGATCATCATGCCCGGCAGCGACCGATGCTCACCGTCGATCGTCACCTCGAACCGGCCGGGCACGAACGTCCGGAGCGTGGCGAACGTGGCGTAGACGTACTTCGGCGTTCCCTTCAGGAAGCGGATGCGGTTGGCGAGCTCGTTGACCTCGGAGTCGAAGCCCGTCCCTCCCACGTTCACGAAGTACCGGACGCCTTCGGGGGTGGTCACCCGGACGACATCGATGGCGCGCGGCGACGGCGCGGCCAGCAGCTCGGCGCCGCCAACGGGTGCTTCCGGTCGAGCCCGAGGTGGCGGGCGAAGTCGTTCCCTGTCCCGGCCGGGATCACGGCCAGCGCAGTCTCGGTGCCGATGATCCCATTCGCGCACAGTCCGACCTGGCCATCCCCGCCGAGGGCCGCGACCACCGAGGCGCCGTCGGCCGCGGCTTGTCGGGACAGCCGTTCCGGGTCCTCGGGCCCGCGGCAGATCTGCATCCGGTACCCGATGCCCAGCGAACGGAGACGCGCGTCGACCTTCGGGATCAGCCGGGCGCCCTTGCCGCGGCCGGACGTCGGGTTGGCGACCACCACCACCGTCACCGGAGGCACGCCGTCACCTTCGGGGCGCTTCGCCGGCCACGGACGGGGCCTAGGGGGACCCGCTGGCCGACGGGGAACTGGACGGCTCGGTCGAAGCGCTGGCCGAGGCGGATGGGGTCGGCGAGGGTTGCGGAGACGGCTGCGGAGACGG
>DHWS01000113.1:0-30993 GCA_002413305.1 Actinobacteria bacterium UBA5176 | reverse complement strand
GACGGCTGCGGAGACGGCTGCGGCGCTGGGGTCTGGGCGCTTCTGCGGGGCGGCAGCGTGAACTGCGTGAACCCGAGTGCCTTCCGGATGTCCTCGAGCGTCTTGAACCCCTGATTGAACACCGAGCTGGCGTCCGCCAGGATGCCCTGTGCCTCCAGGGCGATCGCGTTCTGCTGGGCGGCGGTCAGGTCGGATGCGGTCTTCACCAGGTTGCCGATCTGCGCGTAGAGCTGCATCCCGTGGACCATAAGGAACCGGGCGCTCTGGGCGGCCTGCCGCATCCCGCCAGTCCCCTTGATCGCCCGGCCGGTCTCCACGGCCGACGCCGGGATGATGTGGTTCACGTCGATCTTGCCGAGGGCAGCGGCGGACGCTTCGGCCTGCGTAGCGACCCTATCGCCCAGCGTCAGGGCGTCGCTCTTGGCTAGCTTGCCCGACTGCAGGCTGCTCAGGTCGGTGGTGAGGTCCGGGAAGAGGCTCGGCAGGTCGGGGAAGATGATGGAGGCGTCCTGTGGAAACGCTCGGCCCACGTGGTTGCTGAACGTGGTGATGGCATCCTTCTGAAGCGTCTTGAAGCCCCGGACGTGGGCGCTGTGCACGCCGAGATACACGCCGGTCAGCGTCCCTCCGACCACGACCACGGCCACCGTGGCCACCACCCATGTCCGTCGCCAGAGGGGCGGCTTGCGGACGACCAGTTGCGGACGGGGAGGCGCCGCGATAACCCGCCGGGTGCGCGCCTTGCCCTTTCCCTTGATCGCCACAGGACTCCGCCTCGCTCATTTCTTCAACAGACGTGTGACCAGTATCGAAAGCTCGTAGAAGACTATCAGGGGGACCATCATGGCCGTCATGGTGAACCAGTCCTGGCTGGGCGTGATCACCGCCGCGAAGATGGCGATGAACAAGATGGCCTGGCGCCGCCACTTCCGAAGCTTCTGGCTGGACAGGATCCCCACCAGGGTGAGCGCGATCAAGACCAGCGGGAACTCGAACGACGCCCCGAACGCCAGGATCAAGAGCAGCACGAAGCTGACGTACTTGGCGATCGACAGCACGGCGAACAACCGCTGTTGCCCGGCGAAGCCCAGCAGGAAGTTCAGCGCCCGGGGCAGCGTGACCCAGCCGAACCACCCACCGAGCACGAACAGGGCAAGCGCGGACAGGACGAACGGCCACGTGTAGCGGCGCTCCCTCGTCGTGAGCCCCGGCGTCACGAACCGCCACAGCTGGAACAGGATCACCGGCAGGGCGAAGGCGAACCCGATGAACGTGACCAGCTTCACCTTCAGCAGGAAGGGCTCGAGGATCGAGAGGTACGCCAGCCGGCACTGTCCACGGACCGGGGACAGGTTCGGATGGGCCTTGATGTAGGCGCAGTAGCCATCGGTCAGGAGTCGGAACACCGGGCCGAACAGGAACCAGCCCACGACGGCACCGATCATGAGGGCGGCCACGCAGATGATCAGCCGGCGGCGGAGTTCGCCCAGGTGCTCGAAGACGGTCATCGTCCTGTCGGGATCGTGCGGCCGCCTGCGCCGGAGACGGAGCCTCACCGCCATGTCGGCTCCCCCCGCGGAACGCGCCGGTGCAGGGTCGCCTCGCTACGCGGCCGGGCCGGAGCCGGCCGATGGTTCGTCGCGCCCGGGATCGTGCGGCCCAGGCCCCGATCCGTTGTCTGAGGACTCCGTTGGATCCGCGGCCCCGGGGTTCGCCGCCACCTGCTCCGGCAACTGGACCGTCTTGAAGGTCCCGTCGAACCCATCGCCTTCGTCGTCGAGGTCCATGGCGCGCGAGAACTCCTGACGGATGCCTTCCGATGCCCGGCGGAACTCCCGGAGCGACTTGCCGATGGTGCGCCCGACCTCGGGCAACCGATTCGGCCCGAACACGATGAGCGCGATGACGAGGATGAGCAGGAGCTCTTCGGGACCGATGTTGAACACCGAAACTCCAAGCGGAGAGGGTTCCGACAGTTCGGAGCGAACCGACCGTTCGGCGCCGCTACCTGCGGATTCTAGCACCGGGCCTGAGGCTGGACCGTCGCTCCTCGATGCCGTCGACCTGCTCGCGGGCTCGGTCGGAGCCGCTGCGGAGCTCCTCGAGCTGGGGCCGCAACTCCTCGCCCAGCCGCTTCAGCGAGCCGCTCAGCAGCTTCAGGTGGCGGAGCAGCGCGAGGACCGTGACGAACAGGATGCAGAGGGCGGCCAAACCGAGCCCGAGCACGATCCAGAGCCACACGGCCGCAGGATACCAGGGCTGGCCCGCCGGCCCGCCCGGTGTGGATCAGCCTCGCGGCAGCAGCCGGGAGAGCTCCTCGTCGTCTTCCAGCAGGAAGTGGAAGGTGATGAGGTCGTCGACCGTGAGTGGCGGTCCGGCCGGACGCGGTTCCAGCTCCGCCATCTCGTCGTGGGCCGTCTGTTCGGCCTGCCGAGCCTTCTCGTCGAGCTCCACGCCTGCTGAGAGGAGCAGCGCGACCACCTTGCGGTCCGCGGGCTTCTCGATGGTGTGGGTGCAGGTCGGGCACGCGAACCGATACGAACCTTCCCCGGCGCGATCGCGGATCGACAGGAGGATCGCTTCGGGACCCATGTCGACCTCTCCGCACTGTGGGCAGGTGGTTCGGATCGTGGTCATCTCGCTCCGGGTATCGGCCTCGTTCCGGCCGGGCTTGAGAGGGGAACGCACAGTTGCCGGGGCCGCGGAGCGCCGGCTCAGCCGGCCGCCGAGCGGTAGGCCTCGAGCGTCCGGCGCGCCGTCTCCCGAACCATCCCAGCCAGCTCGGGAGGGTCCAGGACCTGCGCTTCGCCGCCGAGCCGGAGGATCAGTTTCGCCACCCACTGGAGGTCCTTTGTGGGAAGCGTCACCTCGAGGCTGCCGTCGGGGCGCTCCTTCGGGCTCTCCGTCTCGTAGTATTCGGCCACCCACCGCGCGCCCGCTCCCAGCAGCAGCCGAACGGGGACGTCCTTCGCGGTCCGTGTGTACAGGGGTCGCCCCGGTCCCGACAGGCCGCGTGGATCGAACGTCTCCCCCGTCTCGGCCGCCGACCGGATGCGGTCGGCGCGGAACGTCCGCTCCTCGCCCGAGCGGTGGTCCCAGGCCACCACGTACCAGTTGCCGATGGCGGAATAGACGTGCTCGGGGTCGATCCGGCGGGTGGCCAGCTCGTCGCGTCCCGCCGAGTAATACTCGATCGCCAGTCGCTCCCGCCGTTCGACGGCCCGGCGGACGGCGGCCAGGTTCCTGGCGGACGTCCCGGAGGCGCCCACTTCGACCCTCCCGGCCAGGTTCGCCAGCGTCTCCTCCCCCAGCCCGCCCTCGATCTTGTCCAGTGCGGACTGGAGGGCCGGGGCCTCCTCGAGTCCGGGCGCCCCCAGCAGCGCCTTCCCCCGCAGGTAGAGGGCCAGCGCCTCCGACCGGGTCAGTCGGACCGGCCGTGAGAAGTAGTCGGCCATCCCGATCCAGACGCGGCCCTCTTCGACCGACACGTCGATCAGCTCGCCGGGCCCGTAGGGCGGGAGCCCGGCCAGGAACAGCAGGTTCAGGTCGTCGAGGAGCTCGGCCTCGCTCACGTCGAACGTCTGTGACAGCTCGGCGACCGGTGTGCCCGGATGGTGCAGGACGTATGGGACGACCACCAGCAGCCGGCGCAGCCGGTCGGCGGCCCGGCCCGTCGAACGCTTCGGCCCTCGCTTACCCGGCACCGGCCAGGGCCTCCAGCCTCGCTTCGACCTGCCGCCGGATCGATCTCGGCGAGAGAACCCGGGCGTCCGGGCCGAACTGCATCACCCACGCGGCGAAGGCTCCCGTCTCGCTCGCTGGGAGGTCGGCTTCGACCCAGCCGTCCCGGCCTGCGCGGGTGACGGTGGCGCCGGGCGCCCCAGCCAGCGCCCACCACGCGACCTTCGGGCTCAGCGCAACCCGGGCTCGCTCGGCCGGCCGCCCCAAGCCCCAGGGACCGGACTGGAGATGCCCGGCCGCGTCGAACCCCTCCGGCGGCGGTTCGGCCGGTCCGACGTCCTTCACCGGCGACGCCAGGCGGGAGAGCCGGAACGAACGGATCTCGCCCCGGGACCGGTCGCTCCCGACCAGGTACCAGTTGCCGCTCCGGAACACCAGGGCGAACGGGTCGACGTCGCGCTGGCCGGGCTTCCCCTGGGTCGGCTTGTACCGGAACCGGATGGCGCGCCTGCGCGCCAGCGCGTCGGCGATCGCCCCGAGGTGCGGGCCGGATGCGTCGATGCCCGGCGCGGGGGTCCGTTCGGCCATCGCCGCCAGCACGTTCGTGTCGGTACCGGTGGAGAGCTTCTGGAAGGCGACCGCGGCCTCGTCGCCCTCCCATTCGTGGCCCGGCGCGTGGGCGGCGACGAACAGCGCCCAGACCTCGTCCGGGGTGAATTCGACCTCGGGGAGGTAGTAGCGGTCCTTCGGGATCCGGTAGCCCTGTTCGACCTCCCACGCATCGGTCGGTGCGAGGTCGATCGGCACGCCGATCTCCTTGAGCGTCTCCTTGTCCCGTTCGAACATCCGTTTGGCCGCGGCGCCGTCGCCTTGCCGGTACGCGGGGATCACCCGGCGGATCTCCTCGAAGGTCAATGGCCGGCGGGCGTTCAGGAGCAGCGCGACCAGGTTCAGGAGGCGCTCGAGCGGATGCATGGGCTGGAGCCGATGATAATGCCCGAGATGATCCGTCTCCGGAGGGGAACCGTGGCCTCGGTGCTTGGAGAACGCCCCGGCGCGACCGAGCTGTCGGTCGAGGTGGAGGGCGAACCTGAGCCCGCCGCCGCGATCGCCTACCCGCAGCTGGTCGGGCCCGTCGGACCCGGCGACCGGGTGGTGCTGAACACCATGGCCGTCGAGCTCGCACTGGGTACCGGTGGGATGCATATCGTCGTGGCGGTCGAAGGCGGCCCCGACGTGCCCGCGCCCGCGGAGGGTCGGATCGTGAAGCTCCGGTACACGCCGCACCAGGTCAACGTGCGCTCCGCAGAGGAACCGGGGAGCCCGCACCGGGACGCGCTGCTGGCCGCCGACGGCCTGCACGGCGCCCCCGTGGTGTGGGTGCCGCTTCATTCGATGATCGCTCCCGTGGCGGCCGGCGTGCGGGCGGCGGGCGTCGAACGCGTTGTCTACGTGATGACCGACGGCGCGGCCCTCCCGGCCGGTCTGTCGCGGCTTGCCGCCACGCTGCGGACGGCCGGCCTGCTGGACGCGGTGGTCACCTGCGGGCAGGCGTTCGGCGGGGACGTCGAGGCGGTCACTGTCTTCACCGGTCTGCTGGTGGCCCGGTTCGGATTGGGTGCGGAGGTGATCGTGGTCGGCGACGGGCCCGGCAACACGGGGACGGACTCCGAGTGGGGCGCCACCGCGGTCTCCTCGGCGATGTCCCTGAACGCCATCGAGATCCTGGGCGGCCGGCCGGTGGCCGCGCTTCGGATCAGCTTCGCCGAGCAGCGCGAACGCCATCGGGGCGTCTCCCATCACTCGTTGACCGCGCTGGGGCGGGTCGCCCGGTCGCCCGTCCACGTGGCCGTCCCTTCGATCGACGACGACGCCCGACGGGAGGTCGTGTGGGATGCCCTGAAGGCGGCCAAGCTCGAGGAGAAGCACCAGCTGGTGGAGGTGGGCGGCGAGCCCGCGCTCGACCGCCTGCGGGCCGCCGGGATCGAGGTGGCGTCCATGGGCCGCACGCCGGGCGACGACCCGGAGTTCTTCCTGGCCGCCGGCGCGGCCGGCGTCCTGGCCGGCCGGATGGCCGTTCGGGACCAAGCCTGGCAGACGCCTCAGTAGCGACCGATCTCCCGCAGCCGGTCGTCCGAGATGCCGAAGAAGTGGGCGAACTCGTGCACCACCGTGTGCCGGATCCGCTCGCGGAGCGCTTCCTCGTCTGCGGCTGCGCGTTCGATGTTCGGCCGGAACAGCGTGATCCGATCGGGCAGCACGCCGGCGTACGAGAACCCCCGCTGGGTGAGCGGGATCCCCTCGTACAGCCCCAGCAGGTGCGAACGCCCGGGGCCGGGTTCGTCTTCGATCAGGACGTCGACGTTGTCGAGCCGTTCCCGGATCCACTCGGGCAGGCCGTCCAGCGCTTCGATCACCAACTCCTCGAACCGCTCCCTGGAAGTGCGCATCACACGCCGTCACATGTGGGCGATGAGCTGTTCGACCCGCTCATCGACCGACCGGAAGGGATCCTTGCAGAGCACGGTCCGCTGGGCCTGGTCGTTCAGCTTCAGGTGCACCCAGTCCACCGTGTAGTCGCGGCGCTTCTGCTTGGCTTGACGGATGAACTCCCCCCGTAGCCGGGCCCGCGTGGTCTGCGGCGGCTCGCGCATGGCCTTCTGGATCTGCTTCTCGGGGACCACGCGCTCCATACGGCCGCGTCGTTCCAGCAGGTAATACAGGCCGCGCTCCCGGTTCACGTCGTGGTACGCCAAGTCCATCAGCGCGATCCGCGGGTGGGACAGAGGAAGGTTGTGTTTCGCGCGGTAGCGTTCGATCAGCGCGTGCTTGGCCACCCAGTCCACCCGTTGCTCCAGCTTCTCGAGGTCGCCGGCCCGGAGCGCCTCGATCGCCTCGCCCCAGTCCAGCAGCAGCCGAGCCGCGATCTCCGAGGGCTCCCGGCGCTCCAGGAACCGGGAGGCGCGTTCGAAGTATTCGGTCTGGATGTCGATGGCCGTCAGCTCCCGGCCGGTGGCCAGGCGGATCTTCTTCTTGCACGTCATGTCGTGCGAGATCTCGCGGATGGCCCGGATCGGGTTCTCCAGCGTCAGGTCACGCATGACGGTGTTCTCCTCGACCATGCGCACGACCAGGTCGGTGATGCCGACCTTCAGGAACGTCGTGTATTCACTCATGTTGGAGTCGCCCACGATCACGTGCAGCCGGCGGAAGCGCTCTGCGTCGGCGTGCGGTTCGTCGCGTGTGTTGATGATCGGCCGCGACCGGGTGGTGGCGCTGGAGACGCCCTCCCAGATGTGCTCGGCCCGCTGGCTGATCGAATACTGCGCGCCCCGCGGCCCGTGGAGGACCTTCCCGGCCCCGCAGAGGATCTGGCGGGTGACGAAGAACGGGATCAGGATGTCGGCGATCCTGGCGAACTCGCCCTGCCGGGCCACCAGGTAGTTCTCGTGGCACCCGTAGGAGTTGCCCGCCGAGTCGGTGTTGTTCTTGAACAGGTACACATCGCCGGAGATGCCCTCCTCGTGCAGGCGAACCTCGGCCGCGCCCAGCAGGGCTTCCAGGATCCGCTCCCCCGCCTTGTCGTGGGCGATCAGGTCGAGCACGCTGTCGCACTCGGGGGTGGCGTACTCGGGGTGCGAACCGACGTCGAGGTACAGCCGCGCCCCGTTCTCCAGGAACACGTTCGAGCTTCGACCCCAGTGCACCACGCGCCGGAACAGGTACCGCGCCACCTCGTCGGGGCTGAGCCGGCGCTGGCCGCGGAACGTGCACGTCACCCCGTACTCGTTCTCCAGGCCGAAGATCCGCCGCTCCACGCCATCAGTCTAGGCGCGAACCACCTTCGGACCGCCGAGGCGCTCCTTGCCATCCGCGCGGAAGGCCCGGAGACTGTGGCGCATGCGAGAGGATGCGACGACGCCGGCTGCTCGCGCCGAGCAGGCGATGCTCCGCCGCGGCGGAGGCGACGTCGAAGCCCACGTCCAGATGATCGCGGACGAGTTCCGGATGGGCTTCGAGACCGTCGACCGGCTCGACCGGTCCGCGGTCACGATCTTCGGGTCGGCCCGGCTCTCCGCGGAGAGCCCCGACTACCGGGACGCGGTCACCACCGGTCGCCTGTTCGCCGAGGCCGGCATGGCCGTGGTCACGGGCGGCGGACCCGGGATCATGGAGGCCGCGAACCGGGGCGCACGCGAGGGCGGCGGCCTGTCCGTTGGCTTCAACATCGAGCTCCCCCACGAGCAGGCGTCGAACCCCTACCTCGACGTCTCGCTGACGTTCCGGCACTTCTACGCGCGCAAGGTGATGTTCGTGAAGGCAGCCGAGGGATTCGTCGTGTTCCCCGGCGGGTTCGGGACGCTGGACGAGCTGTTCGAATCGCTCACGCTGATCCAGACCGGCAAGGTGTCCCATTTCCCCGTGGTGCTGTTCCGGCGGTCGCACTGGGAGCCGCAGCTCGAATGGATCCAGGACACGCTGCTCCCCAGGGGCCTGATCTCGGCGGACGACCTCGCGCTGTTGTGGGTCACCGACGAGCCGGCCGAAGCGGTCCGGGCGATCGTGGGCCATATGCGTCCGGAGGCCACCGGCTCCCCCGCCGCGCCCGGCACGTCCGGCTCGGAGTAGGCCACACCCGATGGCCGACCTCGAAGCCGATTTCCTGGACCCCGGGACACGTCCGGCGCAGGACGTCGCCTCGGAGCTGGCCGCGTGGATCGGCGAGGCGAACCGTTCGCTGTCGGTGGCGATCTACGACTTCCACGCCGCCTCGGGCTCCAGCGCGCGCGTGGCGGACGCGCTGGAGGCCGCGCAGCGCCGGGGGGTGAAGGTCCGGGTGGCGTTCAACATGGAGCGGTTGCCGGTCCCCTCGGCGCCTCGCCCGCCCAGGGCCGACCCGAACGAGCTCGAGGGCCTGGAGGTGCCCACCCGCGGCGTCCACAGCGCGCAGGGGAGCCTGATGCACCACAAGTACGTCGTGCGCGACGACTCGGCGGTGTGGACGGGTTCGCTGAACTGGACCGACGACGCATTCGGCCTGGAGGAGAACGTGATCCTGCGGGTGGCGTCGTCCGCCCTCGCCGCCGCCTACGTGGAGAACTTCGAGGAACTCTGGGCCAAGCAGACCGTCGAGTCGAGCGGCGGCTCGGGCCCCCAGGTCGCCGTGGGCGATGGAACCGTCCAGCCGTTCTTCTCCCCGCGCGGCCCTTCTTTGGCCCACCTCGCCGCCGAACGCCTCGCCCACGCGAAGCACCGCATCCGCCTGCTGTCCCCGGTGGTCACGTCCGGGGCGATCCTCGGCACGCTGGCGGAGATCGCCCCGCATCGCGGGTTCGACTTCGGCGGGGCCGTCGACCTCACGCAGATGGAGGAGGTCCACGGCCAGTGGGCCGGGGTCCCGACGAACCGGTGGAAGATCGAAGCCTGGGCGGACATCTCGCCGCGCCTCGCCGGGAAGCGGTCCACGCCGTACGCGGAGGGTTCGGTCCACGACTACATGCACGCGAAGGCTGTGCTCGCCGACGGCTCCATCGTCGCCGGGAGCTACAACCTGTCGAAGGGCGGCGAGCACAACGCGGAGAACGTCCTGCTGATCAAGGGTGGACCGCTGGTCGAACAGCTCGCCGAGTACGCCGACCGCGTCGGGGCCCGCTACGGGAACGGCCCCACCGCTCAGCCGGCCAGGTAGCCGGCCAGCTCTTCGTCGGTCAGGCGGCGGAACTTCCTTCGCCCACGGCTCCGGTCCAGCACGGCTGCCTCGAGGTTGGCCACCTCGACCGGCTTCTCCTCCACGGCGGCGAGCGCGTCGCAGGACATCCGAACCGCGTCCCGGAGCGATGAGCCCTCTCGGTAGGCGTCCTTGATCTTCGCCGCCAGGTCATCCGACCGGCCGCCCATGGCCACGAACCCCTGTTCGTCGGTCACGCTCCCATCGAATAGGATGTGGAACACCTCGTTCTCCTCCGGCGTGTCGCCGACTTGGCCGACCAGGAGCTCCACCTCGTAGGGCTTCATCTGGGTGGTGAAGATCGTGGACAGCGCCTGCGAGTACGCGTTGGCGATGGTCTTCGCGGTCACGTCCTCGCGTCCGTACGAGTAGCCGCGAAGATCGGCCAGGCGCACGCCGGCGATGCGGAGGTCCTCGAACTCGCTGTATTTGCCGACGCCGGCGAACCCGATCCGGTCGTAGATCTCGCTGATCTTGTGCAGGGTGGCGGAGGGATTCTCGGCCAGGAACAGCAGCCCGTCCGCGTATTCCGCGGCCACCACCGACCGGCCCCGCGCGATGCCCTTCCGCGCGTACTCCGAACGGTCCTTGATGAGCTGCTCGGGAGGGACGTAGGGCGAGAAGGCCATCTACGCCTCGCCTCCCTCGGACGGCGGCGACCCCTCACCCGTCCCGGAGCCCTCTTCGGCCCGCTCGGCGTCGGAACGCTGCGCCCCGGCCCGCTCCGACTCGGTCCGCTGCGCATCCGCGTTGGCTTCGACGATCGCCTCGAATGCTGCGCGGACCTCGTCGTCCGGGACCTGGAGGACGCCCTCGTCGGTGATCGTCTTCACGGTCGGGTAGATCCCGCGGATGGGGTTCGGCCCGCCGGTGGCCACATCCTCCTGGGACGCGTCGTACAGCGCCTCGACGGCGACCCGCACCGCGTCCTGGCGTGACAGGGACGGCCGCCACCGCTTCTTGAGCGTCCCCCGGGCGTGCAGCGAGCCCGACCCGGTGGCGTGGAAGTCCGTCTCCTCCCACCGGCCGCCGGTCACGTCGTACCGGAACAGCCGGCCCTGCTTGCGGCGCTCGTCGAAGCCGGCGAACAGCGGCACCACGACGAGACCCTGCAGCGCCATCGGGAAGTTCTGGCGGATCATCATGGCCAGCCGGTTCGCCTTGCCTTCCAGCGACAACCGCTCGCCTTCGACCTTCTCGTAGTGCTCGAGTTCGGTTTGGAACAGCCGGACGATCTCGGTGGCCTGGCCGGCCGCTCCGGCGATGGCCACCGCGGAGTGCTCGTCGGCAGGGAAGACCTTGTCGATCCGCTCGTCGGCGATGGTGTAGCCCTCGGTCGCCCGGCGGTCACCGGCCATCAGCGCGCCGCCGGCGAACCGCATGGCCAGCACGGTGGTGCCGTGCGTCACCCCCGGCATCGTCCCGGCCTCGGGGCCACGCCCGCCGGGCGACGGGACGTCCGAGGTGGCCCGCACCAGGTCGGCGAAGCTGGGGTTGGCCCGCAGCGGATACGCATCCCCGGGGAACCCGCCGGGCAGGTCCCTCACTCCCCGCCCTTCTGGACGTAGGACTTCACGAATTCCTCGGCGTTCTCCTCCAGCACGGAGTCGATCTCGTCGAGGATCTCGTCCATCTCCTCTTTGAGCTTCTCGCCCTTCTCGGACGAGGTGACCTGGCCGGCGTCCTCGCCGCCGTCGCCCCCGCCCTTCTTCTGGACCTTCTTCTGCTCCTGCCCCTGCGGCATGATGGGCTCCTTGTCGGTGGAAGACTCGAACTATTCTAGGGCCCGCTTCCGGCAGGCCGACGGAAGGGGGACCCTGCGTCGATGAAGCACTGTCCGTTCTGCGGTTCCGAGATCAAGGACGAAGCGATCCGCTGCCGCTACTGCAAGCGGGACCTCGTCCCCGTGGCCACATCGCATGATCGGGAACCCCATCAACCAGCGCTCGCGTACAGCCATTCCGGGCATCGCTTCCTCCTGGGCTGGACGGCGCACAGCTTCGCCATCTGGGACCGCTCGGCGCTGGACCGCCCCGCCGTCGCGTATCCGCGAACGGGCGATGGCTGGCAAACCGCGTGGAACCAGTTCGCCGCCCTGGAGCCGAACGCGATGGAAGTCCCGGCCGCCCAGCGGCCCACCGCCGGCGGGGGCCCGGTGGCGCGGGGTGCCTGGCATCCGGCCGTGCAGCGACCGAGCCTGCGTCCCATCCGAGGGGTCAGCACCGCGACGGTCATCCTCATCGCCCTCACTCTGGCCCTGGACGCCGTCTCCATCCCGCTCTGGATCATCCGGCTCTCGCGGGGCTCGGTCCTGCCGGAGGGCAACGTGGGGGACGTGGCGGGGAGCTTCGTCGGCGGAGCCTTCGTCGCGGCGGTCCTCGTCGGTATCGTGTGGGGCATCTGGCAGCACCGCATGGCATCGAACGTCCGGACCCTCTCGGGCCGGGCGCTGCGGTTCTCCCCGGCCCTCGGCGTCGGCGTCTGGTTCATCCCGGCCGTCGATCTGATCGCGCCGGCCTTCGTGGTGCGGGAGCTGATCCAGCGGACCACGCCGGAGGTCGGCGGGGGCGGATGGTTCGAACACAACGCGAAAGCGATCCTCGGGCTGTGGTGGTTCACGTGGGTCGCCGCCATCGTGGTGGTCGCTTGGACGGCGGGCTCCTCGTGCATGTGCACCTTGGGCCCGGTCATCCTCGGATCCACTGCCGCTGTTCTGTTGCTGATCGCCGGCGTGCTCGCCATCATCCTGGTCGTCGGCATCACGGACAGCGAGGAGCGCCTCCGCGGCTGACCGTCCCAGCAGCCTCAGCGTTGGAGGGCGTCCACCAGCTCGGCGGCCGTCTCGCTCGCCTCCAGCAGCTCCTCCACGTGCTCCTTCGAGCCCCGCAACGGCTCGCGGGTCGGGACGCGCTGGAGCGCCTCGCGCCCGGTGTCGAAGATGATCGAATCCCAGGAGGCCGCGGCGATCGACCCCGGGAATCTCGTGATGCACCGCCCTCGGAAGTAGGCCCGGGTCTCCTCGGGCGGAGCCATGATCGCGGCCGAGATCTCCTCATCGGTGGTGAGGCGTTCGACCTTCCCGGTCGCCGCAAGGCGATGGTAGAGCCCGCGGTCCCGCCGAACGTCGTGGTACTGCAGGTCGATCAGGCGCATCTTCGGGTCCCGCCACGCCAGGCCGTCCCGTTGGCGGTACCCCTCGAGCAGCCGGTGTTTGGCCACCCAGTCCAGCTCCCGGTACAGCGACAGGGGGTCCTCTTCGATCCCCGTGAGCACCCGCTCCCACCACTCCAGGACCTCGGCGTTCTCCGGCGAATCGTCCACCTCCTTCACGAACTTCTTGACCTGGTCGAAGTACTCCCACTGCAGCTCCAGGGCCCGGACGCGGCGGCCGTCCCGGAGCCGGACCGTCTGGCGGCACGAGACGTCCCACGAGATCTCGTGGAGCGCCTGGACCGGATGCTCGAGCGACAGGTCGGGGAGCAGCTCGTCTTCAATCATCTTGAGGATCAGCGCCGTGGTCCCGACCTTCAGGAACGTCGCCACTTCGCACAGGTTGGCATCGCCCACGATGCAGTGCAGCCGCCGGTACTTCTCCGGGTCGGCGTGCGGTTCGTCGCGCGTGTTGATGATGGGACGCTTCAAGGTGGTCTCCAGCCCGACCTCGGCCTCGAAGAAGTCCGTCCGCTGGGAGAGCTGGTAGCTGACGCTCTTCCCGCCCTCCCGTGAGCTCTCCGCGCCGACCTTGCCGGCCCCGGTGAAGATCTGGCGGGTGACGAAGAACGGCGTGAGGTCCCGGACGATCCGGCTGAACGGCGTCTTGCGATCCACCAGGTAGTTCTCGTGCGTGCCGTACGAGTTTCCCTTGCCGTCCGTGTTGTTCTTGTAGATCGACAGGCGCTGTCCAGGCGGCAGCATGACCTGCACGGCCTCCAGCGAACGCTCCAGGATCCGCTCCCCGGCCTTGTCGTGGACGACGAGCGACCGGGGCGTGGCGCACTCCGGCGTGGAGTACTCAGGGTGCGCGTGGTCGACGTAGTAGCGCGCGCCGTTCGGCAGGATGACGTTGGCCAGCCCGAGATCCTCTTCGACCGGCTGTCGCTCCTGGACCGGCTCGAATCCCCGGGCGTCCCGAAGCGGCGATTCCTGCTCGTAGTCCCACCGGATCTTCCGCAGCGTCCCGGCGTAGGAGTTGATCAGCATCGACGACGACAGCACCGGGTTGAAATCGGCCATCCCGGGACCGGAGATGCCGAACTCGGTCTCGATGCCCATCACCTTGGGGATCGCCATGGCCTACAGGTACTGGCCGGAATTGACCCGTTCGACCTGGCGGCCCTCGCCGCGGGCGTCGGCCATGAGCGTGCGCACGTACACGATGCGTTCGCCCTTCTTGCCGGAGATCCGGGCCCAGTCGTCCGGGTTCGTCGTGTTCGGCAGGTCCTCGTTCTCCTTGAACTCGTCCCGGATGGCCACGATGAGGTCCTCGGTCTTCAGGCCCTTCTCCCCAAGGCTGAGGAAGCGCTTGATGGCCATCTTCTTCGCCCTGGCCACGATGTTCTCGATCATGGCACCCGAGTTGAAGTCCTTGAAGTACAGGATCTCCTTGTCGCCGGAGGCGTAGGTGACCTCCAGGAACCGGTTCTCCTCGGAGTCCGCATACATCCGCTCGACGGTGGAGTCGATCATGTGCCGGATCGCCTTGTCGCGGTTGCCGCCGGCGGTCCGCACGTCATCGCCGTGGAGCGGGACCCGCGTGGTGAGGTACTTCGCGATGATCTCGCGCGCCGCGTCGGCGTCGGGGCGTTCGATCTTGATCTTCACGTCCAGGCGCCCCGGGCGGAGGATGGCCGGGTCGATCATGTCCTCCCGGTTGGACGCGCCGATCACGATGACGTTCTTCAACTGTTCGACGCCGTCGATCTCGGACAGCAGCTGCGGGACGATCGTGTTCTCGACGTCGGAGGAGATACCGCTCCCCCGGGTCCGGAACAGCGAGTCCATCTCGTCGAAGAACACGATGACCGGGAAGCCTTCGGCCGACTTCTCCTTGGCCCGCTGGAAGATCAGGCGGATCTGGCGTTCGGTCTCCCCGACGTACTTGTTCAGGAGCTCGGGGCCCTTGATGTTCAGGAAGTACGAACGGGCGTCCTTCCGGCCGGTCTTCTCGGCCACCTGCTGAGCGAGCGAGTTCGCCACGGCTTTGGCGATCAGCGTCTTGCCGCACCCCGGAGGGCCGTACAGCAGCACGCCCTTGGGCGGCTTCAGCTCGTGCTCGATGAACAGCTCGGCGTACAGGAACGGCAGCTCGACGGCGTCCCGGACCTCTTCGATCTGCGCCCGCAGGCCCCCGATGTCCTCGTAGGAGATGTCGGGGATCTCTTCGAGGATGACCTCCTCGACCTCCTCCTTCGGCAACCGTTCGAGGATGTAGCCCGAACGCGGGTCGTACAGAACGGGGTCGCCGGACCGGATGCTCCCTACCACGGCCGAGGCCAGCAGGCCGACCATCTCCTCGTCGCCCCGCCCGACCACGATGGCCCGGTCCTCACCGAGCATCTCCTTGATCTGGACCACTTCGCCCTGGATGTCGTGGTCGAGGATCTCGACCACGTTGAGGGCTTCGTTGAGGATGACCTCGACGCCTTTGCGGAACCGGCTGCGCTCGAGCTCGGGATCGACGTTGACCCGCATCTTCCGGCCGCCGGTGAAGATGTCCACACTGCCCTCTTCGTTGTCGCGGAGGTACACGCCGAACGTGGCCGGGGGCTGGGTGAGCTTCTCGACCTCCTCCTTCAGGGATTCGAGCTTGTCGCGTTCGGCCTGCAAGACGGACACGAGCTTCTCGTTCTGCGCCATCGCACGATGAAGGTCGCTGCGGGTCTGGAGGATCTGCTCCTCCAGGACTTTGACCTGCCGGGGAGAGTTCGCGAGGCGGCGCCGAAGCAGGGCGGTCTCGTCCTCGAGGAACTTGACCTGGGTCTGGAGCTCGTGGATCTCCTTCTCGTAGCTCTCCAGCTGCTCTTCGGGATCGCGATCGCTCGTCCGTTCCGGCATCACTCTCGCCTTTCACGCGGGGCTCTGGCTCCAATATATGCCGGGGCCGGACCTTTGCCCCTCAGTGGCCCCCTCAGCTCTTACGGCATACCTCGGCCGTCGGGATGCCGGACCTGAGGCGTTCGGCCTAGGTTGGCGGGCCTTTCCGTGCCACGCTGACGAAGCCGGTGTGGGCCACCATGCGGTGGTCGGGGCGGACGCTTCGGGCGGTCACGTGCCAGGACCGGAGCAGCACCTCGAAGGTCTGCACGTCGATGAAGCCCGCGCCCTGCATGGCCAGGACGGCCTCCTGGACCTGGTTCGTGGTCGGGAGGTACGTGCAGAGGATGCCGCCGGCATACAGCGCTCCCCGGATCTCCGCCAGGATCCCCCACGGCTCCGGCATGTCGAGGATGGCCCGGTCGAACCGCTCCCCGGTCTCCGCGACCTCCCGGACGTCGCCCAGGCGCAGCTCGAGCCACGCGGGCAGCTTCCCGAAGAACATCTCGAGGTTGGTCCCGGCCGTGCGGTGGAAGTCCTCCCGCAGCTCGTAGGAGACGACCCGCCCGTCCGGGCCCGTCGACCGGCAGAGGGCCAGCGTCAGCGCGCCCGAGCCGGTGCCCGCCTCCAGCACGCGCAAGCCGGGCGCGATGTCGGCTTCGACCAGGATCGCCCCCACGTCCTTCGGATAGATCACCTGTGCACCCCGCGGCATCTTGAGCACGAAGTCGGCCATGCGCGGCCTGAGGCACAGGAGCGACCCCCCGGTGGTGGAATGGACCACGATCCCTTCGTCGGAGTCCAGGATCAGGTCGTGCGGCACCGCCCCGCCGTGGAAGTGGAAGATCGAACCCCTTTGGAGCCGAACCAGGAACCGCCGGCCCTTGTCATCGACCAGCAGGACGCGTTCGCCCGGCTCGAACGGCGCACTCATGGTGCGCTCACGCCGCCGGCCCGGCCCCGTAGACCTCGGCCGGCATAGCTTCGTTCGAAAGCTCCCGGACCAGCTGGTCGTCGCGGGGCGGGGCGAGGCGTTCGCCGAGCATCTGGGCCCGGGCCCGGCAGAACGCGCAGAACCGGCCCGTGGTGGGCTGGCCGCACCGCTCGCAGGCCTGGAGCCGTTCCGCGCCCGTATCGTCCCGGAACCGCTCGGCGGCCCGGTCGAGGTATCCGAGGAAGAAGGCGGCCTTCGTGCCCGGGGCGCCCTTCTCGAGCTGGTTCATGGCGTCCTTGTACCGGAGCTGGGTGTTGCCCGCCACCAGCGGGCACTCCTCCACCACGTAGTCGATGCCCCGGAGGAATGCGTACGCGGCCGTCTCCCGCTCGCTCAGCCGATGCAGTGGCTTCACCTTCTTCACCTTGCCCTCGCGGGCGGGGAGCGCTGGATGCTGCCGGGCGATGTACTCCGTCTGCCACCGCAGCGTGTTCCCGAGCAGGGTGGCGGCCTCGTCGTCCAGGTTGTGGCCGGTGGCCACCACGTCGAACCCGTGGTCCAGGGCCACCCGGTTGAACACGTACCGCTTCGACAGGCCGCAGACCCCGCACGTCGAACGCGACCCCTTCGCCCCGGCCGTCGGGATGTCGAAGCCGTACTCGCCTCGCAGGTCGACGTGGATCAGCTCGGCGCCTCGAACGTCGGCGAACCGGTGCGCCACCTCGCCGCTTCGGTCCGAGTACCCCCCGATCCCCAGCCCGAGATACATGCCCGTCGCGCGGTACCCGGCTTCCAGCAGGATGTCCCACAGCGCCAGGGAGTCCTTCCCGCCCGACACGGCAACCAGGATCCGGTCCTCCCGCGCGAACATGTCGAACGCACCGACGGCGCGTTCGACCTGGGTCCGCACGTGGCGCTCGAAGCAGGGCTGGCAGAAGGCGGCGTGATGGCGGCGGACCTCGATGACGGCCGGGGCGCGGCACCGCAGGCACCCCATCGGGGTCCGCGGGCCCGCCCCGCCGGAGATGACCGGCCGAACCTCGATCTCGTCGTCCTCACCGACCGCCTGCTCGCGGGTGAGGAGCGTCCGGTCGCGGATCACCAGGACGGTGTCGGGATCGATCGAGAGCTCGTCCAGCAGTTCGCTGACGCGCCGGCGGCCGGGAACGTCGACCACACGGTCCGGATTTCGGAGTCTCACCCGCATATGCGGACAGGCTACCTCACGGGGAAGCGGGACTTGCCCCCGGGTCAGGGCAGCGGGCGGACCCCCAGCGTGACCGTGTAGGTCTCGTGGAATCGACCGCTCAGTAGGTGGCGGCCCACGCCACCAGATCGACGACCTCGGGCGGACCGGGCCGGAGCCGCACGGCTGCCAAGTGGGCCAGGTTCGTGGAGTGGAAGACCGAAAGCCCGCCTCCCCTGCCCACCAAGAGCGCGGCCACCAGCGGCGCCTCGTGGCTCACCCCCAGCACCAGGCCGTCGGGGTGGAGGCGCTCCCCTTCTGCCGCCCACGCCAGCACCCCCGCGCCGCACCGCTCAAGCGAGTCCTGGTCAGGAACGGTGGGCGGGCTGGTCCCGTAGGCCGCCAGGAGCGCGGGGTCGCGATCGCGGATCCGGCTCCACGGTATGCCCTGCCACCGAACCCAGAACGACCACTCGAGCAGCCGATCGTCCAGGATCACCTCCAGGCCGTGCGGGCGGGCCAGGATCTCCGCGGTCTCCCGGGCCCGGTCGAGCGGACTGGCGTACACCGCCGTGACGGGCGCCCCCGCCAGCAGCTCGGACAGCGCTTCGACGTCAAGGCGACCCTCTTCGGACAGGTGGAAGTCCGGAAGGCGGGCGTAGACGAGGCCTTCGGGGTTCGCCACCCGGGAATGCCGCATGCCGATGATCACCGCGCGGCGGCCGAGGATCGAACCGTCACCGGGGCGACGAGGAGGACAGGAACAGCAGGACGTTCACGACGCTCAGGGCGATGCCCGTGAGCAGCATGGCCCGGGCCTTGCGCCCGTCCCGGTCCCGCACACCGAAGTACGCGATCACGCCCCCCAGCAGCGCGAACACGATCGGCAGGACCCACCACCAGCCGGATACGCGCCGGACGGGCCGTTCCTCACGGGCCCCGCCCGGACCGCCAACGGCCCCAGCACCGACCGTTCCGGAGCCTCTCTCGCCCGGCCCCACCGAGACCGGCACGAAGGTCTGCTCGATCTGCCGGTACGTGAGCCACGCGTCCCGCCAGCCCTCGTCCGTGCGCGGGAACGTCTGGATCGGCGCGCCTGGGGCCTGCCGGTCCCAGATACCGAAGAACGTCGGGCCGTACCCGAGGAGGTACCGCGAGCCGGAATGGCTGAACTGGAGGGCGCCGTCGCCGACCGCCCGTTGTGTCGGCACCGGCGCCGGAGGCAGCGGAGCGTCGGAGGGTACCGCGCTCAGGTCCGTCTGGCAGAACGGGCATCGGACCGAATCCTCCGGGATCTGTTCCGCACAGAACGGGCATCGCTTCGTCGCGTCCATACCTCGAACAGCCTAATGGCTCCGGCGTTCGAGGCTGGCGCCGGGCTCAGGCCCCCGGCCAGGTCTTCAGCGGGATCCCCGGAACCGGCTGGCGGACGGGCGGCTCACCGTCCAGCCGGCGTACGTACGCCTCGACGACGTAGGCCCGGCATCCCTCCATCGCGTGGCCGCCGGTGCACGAGCCATCCCTGCCCGACACCGTGAGGTGCAGATGGAGGAACGGCACCCCGTCCTCCCGCATGGATACGTTGCCAAGCCCGGCGGCGATCTCCACGTGACCGGTGCGGGCCACGACGTAGTCGGCGAGCTCTTCGTCGAAGTACCCGAGCACGGCCTCGTCGAGCCCGCCGATCAACTGCACCGTGGCGGCCCGGATGCCGAGCTCCGCCACCGCCTGGTTCAGGCCCTCCACCACGTCTTCGCCACGGGCCAGGGCGCCGAACGCGGCCTTCCCGTCATCCGAGGGATAGGTCTTCACCCTCGCCCCCTACGTCGAGGCAGAGATGGCGAACGTCCCCTTCACCTCGATCGTCTTGCCGGCGGACGATTCGACGCCCGTGCAGCTGAGGTTGCCCTTCATCCCGCTGGACCCGAAAGAGGCGACGTGGATGACGCAGTCGCCGGGAGCCCCCGCGTTGGATTGGAACGATTCCGTCGTGGGGCTGTTGGCGCCGCTGAGGATGATATCGACGATGTTCTGCCGGAAGCCACCCGTCAGGTTGTCGCCACGATGAGGGCCCACCAGCCTGATCTTGAGTTCGAGACCGTTCCCGGTCCAATCCCCGCTGAGGAGCGGCAGGCCCTGGTCGATCCCCTGGGCGGTGAAGCTCTTCTGGGTCAACGTGCCGGTGGCCGAGAGGTCGCCGGTGACGGTCAGCTTGGCCTCCTTGTCCTGCGGGCGGACGACGACCACGTTCGCCTTCTTCTTCCCCCCGCCGAACACCACGATGGCCACGATCGCGATCGCCACGACGCCGGCGGCGATCGCCCAGGCGATCCAGCGTCGCCGCTTCGGGCCTTCGACGTGCGGTGGGACCATCCAGCTGGGCACGAAGTCCGCCGCCGCGGGGTCGAGCTCCAGGTACCGCTGCCAGCCGGCCACCCGCCCCTCCTGGCTGGTGTCGAAGCGTTCGAGCGGCTTCTCCCCCGGCGCCATCTCGTCCCAGATCCCGTAGAAGTCGGGCCCGAAGCCGAACACGTACCGGCTGCCGGAATGGATGATGCCGAGCCGCTGCTCGCCCAGGGACTTCGTGCCTCCGGACGTCGTCGTCGCCGCTTCCCCTGAACCGCTCACTCGGACCTCCTCGGCGCCCACGGGTTGGGGCTGTCCCGTCAGTATCAAACGGCGGGCCCCGACGCGCTGTCAAGCTCGCGACAGCGACGGTTGCGCAGGTCAGCGCCGCCGTCGGAAACTCAGGGCCGATGCCCTCCGCCCGAACGCCTGCCCGAACGCTCAGGTCGGCGGCCGCCTTCGTCGACCGGTCCGGAGTCGCGCTGGTCTTCCCGAAGGAGGACGTGGTCCTGCCGTCGCTGTGGGAGGCCGTGGCCGGGCCCCGCCCGGTCGAATGGGCGGTCCGCGACGAGGACGGGGTGTTCGTCTCGTTCACCCCGCAGATGGACCGGGTGTGGGCGTGGAAGGACGAACTCCCCGGGCGCGGCCTCACGGTGGCCGGCAAGCACGTGGCGGGACGGCTCTCGCTGGTCTCGTTCGGCCTGATCGGCTCGTTGTACGCCCTGACGGGCCGGCCGGGCGGGCCGGAGGACTTCCGCTCGGTCGAGGATCTGTCGCCCCTGGAGCGCGACGTGGCCGAGGCCGTCCTGCAGGATGGGGTCAGCACCGCGCCGGAACTCCACCGGGCGCTGGAGACCCCGGACCGGAAGCGGGTCAAGGCTGCGGTCGAATCGCTGGAGCGGATGCTGGTGCTCACCCGGGCCGGGTCGCGCGAGCAGGACCAGGGCTGGCCGGCCGGTGCCTACGATCTGCTGGCACGGCGCTGCTCGGTCCATCTGGTCGACCTGCCGTCACCGGAGGAAGCCCGGCGGCGGATCGTCGCGAAGCTCCTGAACTCCGCCCGAGAGCTCTCGGCTGCCGACGTCACGGGCGCGCTGGGATGGCGGAAAACCGAGGCCGTTGGGGCGCTCGAGGACCTGGCGGACGCGGGGGTGGCTTCGACCCAGGACGAGGAGGGGTACCGGCTGTGGGTGGCCCCGGGTCGAAGCTCGTGATCTGTCGCCCAAGAATGGTGGCTGCCGCGGGCGCGACCTGAGCGGTTGAATTGTCGGAGGCGCGCTCGTGAGCACGTGGCGCGCGAGCACCAGAACGGGCATCATGGCGCGATGTCGGGGCCAGGACGCGCATCGCGTCGTGGCCTTTGGCCGACGAGGGCGGTTCATCGTGAAGCTCGCTGGTCCGGTCCTGCCCGTCGCCGCCGACGCTGATATCGACGCGATCGCTGAGGTGATGCGGGCGTCGGTGCTCGAGCTGTTCCCGCAGTTCTATGACGAGCGTCAGACGGCCAGCGCGGCGGTGCATGTCGCCCACGTCGACCCAACGCTGATCTCCGACGGCACGTACTTCGTCCACGATGTCGGCGGCGAGATCGTCGGGTGCGGAGGCTGGAGCCGCCGAGGCCGGCTCTACGTCGGTTCGGGCGACCACGAAGGCGACGACCGCTTCCTCGACCCCCGCACCGAGGCGGCCCACATACGGGCGATGTTCATACGCCCCGATTGGACCCGGCGGGGGCTCGGCAGGGCGATCCTCGAAGCCGGCCACGACGCCGCGCGCTCCGAGGGGTTCCAGCGGCTTGACCTGGGGGCGACGCTGCCCGGCGTCCCGCTGTATCGCGCCTTCGGCTTTCACGAGGTCGAGCGGTTCGTGGTCACCATGCCCGACGGCGCGACCCTCGAGGGGGTCACGATGGAACGGCCCATCGACCCTCTCTGAGCTGACCGCCGACACGCGACAGATCTGTCGTCGGCTCGTCGTAACGGCCCACCGTGCCGTTCGCGCCCGATCGGCAAGGAGGTCCAGATTCCACTAGAGTCCGGTATTGCATTCGGGGCTATCGGGGTCCTGACTGAGATGGCGGGGAGGTCGGCATGCACGCGCTTCTAGTCAGCGTAACCATTGAGCCTGGCCACGATGAAGATGCCCAGGCACAACTTGATGGCACCGTCGTCCCGATGGTGAAGCAGGCGCCGGGAGTGATCTCGGGGTACTGGATGCGTTCGAGCGATGGCCAGAACGGTACCTCAGTGGTGCTGTTCGAGAACGAGGAAGCCGCGGGAGCGGCTGCGGATATGATCCCGAACCAGCCTCGACCGGATTTCATCACCTTCAGCTCGGTCGAGGTGCGCGAGGTCGTGGCGCACTTCTGACACGACCGATCGCCGCAAGCGGCCAGTGGCGGATATCCGAGAGGCCGACCTGCCTGCGGACCTGGACGCCGTTGGGCGCTTGTGGCTCGAGTACCTCACCTGGGGCAACGACGGACTCGAGTCGAGGTACGGTTTTCGGCTTCCGGTCCGGGAGGCCGTGGAGCATGACCTCGCAAGCACGGCCAAGTTCCAGCCGCCCGACGGTCGCCTCCTCTTGGCCTTCGAGGGGGACGCGGCCGTGGGCACGGCGTGCATGCGGAGGATCGGGCCCGACACGGCTGAGATCAAGCGGATGTACGTCCAACCGTCCCATCGTGGCGCCGGCGTGGGTCGGGCGTTGCTCGACCAGCTGCTCGCAGCTGCCCGGCTCTCCGGATACGAGCGTGTCAGGCTCGACAGCCCGGACTTCATGACGGCCGCCCACGGCCTGTATCGCGCCAGTGGGTTCATGGACATCGGGCCGTATCCCGAGAGCGAGATCCCGACGAGTACAAGGCTCATTGGGTGTTCATGGAGCGAACTCTCACGTGACAGTCCGAGGCCTAGTCAGACACCCTGCGGCGGGGCTAGTGTCCTGCTCAGGCAACTTGCGACAAAGGGGAAGAGATGCTCAACGACTTCAAGGCGTTCCTACTTCGAGGCAACGTCGTCGACCTGGCCATCGCGGTGGTCATCGGCGTGGCGTTCGGCAGCGTGGTGACCGCGCTGGTCAAGGACCTCCTCACCCCGTTGATCGCCGCCATCTTCGGATCGCACGACTTCGGCACGCTCACCTTCACCATCCACAAGAGCACGTTCCTGTACGGCGACTTCATCAACTTCGTCATCAGCTTCATCACCATCGCAGCCGTGGTCTTCTTCTTCGTGGTCAAGCCCATCAACGCATTGATCGCCCGCAGGACGGAGCCCGAGGTCGAGTCGACCACGCGTGAGTGCCCCGAATGCCTGAGCAGCATCCCCAGAGCAGCGCGGCGCTGCGCGTTCTGCACGGCGGAGGTCGCCCCGGCAGCCTGACGCCCCCGCGTGGGCTTGGGAGGAGTGGACGGAGGAGAAAGCGCTCTGACCTGACCTGCGGTTTCCCGGTGGCCCATCCCCCTCCATGACAGCCCGTAACAGGGGGTTTGTCTTGCGATGTGTTGCATGAAGGGAACGCCGTTTTCGCGTCAAGATGTTCTTGTCATGGCACTCCTATGCATGACGCGCCTCATGGTAGGGTCGGTCCCATGAATCCTCTGCGCCGGCTGCGTCGTCGTTGGCGTCGATGGCGTCGGCAGAGTAAGCGTCCCTGGCAGGATCAGGGAGGGCAACCGAAACCCCCCTCGTAAGAAGACCTCCTGGGCGTTTGGCTCTACCCCCCAAGGTTCGCTGAACGCTCAGGAGCTTTGCCTGACTGAGCGTTCCCTTAGGCGGAGCGGTCGCTGGCGACCACTCTCCGCGCAAACGGAAGCCTTGACCGTTGGAAGGGGAGCCGCGAGCGGATGAGCGTTCCGGAGCTGAGGTCCCTTGAGCTGGAGCTGGGCGACCGCGTCCTGGCCGGCATCCTCACAGAGAGCGCCGACACGTCCCAGGCGTTTTCGGCGCTGTTCGACCGGTGGGTTGCCGCCTCGCGGCGGGCAGGCCGAAAGCCGACGCTCCACCCCAAGAGGAGGGGCCGTCCGACCAAGTGCCCGCGGGGCCATCCGTTCGACGAGGCCAACACATACAGCCGCAAGAACGGGACCCGATATTGCCTGAGGTACGCGGCCGAAGACCAACGGCGGAGGCGGGCGAAGAGTCGTCAGCCTCGGGGCGACTAGCCTCTTCGCCTAGACGCCCTCGACCTGGCGGGCAAGCGAAGGATTCCGTGGATCAGATGCTGGAGCAGCCCTTCGCATCATGCGAGACGAAGGCGGAGCCCTGAGGAGGCTTAGCTCTCTGACTCACTCAGCGCGCCCCATCGACCCAAGCGCAGGATGTCTCGGCCTCGAGGCCGAACCCTTCCACGTATCGCACCGGGCGACACAACGTGGAAGGAGGGTCCCGTGGTGTCTCAGTTTGACCCGTAGGTGGTCAGCGACGGCTAGATTGAGTGGCCGATGCCCCGTCCTGAGACGCGAGCGACAATCGAACTCCGGGCACGCCTGATCCAGCTACGAGCGTTCCGACCGGAGGAAGTCGATGCCGCCTGGCGAGGGCTTGCCCTTCAGGATGAATCGGCACACCCGCGGTTGAGGTCGGAGGATCGTGGGCCGCAACCCTCCGAGCGATTCCGGCGAGGATTGGATCGCTCCGGGATATTGTGGCGCGGATGCCTCGACCTGGCGATCGACCGTAAGGGGCGGCTCATCGGCCAGATTCAAGCTCGGACCAGACCGAAGCAGACGTTGCCGCCGGGCGTGTTCGAGATCGGCGTCGTCCTGTACCGCCAGCGAGATCGCGGCAAGCGATACGGGAGGGAAGCCGTCGAGCTGCTCACCACGTGGCTCTTCGCGGCAGGGGGAGCCGATCGGGTCCAGGCCACCACGGAAGCTGCCAATACTCCGATGCGCATCCTGCTCGAACAGCTAGGATTTCGCCTGGAAGGGATCTTGCGGGCGTTCGGCACACTCAGCGATGGCACCCGGCCCGATGGTGCCCTCTATGCGGTCGTCAAACCCGACTGGGTGGATCGGCCCGGTGTCCCAACGTCAAGCTGAGACACCACCGAACGTCCGGCACGCTCTCCGGTCTGAGCGGTGCCCCTGGCACCCCACCGGCACCGTCTGGCTCCTGAAGTTCGGCTGGAATCCGAGCCGGTGGGAGATCCAACGAACTGCTGCATGATGCCCAGGGAACGAGCGAAGTGCAAAGTCAACTGGGAGTTGGTCGGGTTGGTGCTCGCAATCAAGGGTCGCGATGCGTTCCTTCGGCTTAAGACTGAGGGCCCTCCCCTTCACCCATTGAGCAGGATGGTGTCCAGGCAGCAGGGAGCCCTCCGAGCGACGCATTCGAAAGTCCCTTCGCCGGCTCCCGAGGGCGGCTCGCCGTGAACTGCTCCTCTGTTCGACCGACGTCTGACAGTCCTTTGGCCGCGACTACTTTCCCCGCTTCTCCCGGGTCTAGTGTTCGGCCAAGAGGAGGCGTCATAGGAGGGAGGAACGGATATGCCGCAGAGCAACTGGCGTTGGTGTAATAACTGCCAGAGCCTCTGGTTCGCGGGTCATTCCACCCAAGGGGTCTGTCCAGCCGGCGGGTCGCATATCCAGAGCGGGAGTGGCGATTACAGCCTCGACACGTCCGCGGGCGCGAACGAACAGAGCGATTGGCGATGGTGCAGCAAGTGCGAAAGCCTTTGGTTCGCGGGGAACGCCACGCAGGGACATTGCCCCGCCGGGGGAGGACATACCAAGCAAGGCAGCGGAGACTACAGTCTCCATCTGCCCGCGATCTCCGGGCAACAAAGCAACTGGCGATGGCGCATGCACTGTCAGGGGTTCTTCTTCAACGGAAGCCACACGACGGGCAGCTGCCCCGCTCTCAAGGGACGACACAACTACACAGGTAGCGGGGACTACAGTCTCGCGCAGGTTTGACGTCACGCCTTAGGTCGAGGAACCGACAAGGGTATCCGGATCCGCGGAATGTTTCGGCTCGCTCGCCGCTCGTTGGGAGATCACGACCTCGGTCCACGACGACCCTCGTGCCGAGACCCACGGAGCGAGCCCGGTTTCTGCCTCGATTCACCGCAGGAGCCAACACCAGCCGCGATCCGAGCAGCGATGCGGACTGGACGGCGTCCGCATCGCCCGCGGGAAGGTCAAGCGAGAGCACGTCGGGTGAGGTCTCGGAGGCGGCGGACGGCAGAAGTCGCGGCAGAAGTCCCATCCGTCCGGCAATGCGGATTGGGCTTACGGGCCGGTGGCATGATGTGGGACGGACAGCTCCCATTCGAGCCGCCCTCGCGGGCCAGAAGCTCGGGAGTCCGGTCCTTCCCCCTCACCGGATAACCCCATATCGGGGCGTCCTGAGCGAGGCCCCCGGTCTGACCCTCTCCGGCCGGGGGCCTTCGCGCTCCCCAGCTCGGCTAGAAGGGAATGCCCCCTGGGGGTCCGATCCGCCCCATGTGAAGAGAGGGGCTCACTCCCTGCCGTGCCTGGGGATGGGGATTCTTGAGTGCCCGAGGGGGCAACCATGGGGAAGGCTCGTTCCCAACCCCCTACCGCTAGCCTGGAGAGCCTCCCTCACGCCGAGCACCCTTCAGCTTGTCCACGATGGCCTTCCGGCCCGGGTCTGCGGGTTCCGTTCCCTCCGCCCAGTCCGAGAGGGCAAGGGCGCTGTCGGCCACCTCGGCCAGTCGATCCACCCTGACGCGGTGGGACTTCGCGTGCATCTCGTCGAACTCGTCCTGCGTCACGTCTCCTCCTTGTAGCGCCGGGATGATGACGGTTTTCACTTGGTTGACTCGGAGGTCGCCGGGGCAGGAGTGCTTGTTCTCGTTCCACGACGGAAACTGCCGGTGAAAGCCCACCCCGTCCGAGGGACCCTCGAGGAGTGCCTTGCCCGGCACCCCGAGCTCCTGGCAGATGGCGATGATCTTGTCCAGCTGGGCCTGGGTCCAGGGAGTGTGATCTGGGTCGGCATTGTCCCAGGTCTCGATGCCGACGGTGAACGCATTCGCGGCGAACGCATGTCCGGTCTCCCTAGATGTATCGAGGTACTGCTCGGCATGGCCGTCCTCTGCGATGTAGATGTGCGACCCGATCCCCTTACCCGCGCTGCCCCCCTGCCAGAAGTCGAACAACGAGGTCGCTCGGGAGACTGCGGTGTGGAGCACCACGGCCTTCCGCTGGTCGCGGGGCCCGTCGTCGATCTTGGCGACGGGACGGTGGACACAGGACTTCAAGATGGTCACGTGAGCCTCCTGTGGCCGATGCAACTGCCGGTGAGCATGAACGCAGCGTTGGGATGTTTCATCCGATCCCCCCTCCCCCTTTTCTCCCCCCTCCCCCTTGGCCCGACGGCAGAACTGTAATCCCCCGGGGCCTGTTAGCGCTGCGCCAACGCCGCCTCGCACGCTTCGATGTTGCCCTTCGCGCCGTCTAGTTGCAGAACGTGGAACTTCAGCGCGTCCTCCGCGCTGACGCGCTCCTGACCCGACAGCTTCGGCAGCTGCGCACTTTGTGGTGGACCGCATCATGCGCGGTGGCTCTGCAAGTCCCATTACCGCAGCTTGGAGCGTCGGGGTCGTCTGGAACGGTCCCGGGCTCGCCACCACATCCGCCTCATACCGAGCGATATCCCGCTTCCCCTCTGACCTCGCCAGGGAAGGGGAAGATGCAGGTCAGAGCCGGTGTCGGAGGGGGGATTTGAACCCCCACGGGCGATGAAGCCCACTAGGCCCTCAACCCAAACCCCGTCATTGCGTCGTGAGGCGTCCAGCGCCTACAGCGTCCTGACCTGCAGCGATTCGCCAACCTAGTGGGGGTTGTGGCGGCTGCCTCGCTCGGCCGCTGGCCGGGACGGGGGAATATCTGGGGGAACAGGGACCCCCCGGGGCAACGGGGTTGTGCTATGTCCCCCCTAGGGCGATGGCCCTTCGCTTTCGGCCTTGAGTCTCTCGCGCAGCGTTTGAAGGAAACGGATCCGCTCAAGTCCGGCCTCGGCGTCCGTTTGGAGTGGAGTCATCTCCCTCCGCGCCTTTGACTCCTCGTCCTGATCTTTCTGAATCTCGGCTGCTCCGGCGCCGAAATGAGGGTCGTCCCCTTGTCTTGAGGTCGCGAGCCGTCGCGACCGGGCGAACCTATGGGCTTCGTATGCCTTCGTGATGAGCGACGTGGAGGGTTGTTGCAACGAATGCCTCATCCGTGTCAGGATTGCAATGCCGAAACACGAGTGGCCGCTCACCTTCGACGAGATCGCCACCATCACGAATGCCTGGCCCCGGGCTTCCGACGGAGCCCTCGTTACGTGGGCGATGTGGGCAGCGGATGGCCTCGATTACCTCCTGGATGTCGACGACCAGACGTTCGGACACTGGCCGCGGCGTCTCCACGGGTATCCGCACGAGGCCGTCGACCTCGCGCATGTTCGGTGGGCCGCTGCCTCGGCGATTACGACACTGGATCTCTGTGCCGGGACACTTGGGCGCCGCAGGTGCCCACCACGACACGACGGAAACGAGTACTCGCTCCGGGATTTCGACGCGAAGTACTCGAAGGCGGTCCAGCGCCTTGCATTGCTCACTTCGCCCGAACGGGCCTGGGCCGTCGCTGCCACGACAGATCCCGACTACGCCACGGTTCTCAATGCCCGGCATCCGATGGTCCATAGCCGCCTCAAACGGACCCTCTACGCGGGTACGGAGCCGGGACGGCCACACGAACGGCGAACGGGATTTCCGGTTGGGCCAGGGCAATCACTCATGGACTTGCGACCTCTCATCGAACTCTGCGCAACCCTGGCAACTCGGCACCTAGACAGCTTCATGAAGATGATTGCGGCGGAAGCTGGGATATCGAAGCCTTAGATCAGTATGGTGGTGACAGCCCCCCCGTCGAACACTCTTGACCACACCCGGCCTGCGTAGCCCCCCAGCACGGGCGGCCGATGCTCATGAGCGATCGTGACCTCGCCGGACATTTTTGACCACACCCCTGGGTCGTGAGATGCGGGTTCGATTCCCCTCATCCACTCCAAGACACCGTCCCGCACCCCAGAGGGGGGTATAGCGATCGTCACAGGGGTGAACACCGCTGGCAACACCCTGAACCGCCCCCTGACACCCCCCCACCGCTGGTCAAGCGGCGCCATTCCTTCCCCTTCGGACGTTGGGATCTGAGCCGAACGCTGTGGTCTTTGGCCGACAAGCTTCTCAGAGGTACGGGACACTGCCGCCCGACATCAGTCGGGAGAAGGCCCGCGGGCGGCTTGAATCGGTACCACAGGCATCGGTGTTGGCCGGTCCGTCCCGAAAGTACCTTTTTAGGGCCGCTCCCAGAATGCGCGGATTCGTGCTCGCAACCCGGTCAGTGCCTCGGTTGCGGTCTCCCCTGCCGCCACCAGAACGATAACGCCCGCCGTACAACAAACAAGGACGACCAAGAACGCGCCGAGTCCGGCGACCACAGCGCGCGAACCCATGGCCAGGCATCCGACCATCACGGTCGCTAGAGCTTTGCCACTGAGTGGCGATTCCTCCCACGGGATTGAATCCGAGTAAGCGAGATAGGAAGCGAATTCGACGGTCGAAGGATCAGGGGGCTGGGGGAGAGGCACGTCCTGGTTAAGGTATCCCGCAGCGTCCGCAGCGCCCAACCCGGCCAGCATGAGCGTCAACGCGGGTACCAGTCCCTCGGGCTTCAAAGTGACGTCCAAGTTGTCGAGACCCAACGGCGCCATCAGGAGGTCTGGGTCATCGAGGACCGAAGTGTCGGGCACCGTGTGTTGCGGGATGACGAATGCTGAGACTGCCAGACGGCTCTCTCTGTCAAGGATAGTTGTCTCATACGCAGCGACTGGACGCATTACGGACTCCCCTTCCTGTTGTTGACGTCGTAGACCTTCAGGACTTCGTCACCGTAGTGGTTGATCACCTTCACTGCGATCTTGCCAGTCGCCGGCTTTGGAAAGGGACGACTGACCGTGCTGTAGAGGCTCGCCCAGGCCGCCTCATCGATATCGGCTCTCAAGACCCTCTTCAGCTTGTCGTACGGATCGTCACTTCCAAGGAAGTACGCGTGGCGCACGAAGAAGCTCTCCTCGTTGTAGTTCGTGTCGAGGAACCAGCATGCGATGTCGTGCGTGGAGTGGCTACGCACTACTCCGGTGGTCGGATCGTACACGTCGAGCCCGCGGATCTCGACTGTGAGCATTCCATCTTCGCCGGTGCGGATCTCGATGTCGGGTTCGCCGAAGACCATGAACAGGTTTCCGGCGCCGGTCTTCTTGAGCAAGTCCGGCATCTGCAGGTCGGGGTTCATCTTCGCCTGCAGGATCGTAAGGTTGCCGAGGTGCGTGGTCTCGCTGGCGTACGCGTCGAACGCGAACCCGCATACCACCAGGAGATCGGCGAACCGAACGGCCTCCTTCGCCGCGGCGTCGACGATCTGCCGGTCGACGGTCCCGTGCTCCGGTCCAATGGACACTGCGACCGTGCGCATTGAGTCGTTCTCCACGTAGTCGCCCGAGGCCTGGATGTGGACGCCAGGCCAAGGCTCGAGCCGGCCGAACTGCAGGCGCTCATCCTTCACGGTGTTCTGCACGCCGGCCTTCCGAAGGTTGTCCAGCACGTGCTCGACGAATCTGCCGGCATCGGCGTCGGGGATGGGCTCGGGATCGGGCACGTCCCCGCCGGCAGGCGAGAGCACGCGATGCGGCGACAGGCTCTCGACCGTGAACGGCCCGCTCACCCTCACCACCTTCGGGTCCTTGTACGGCCGGTCGTAGAGGAGCTCGGTCTCCGCGTGCCTCGCGATCGCCGCATCGATGTTCTCGCGACTCATCCTCCCGTGGATGTCAAGGTTGTTCGCGATCGACTTCAACGTCACGTGCGGCACACGCTCGTAGACGAAGCCCTTCTTCACGTCACTGTCGGTGCGTGGGAGCGGCGACGGAGGCGCGATCCCTGACAGTTCACCTTCCTTCAGCTGGCCGTGCTCCGAATCTGCGAGGAGATAGAACGGGTAGCGCGCAGTCATCAGCCTCGTCCGCGCGAGCGCGAAGGCGACGCGACTAGTCCGTCCAGGTCACGGGTTGAGGT
>DHWS01000172.1:502-2984 GCA_002413305.1 Actinobacteria bacterium UBA5176 | reverse complement strand
CCCGAGTGCCTGCGCCCACCGAAAGAGCTCCGAGGAACCGCACGCGGTCGATCTCGGACGCCATCGTGTCGTAGAAGCGGTCGAGGGTGGCCCGGGTCCGCTCGGGGTCCTGATCGCTCGCGAGCTCGGTTGAGCCGACGAGGTCGGCGAACAGAACGGTCGCCACCTTGCGCTCTTCGCTCGGCATCCGGCTGATTCTCGACCCCGGCACGGGATCGGACAAGGGCTCGATGGATCCCGCCCGACAGTGCCCCATCTCGCCCGGCGCTCAAGCCCCGAAGCGCATGCCGGTCAGAAGGCGTCCCATGCCGCTCTCAAGCTGCGATCGGGTTTATTCACCCCACGCGTGCGCCAGGCCTTCAAGCAAAGCCCCGATCTCAGGCGCGCGACCAGGCGCTATCCTGCGTCTCGTGTTTCGCATGGCAGTGGGCCACAGCGACGACATCGATCCCGAGGACGCCGTCGCCGCCGTCCTTGAGCAGTGCGACCGTTCTCTGGACGGAGCCCGGGCCACAGCGGGGCTTCTGTTCTCGACCTCGGACACGGACCTGGCTCCCATCGTGGCCGGCGTCCGAAGGGCGTATCCAGACATCGAGCTCGTGGGCTCGACCTCGGCGGGAGAGATGTCCTCGGTGCTCGGCTTCCAGGAGGACTCGGTTATGCTCGCCCTGTTCGCATCCGACTCCGTCGATATCACGGCCGGGGTCGGTCTTGGCGTGTCGGACTCGAGTGAGGCCGCGGCGCGACAGGCCATCGAGGAGGCCCTTAGCAAGACGGACAAGCCTCCGTGTTTGTGCATCGTCATGCCCTGCATCACCGCGGACGACCCCTCGATCCTGCTCCGCGAGCTCCAGCGGTCGCTCCCCGAATGCGTCCCCGTCCTCGGCGGAGGATCGGCGCCCCGAACGGCACCGAACGAGGCGCTCCGAGCCCGGCAGTTCTACAACCACCGGATCCTGGAGGACGCAGTCTCGGTGCTGCTCTTTTCGGGCCCGCTCTCGTACTCGTTCGGCGTCGACACCGGATGGCGGCCCGTCGGTTCCAGGGGACGGGTGACGGAGGTGTCGGGAACCACGATCCATCGCATCGACGGCGAGCCCGCCCTGGCCTTCTACCAGCGCTACCTCGGTCCGGACGTGAAGCCGACACCCGCGAACCCGCTCGCGGTGTTCGAAGGCGACACCGACGACTTCTACCTTCGCGTCCCTCTGCCGTCGGACGCGCCGGCCGGATCCGTCCGTTTGAGCGGGGGTGTGCCTGAAGACGCGACGGTCCAGCTTACCGTGGCCGTCACCGACGAGATCTTCGCCGGAACGAGGTCGGCGGTACAGAAGGCGATGAAGGGCTTCCCCGTGGCGTCGAGCCCGGAGGCAGCGCTGGTCTTCTCGTGCGCCATCCGCAAGCTGGTGCTGGGCACGCGGACCGGCGCCGAGCTCGACATCGCGCGCGGCGAGCTGGGCGAGGCGATCCCGATCTGCGGGATGTACTGCTTCGGTGAGATCGCGCCGATCGCGACTGGGGCGACGCGCTTCCACAACGAGACCATCGTCGCGGTGCTGCTCGGCGAGGCTGGGTAGACGGCGAGCGATCGTGTCCACGGACGAGGGGGACCCGGAGGCGCGCTTTCGGGCGCTCGACAAGGAGAACCGCCTGCTCGCCAGGAAGCTCGCGCGGCTGGACTCCAACGTCCGCCAGATGGAGGAGATGCAGGACGCCACCTCCAGGCTGCTCTCGGGGCTGACCCGAGAGCTGGAGGAGGAGCGAGCGAGGTCGCATGCACTGCTGTTGAACATCCTGCCGCAGCAGATCATCGACCGGCTGGGCGCCGGCGAGCGGGTGATCGCCGATCGCTATGCCGAGGTCACCGTGCTGTTCAGCGACCTGGTCGGGTTCACCGAGACGTCGTCGCAGATGGATCCGCACCGGCTGGTCTCGGAGCTGAACACGCTGTTCTCGCGCTTCGACTCGCTGTGCGAGCGGACGGGTGTGGAGAAGATCAAGACGATCGGGGACGCGTACATGGCCGTGGGCGGCCTGCCAGGGACAAGATCCGACCACGTGGCCGCGATCGCCGAGCTGGCGCTGGGGATGGTCGGCGCGATCGGGGAGGCCGGAGGGTCCGGCCGGCCGTGGCGGATCCGCATCGGGATCCATTCGGGGCCCGCGGTGGCCGGCGTGATCGGGACGAGGAAGTTCGTCTACGACGTCTGGGGCGACACCGTGAACGTGGCCAGCAGGTTGGAGGCATCCGGGGAGCCGAACCGGATCCATGTGTCGCAAGTGGTGGCCGACGCACTAAGAGGATCGTTCGATCTCGAGTCCCGAGGGACCATCGAGCTGAAGGGCAAGGGCCTGATCAAGAGCCATTTCCTGATCGGTTCCAGGGGGCTGTAGCGGGATGATCGGTCTGAGCCGTGCCGGGAATCTTTGAGGCTCCAACCCCTGAGAGACACACCGCGGTTGACCCGAGATCATCCGTCCT
>DHWS01000172.1:0-217 GCA_002413305.1 Actinobacteria bacterium UBA5176 | reverse complement strand
CCGTGACGCTCGAGCCACTCCCTCGGCCGGTCCGCGGTGAACGCCGACTCCGCCGCCAGGCGCGCGAGTTCCTCGCGACGCTTCCCCCTGGGAGCTCCGGTCCTTGGCTCTGAGCGAGAGGTAGGCAAAGGCCGCCCGCCGGGATGGGAAGCCAGAAGTTCACCAGGCGCCAGGAGATCACCCCCAGGATGGCCGCACCCCGCGGCGTGCCGAACCC
>DHWS01000164.1:7138-28837 GCA_002413305.1 Actinobacteria bacterium UBA5176 | reverse complement strand
TACACCGGGATGATGTTGGGGTGTTCGATGCCGGCGGCGATCCGGGACTCCCGGATGAACCGCTCGCGGAACCGTTCGTCCTCCGCCAGGTCGGGAGCGAGCACCTTCAGGGCCACCCGGCGGTCCAGGCGATGGTGCTGGGCCAGGTAGACCACGCTCATCCCGCCCCGGCCGAGCACCCCTTCGATCCGGTAGCCGGCCAGCTCGGAGCCGATCCGGGAGTCGGTGGCCATGGTGGGGCAGTTGTACACGAGGGCAGGGAGGAACACCAGAGGAGACCAACGGGCAACGAAGAACGGGCCCCGCTAGGGGCCCGTTCCGGTGCTGCCGGGGGTTCCGAAGCTAGACGGGCTTGACGTTCGCGGCCTGCTTGCCCTTGGGTCCCTCCACGATGTCGAACTCGACCTCCTGGCCCTCGTTGAGGGTGCGGTAGCCGTCACCGACGATCGCCGAGAAGTGAACGAACACGTCGTCCCCGTCGGGACGCGCGATGAAGCCGTAGCCCTTCTCGTTGCTGAACCACTTCACCGTGCCCTGCGTCAACCTGGACCTCCTTGCACTTCTCGGCGGACCGCCCGCCAAACGCCGGCCGAAGATAGCATGCGGCCAAAGCCGGGGCAATGGATTTTGGCGACCCCGACAGGGGCTCGGCGGGGCCTTCTGGGTTCGGCGGAGCCCGACCTACCAGTCCGGTTCCATCGGCCTGCCGTAGTCGTCCTGCAGCCGGAAGGTGTCCTCTTCGATCGTGTAGCCGTAGGCGACCTCCAGGACCCGGCCGCGCTTCGAGCCGTTGTTCCTGATGCGGTGCGGCTCCTCGGCCGAGACGATGAACTCGTCGCCCGGTTGCGCGTCCACCTGGCGGTTGCCGATCTGGACCCCGAGCTCCGGGTCGAGCACCACCCACATCTCATCCCGGAGCTGGTGGTAGTGCTCGCTGGTCTCCTCCCCCGGCTCGATGGTGATGATGCGAACCGAGCTGGGCTGGTTCAGCGCGTACGTCGCCACCTTGCCCCAGGGCTTGTCGACGATCACCGACCTCACTCCTTCTTCGGCAGCTGCTCCAGCACGCTGGCCATCTGCATGGCCGCCACAGCTGCGTCCCATCCCTTGTTCCCGTGCTTCCCGCCGGCACGCTCCAGCGCCTGGCTCAGATTCTCGGTGGTGAGTACCCCGAACGCCACCGGCACCCCGGTCTGCGCCATGACGTCCTGGATCCCCCGGGCCGCCTGGCCGGCCACGAAGTCGAAATGGGCCGTCTCGCCGCGGATCACCGCCCCCAGGCACACCACCGCGTCGAACTGCCCGCTTCCGGCCAGCTTCCGGGCAGCCAGCGGGAGCTCGAACGCACCCGGCACCCTGACCAGCACGAGGTCCTCCTCGCGGACGCCGGCCGACCGGAACGACGCCAGGGCGCCCTCGACCAGATTCGACACGACCATGTCGTTGAAGGCGGCCGCCGCGATGGCGAACCGGCGGCCCCGGGCGTCCATGGTACCGGTGATCTCGTTCACGGGAGGCCGCCGTTCTCGATGTCCGCGGGGGCGGGCTCGGGCGGGACGGCCGCCGGGAGCTCGCCGTCCAGCTCCAGCAGGTGCCCCATCTTCTCGCGCTTCGTCTGGAGGTACCGGAGGTTCTCCGGCGTGGGTTCGGTCAGGAGCGGCAGCCGCTCCACGATGGCCAGCCCATACCCTTCCAGCCCGGCTCTCTTGGCCGGGTTGTTCGTCAGCAGGCGCATGGTTCGAACGCCCATCTCGTGGAGGATCTGCGCGCCGATCCCGTAGTCGCGGGGGTCGGCGGCGAACCCCAGCGAGACGTTCGCCTCGACGGTGTCCTGGCCGGACTCCTGCAGCTTGTAGGCCCGCAACTTGTGGGTGAGCCCGATGGCCCGCCCCTCGTGGCCCCGGATGTACAGCACGACGCCCCGCCCCTCCTCGCCGATCCTTGCCAGGGCCGCGTCGAGCTGCGTCCCGCAGTCGCAGCGGAGCGAACGGAACACGTCCCCGGTCAGGCACTCCGAGTGCACCCGGACCAGGATCCGCTGGCCGTCCCCGATCTCGCCGAGGGCCATGGCCACGTGGACCCTCCCGTCGACCAGGCTCTCGAACGCGTGGGCCTTGAACTGGCCGTGGGGGGTCGGGATCGACGCTTCGGCCACCTTGCGGACCAGCTTCTCGGTCCGGCGGCGATAGGAGATGAGGTCGGCGATGGAGATCATCGTCAGGCGGTGCTCGTTCGCCACACGCCACAGCTCCGGGAGGCGGGCCATGGTCCCGTCGGGGTGCATGATCTCGCAGATGGCGCCGGCGGGGAGCAACCCGGCCAACCGGGCCAGATCGACCGCGGCCTCGGTGTGCCCCGCACGCTTCAGGACCCCGCCCACCTGGGCCCGGAGCGGGAAGACGTGCCCGGGCATCTGCAGGTCCTCGGGCTTCGTGGCCGGGTCGCACACGGACAGGATCGTGGCGGCGCGGTCGTAGGCGCTGGTCCCCGTGGTGGTGGTGCCCCGCGCGTCGATCGAGACCGTGAACGCGGTCTCGTGCATCCCCTCCTTCGGCGTGACCATCAGGGGGATGCGGAGTTCGTCCAGGCGGGACCCCTCGCACGGCAGGCAGACGATCCCACGGCCATGGGTGGCCATGAAGTTGATCGCGTCGGGCGTGACCTTCTCGGCGGCGATGATGAAGTCGCCCTCGTTCTCCCGGTCCGCGTCGTCGACCACGATGACGATCCGGCCCTCGCGGATGTCCTCGATGGCCGCTTCGATGGGGGCGAACCGGGGCTCCGCGTGCCCGTCCCCGGCCAGGCCCGTCGTCTGTCCCTGTTCCTCGTCCCTTGTCATGCCGTCCTCCGAACCAGGGCCTCGACGTACTTCGCCAGCACGTCGACCTCGATGTTCACCATGTCCCCCCGCCCCTTCGTCCCCAGGTTGGTCGCCTCCAGGGTGTACGGGATCAGCGCGACGCCGAACGACCCCCGCCCCATCTCCGCGACCGTGAGGCTCACCCCGTCCACCGCCACCGAGCCCTTCTCCACCAGGTAACGCATCAGCTCCGCGGGCACGTCGAAGATCATGTCCACCCCGACCTCTTGTCGCCGGATCTCCCCCACCGCGGCCACGCCGTCCACGTGCCCCTGGACGATGTGGCCCCCCAGGCGGGCCAGCAGCGTGACCGGCCGTTCCAGGTTGACCGGGTCGCCCGGCTCCAGGGAGCCCAGCGACGACCGAGCCAGCGTCTCCGCCGAAAGATCGAACGCCATCGCCGCCTGCTCGACCGCGACCACCGTCAGGCAGACGCCGTTGACCGCGATCGACGATCCGGGGGGCGAGTCGCGGAGGACCTTGCTCGCTTCGACCAGCATCCGCCCACCGACCTGACGGACGGTGCCGAGTTCCTCAACGATCCCGGTGAACATCCCGCTCCGCCACCACCTTCACGTCCTCGCCGACGCGTTCCACCGACACGATCGAAACCGGCAGCGCGTCCCCGATGGACGGCACCCCGGCCCCGATCAGGATCCCCGGCGCGTCCTCGCCCCCGATCAGCTTCGGCGCGAGGTACAGCACGAACCGGTCCACCAGGTCCGCCTCCACCGCCGACCAGGCCAGCCGGGGGCCGCCCTCGAGGAGCACGTCCTGCACGTCCCGCTTGCCCAGCAGGTCGAACAATGCGGGGAGCGCCACCCGACCCGGGGCGGACTCGTCCAGCACCGACACCTCTGCCCCCGCGCGCTCCCACGCCGTTCTCGCGGCGTCCGGCGCCGCCATCGTGGTGGCGACCAGGGTCGGGGCCGTCCGTTCGAACAACGGCCCTTCGGCCGGGGTCCGACCGCGCCCGTCCACCAGGACCCGGAGCGGCTGCCGGCCGCGGTAGCCGCTCAGGCGCACCGTGAGGGCCGGGCGATCGTTCACCGCCGTGCCGCAGGCCACCACTACCGCACCCGAGCCGGCTCGCAAGCGGTGCGCGTCCTCCCTCGCCGCCGGACCGGTCACCCACCGGGACGAGCCGTCCCGCGCGGCGACCTTCCCGTCCAGCGACGAGGCCATCTTCAGGGTGACGAAGGGCAACCCGGTCCTGACGTGCTTCGCGAATCCGGCGATCAGGGCACCGCATTCCCCGGCCAGCGTTCCGACGCTCACCCGAACGCCGCTCCGGCGCAGCAGGTCGAACCCTCCCGCGGCCAGGGGGTTCGGGTCCGGGGACCCGCCGATCACCTCCGCAACCCCGGCCTTCACGATGAACGGTGCGCAGGGAGGCGTCCGACCAATGTGGGCGCAGGGCTCGAGCGTGGTGTAGAGCAGAGAACCTCGGGCCCGCGGGCCGGCCGCGCGGAGGGCCACGACCTCCGCGTGCGGGGTGCCCGGGCCCTCGTGCCAGCCCTCGCCGGCGACCGCGCCGTCGGCGGCCACGACCACCGCCCCGACCATCGGGTTCGGCGCGGCCAGTCCCAGTCCGTTCCGGGCCAACTCCAAGGCTCGCCGCATGAAGCGTTCGTCGTCTCGCACCGCGCGCGGTTCCTCTCTGGGGTGCGGATGCGACGGACGGCGGAAGGAGGGAAGGAGAAGGCTGACGCAGCGGCGTCGCCTCCTCGATACCCGTCCTCTCCCATCCCGACTTTCACGGTCGGTCCCGGGATCTCACCGGGTCCACCTCCGACTGGCTGCCGAAGGGTCGCGGACTCTCACCGCCGGTGGGGAATCGCACCCCGCCCCGAAGACAGGCGTTCCTTTTCTGGTGGCGAGTATACCGCCGGCTACAGGGTGGTCCGGCGGTCGACGGCCCACGCTGAGCCGGACAGCGTCTTCGCGTATTGCTTCATCTCGGTGGCCACGGCGACCGCTTCGCCGTAGTGCGCGAACGTCCTTGCCGACGTGCTGGCGATGCCGACCGACAGCGTGAGCAGCGGGAAGGTGGTCAGGTCGCCCTGGCGGTTGCGGACCTCGATGGTCCCGCGCTCCCGGTCGATGGTGTCGTACAGGAGCGGGACCTGCTCGTCGAACCGGTGGCACAAGGTCTCGGCGATCCGTTCGGCCTCGTCCGGGCCGACCAGCAGGATGAAGTCGTCGCCGCCGACGTGGCCGACAAAACCCTGGGTCCCGGCCAACTCCTGGACGACCTCCATGGCCAGCCGGGCCAGGACCTGGATCGCGCGGTCACCTCGAACGAACCCGTAGTGGTCGTTATAGGCCTTGAAATGGTCGAGGTCGGCGTACAGGAGAGCGAACGGATACTCCTCGGCCACTCGTCGCCGGATCTCTTCCTGCACCCGGATGTTCCCGGGCAGGCCCGTGAGCGGGCTGAGGGCGCGCATCTCTCGCGCCCTTCGCAGCGTGCCCTTCACCCGGGCGAGCAGTTCGACGGGGTCGAACGGCTTGATGATGTAGTCGTCGGCACCGGAGGACAACCCCAGCACCTTGTCGCTGGAGAGCGCCTTCGCGGTGAGCATGATGATGCTGCTGCTGGACGTGCGCGGGTCCCGGCGCAGGCGCTGGGCGACCTCGAACCCGTCGAGCTTCGGCATCATGACGTCGAGCAGGACCAGGTCGGGAAGAAGCTCCACGGCACGCTCCAGCGCCTCCTCGCCGTTGGAGGCGACGGTCACGTTGTAGCCGGCGGAGCGAAGGTTCACCTCGACGAATCGGGCGACGTCCGGATCGTCGTCGACCACCAGGACCGTCTCGCTCACCCGCTCACCTCCCGACCAGCACGGCGAGCGCGCGGGCGGCACCGGCGATGTCGTCGGCCTTGAAGATCGACGAGGCCGCGGCCAGGACCGACGCCCCCGCCGCGACGCATCGAGCCCCGGTCCGGTCGTTGATCCCGCCGTCGACCTCCACCTCCACCTTCAGGCCTTGGCCCTCGATCCTGGAGCGCACCGACTCGATCTTGCCCAGGGCGCTGTCCAGGAAGGGCTGGCCGGCCCAGCCCGGTTCGACGCTCATGATCAGCACGCGGTCCAGTGAGTCCAGGTACGGGAAGACCTCCTCGACGGGCGTGCCGGGGCTGACCGCGAGACCGGCCTTCATCCCGAGCTCGCCCGCCTTCCGGACGACCCCGGCCGGGTCCGCCACGGCCTCCATGTGACAGGTCACGATGTCGGCCCCGGCGTGGGCGAACTGTTCGAACTGCGCCACCGGGTCCTCGAGCATCAGGTGGCAGTGCAGGGGCAGGTCGGTGACCCTCCGCAGGGACTCCACGACCACCGGCCCGATCGAGAGCACGGGGACGAAGTGCGCGTCCATGGCATCCACATGGATGAGGTCGACATGTGGCTCGACCAGCTTTACCTGCTCCGCGAGATACGCGAAGTCCGCCGACAGGACGGAGGCGGCGACCTTCCCTCCGGTCCCGGCGTTCGGCGGCATGACGGCTCGGATTCTACCCGCGCGGCTCAGCCGGTTCGGCGGAATCCCGCGAAGAACATGGCGTCGGTGCCGTGGCGGTGCGGCCACAGCCGGTGGACCGGCGCCGGGCCGTCCGGTCCCGGGACGTCCGCCGGTTCGAAGTCCGGCCGCTTGGCCAGGAAGGCCCGCACCGCGGCGTCCGTCTCGGCCCGGGGGAACGTGCAGACCGAGTAGATCAGCCGTCCGCCGGGCTTCACCTGGTCGGCCACGCCAGCGAGGATCGACACCTGCAAGCGGGCCAGGCCCGCCAGCTGCGCCTTCTCCGGCCGCCACAGAAGCTCGGGCCGGCGGCGGGCGGCTCCCACCCCGCTGCAGGGCGCGTCGACCAGCACGGCGTCGAACCGTTCCGCCCGAAGGGACGGCTGGGCGGCGTCCTGGACGAGGGGGGAGAGACGCACGCCGAGCCGTTCGGCGCTTCGGACCACCAGCTCGACCCGGTGGAACCGGGCGTCGGCCGCGACCACCGTGCCGGTCGGGCCCACCGTGCAGGCCAGGTGCGCGGCCTTCCCGCCGGGCCCGGCGCACGCGTCGAGGATGCGCTCCCCCGGCATGGGTTCCACTGCTGCGGCGACCACGACCGAGGATTCGTCCTGGACGGCGAACCACCCTTCCTGGTAGCCGGGCAGGAGCGACGGCACCGCGGAGGAGATCTGCACCACGTCGGGATGGAGCCGCCCGGGCTGAGGGGCGAACTCCTTCAGCGCCCGGATCAGCTGCTCGGGCGTGGTGCGGCAGCTGTTCGTGCGCAGGCACAGGGCTGCCGGCGACGCCAGTGCCGCGGCAGCGGGTTCGACCTCCTCCGCCGGCAGCAGCTTGCCGAGCTCCTCCACGGTCCACGGCTGGAGCCCGGTCCTGGCCGAGATGTCGGCGGCGGTCGCGCCCTCCGGTCGCTCGGGCGGCGTGGCCGCGAGGTTGCGCAGGACCGCGTTCACGAAACCCTTGTGTCGCGGTCCGGAGAGCCCGACCGTCTCCCCAACCGCCGCGTGGACCGGGACCCGTGTGTCCCGCAGCTGGAAGGCGCCCAGGCGGAGCAGGGCCACGGCTTCGGGATCGATCCGGCGCAGGGACCGGGTGGAGGCCCGGGCGATCTCGGCATCGAGGATCAGCTTGCGCCGAAGCGTCCCGTATACGAGCTCGGCGGCGAACTGGCGGTCGCGAGCGGAGAGCTTGGACTCCCGGAGCGCGGCGGCGAGGGCGAGGTTCGAATACGCCCCCGATTCCACCACCCGCCGGATCACCCGGAGCGCCAGCGCCCGTGCCGAGTCCGGGCGGGTGCGTCTGCTCCCCCGGCTATCCAAGGCGCTCACCTGCCTCCACGCGATGTCCTCGGGCGAACTCCGGGCCCGACAGACGCCTCTTCCCTTCGAGCTGGACCTCCTCCAGCGCCAGGGACCCCCGACCGGTCGCCACGACCAGGGCGTCCCGGGAGGCGGCCACGACGGTCCCGGCTGGCCGACTGTGGCAGGGTTCGAACCCGTCATTCACCCCTGAGGCTCGGTGGACCTTGAGGCGCCGTGCCCGGAAGGTCGTTCGAGCCCCGGGCTCCGGGGAGAGCGCCCGGACCCGTCGGACGATGGCCTCGGCGGGTTCGGACCAGTCGATGACCTCGTCCTCGGGTTTGAGTTTCGGGGCGAACGTGGCCAGCGCGCCGTCCTGGGGGCGCTCCTCCAGGTTCCCCCCTTCCAGCCGGTCCAGCGTGTCGACCAGCAGGCGGCCCCCGATCACCGCCAGTCGATCTCCGAGCGATCCCGCATCGTCGGCCGGATCGATCGTCTCGGTGGCCTGGAGCAGGATCGGGCCGGTGTCCATCCCTTCGTCCATCCGGATCGTGGTGACTCCGGTGGCCGTCAGGCCCTCCAGCAGCGCGCGCTGGACGGGGGCTGCCCCCCGAAGCTCCGGGAGCAGGGAGAAGTGGAGGTTGACCGGCATGACGGCGGGCAGGTCCAGAACCGCCCTCGGCAGGATCTCGCCGTAGGCCACCACGACCAGCACCTCCGGCTCTGCGGCGGCCAGCGCGTCGAACCCGGGGCCCGACTTCACGGTGGCGACCTCCCGCAGGAACAGCTCGAGGCGGCGGGCGGCGTCGGCGACCGGCGTCGGCCGGAGCTTCGAACCGCGCCCGGCCGGCCTCGGCTCCCGGGTGGCCACCAGGACCGGGCGATGGGGGGAGGACGCCAGCGCGTCGAGCGACGGGACGGACCATCGAGCGTTGCCCAGGAACGCGACCCGCATCGGCGTCACCGGGTCAGCGGCCGCGGCGGAGCCATCGTCCGCCACGCCCGGCCGCGTCCTCCAGGTCCCGCTCCCGGATCGCGGCCATGGCCAGGCGCCGTTCGTCCTCCGCAAGCCGGTCGATGAACAACGAGCCGTTCACGTGGTCGGTCTCGTGCTGGAAGATCCGTGCCAAGAGGCCCTCACCCTCCAGCGAGATCGGGTTGCCCTCGACGTCCTGCCCACTCACCCGGACGCGGTTCGCGCGGGTGGTGGGGAAGTAGAGGTTCGGGATCGAAAGGCACCCTTCCTCTTCGGTCTGCTCGCCCTCGAACCCGCTCAGCACCGGGTTCGCCACCGCTCCGGGGCCCGTGTCGAAGCTCTCCCCTGGGTCGAACACGAAGAACCGGAGCGACAGGCCGATCTGCGGGGCGGCCAGCCCGACGCCCGGCGCGTGGTACATCGTCTCCAGCATGTCCTTCGAGAGACGCCGCAGCAGGTCGTCGAAGGTCTCGACGTCGCGACACGGCTCCTTCAACACGGGATCGCCGAGGTACCGGATGGGGATGACGCTCACGCTTGCGGCCCCTTCGTCTACAGCTGGGGTTCGGCTTCGACCCGTTCGACCACGCCGGCCGAGACGAGCCGGAGGACCGCCTGCCGGAACACATCCAGCGCCTCCGGCCGGACGGCGACCAAGCATACCGTCCCGCTCTCCGCGCCCGTGGCGAGCAGCGTCTCCGGGCGGGCCGAACGGAGCGCGGCCGGAAGCTCCGCCGATCCCTCGATCCGGAAGACGGGGTGGTTCGGCGCGAACCCGGCCTCGGTTCGCCGCGCCGCCTCCGACCGCAGGAACGGGACCGGGTCCCACCGGACCAGCGATTGGATCGCCGGATGACCGGGGCGGTTCGTCTGGACCAGGACACGGCCCGGCCGGGGGACTCCGGTTCGCGGTCCGGCCCACGCCGCCGCCTCCATCCACGTGGCCAGCGCCTGCGCGCCGGCGTGGATGCCGGCCCGCCGCAGCGCCCGGTCCGGGTCGAGGATCGCCACCAGGTCCACCGACCGTGGCCCGAAGTCCTTGACCGCGGCGGCCGTCCCGACCAGGATCCGCCCGTCCGACGGTGCGGTTGCTTCGTCCTGGAGCTCCACCCGTACCCCGGCCTGCCGTTTGGCCCACTCCGCGACCCGCTCGGTCCCGCCCCGCTCCAGGCCGAACTCGTGCCCGCCGCAGTTCGCGCACGTCCCCGTCGCCCCGCACGCCCGGCAGAACGAGCGCCCCCGCTCGGCCACGATGGGGCCGTGGCAGGTGGCGCACGCGGCCGGTTCGCTGCACGAACGGCACACGCGGGCGACCCCGTAGCCCGTCCGCGACACGAGCAACACGCCGGAGCGGGCGGTCTTCAGTAGGTGGCCTAGCCGCGCGGAACGATCCTCCGCTTCCGGAGGCACGGACTCGACCAGTGGGGCGGCGTCCCGCTCCGCCCCCCGCGGCGCCCGCGCCACCCGGACCGCACCGGCCCCCGCGGCGGCCACGGTCTCCACCGACGGCGACAGTGACGCCAGGACGCACGCCGCCCCTTCGATGCCGGCCCGTGCCATGGCCACCTCCCGGACGTGGTAGTAGGGCGCGCGGTCCTCGCGGTGTCCGGGGTGGACCTCCCGCGAGATCCAGATCAGGCCGAGGTCCGCCAGCGGCGCGAACACGGCCGGCCGCGTCCCGACCACCACGTCGAACCTGCCGCTCCGGATGTCGAGCCACGCCCGGTACCGCTCGCGCGGGTTGCCTCCCAGGAACCCGGTCGCCCGCGGGCCGAACGCTTCGAGCACGGCCGCCGCCGTGGCCGGGAGCGGTTCGGCCTCCGGGACCAGGATCAGCGCTCGGCGGCCGCTCCCCAGGCACGCCGCGACCCCCGCCACGCACGCGGTCACCTCGTCGCGCGGGAGGGGCCGGAGCCAGGTGGTGGTGCCGGGATCGAGCAGCCGCTCCCCGCCGTACACGGCCAGAGCAGCCGAGGCCGGGAGGGGGGCGGACCGGTTCGCAGCCGGCGGTTCGACGGGCGCGGACTCCTCCCCGACCACCCGAGGTGGGTGCGAGCGTTCGATCGCCGTGGCAAGCGGCGCCACGTAGCGCTCGCTCACCCATCGCAGCAGGTCCAGCATGCCCGCATCGAAGAACCGCACTGCGGATCGGATCTTCCGAACGGGGAGCAGCCGCCCGGAAGGCGGCTCCGTGGCCGGTCCGACCACCCAGCCCCGGACGGTCCGGCCGTGGAAGGGCACGCTCACCAGGCTGCCCAGGCCGGCGTCGTCCTCTTCGCGCAACAGGTAGGTGAAGGGGCGGTCGACGGAGAGGCGCGGAACGTCGACGCAGACGTCGACCGGTCCGGAAAGGCGCTCGAGGGAAGGGCGGGTGGCGGGGCCGGGAGCCGTGTTACTCGAAAGCCCGGCGGAGGTCGTCGACCCGGTCGGTCTCCTCCCAGGAGAAGCCCTTCCGGCCGAAATGCCCGTACGCGGCCGTCTCCAGGTAGATCGGACGGCGCAGATCGAGCTTCTCGATGATGGCCGCAGGGCGGAAGTCGAACATGTCGGACACCACGTCCTCGAGCCGGTTGGGGTCGACCTCGCTGGTCCCGAACGTCTCGATCGAGAGCGAGACGGGGTGTGCCCTGCCGATCGCGTAGGCGACCTGGAGCTGGGCCCGCTCGGCCAGGCCCGCGGCTACGATGTTCTTCGCCACGTACCGGCCCATGTAGGCCGCGCTGCGGTCGACCTTCGTCGGGTCCTTGCCGCTGAAGCAGCCGCCGCCGTGGGGAGCCATGGAACCGTACGAGTCGACCATGATCTTCCGGCCGGTCAGCCCGGTGTCGGCCTTCGGGCCCCCGATCTCGAACCGACCCGTAGGGTTGACCAGGATCTTCACGCCTTCGGCTTCGAGCTCCATCTCCCGCAGGATGGGGCCGATGACCTCGGATTCGATGTCCGGCGCGAGCAGGGTCGCGATGTCGACCTCCTCGCGGTGCTGCGCCGAAATGACCACCGTGTGGACGCGGACCGGCTTCCCGTCCTCGTACACGATCGTGACCTGGCTTTTCCCGTCCGGCCGGAGGTACGGAAGGATGCCGGCGCGGCGAACGTCCGCCAGCCGCTTGGCCAGCCGGTGCGAGACCGCGATGGGCATCGGCATGAGCTCGTCGGTGTCCCGGCAGGCGTAGCCGATCATCATGCCCTGGTCGCCCGCCCCGGTCTCGTCGTACCGGTCGTGCACCCCCTCCTCGCGGACCTCCAGCGCCTTGTCCACCCCCATGGCGATGTCCGCCGACTGCTCCTGGATCGACACGATCACGCCGCAGGTGGCGCCGTCGATGCCGGACTTCGCGTCGACGTACCCGATGCCGGTCACGGTGTCCCGGACCACCCGAGGGACGTCCACGTAGATCTTCGTGCTGATCTCACCGGCCACCAGCACCAGCCCGGTGGTGACCAGGGTCTCGCAGGCCACGCGGCCTTCGGGGTCCTCGGCCAGGATCGCGTCCAGGATGGCGTCGGAGACCTGGTCGGCGAGCTTGTCGGGATGGCCCTCGGTGACGGATTCGGACGTGAAGAGGTAGCGCCTGCTCATGACGGGCCAGATTCTACAGGGTGGTCATCCGGAGCGACCGGACCGGGGTCAGCGCCTCGCGAGGAACGCCGCGGCCAGCCGGTCGCAGATGGCCGAGGCCAGCTCCTGCTTCGTCCACGCCCGCACCGGGAGGTCGCCGCCGCTCGCCGAGAGGATCGCCGCGCGGTTCGAATCCGAACCGAATCCGGTACCCTCCCGGCCCACCACGTTGGCCACGAGCAGGTCGAGGCTCTTCTCCTGGAGCTTCCGCCGCCCCTCGGCGGTGGGGTCCTCGGCGGTCTCCGCGGCGAACCCGACCAGCACCTGATCCTCCTTCGCCTTCCCCAGCGAGGAGAGGATGTCGGTGGTGGTCCGGAGCTCGAGCACCGGTGGGCCCGCGTCCTTCTTGAGCTTGCTCGCCGCCACCTCGGAGGGTCGCCAGTCGGCCACGGCGGCCGCCATGACCACGGCATCCACCTCGCCGTAGCGGGCCAGCACCTCGCCGGCCATCTCCTCCGCGGTCTCCACCCGCCGAACCTCGACGCCGGCCGGGTCGGACAGCGCGACCGGCCCGGTGACCAGCGTGACGGCCGCCCCCCTCCGGGCCGCCTCCGTCGCGACGGTGAACCCCATCTTCCCGGTCGAACGGTTCGCCAGGTATCGGACGGGGTCGATCGGCTCGTGGGTGGGACCCGCGGTCACCAGGATCCGCCGTCCGGCCAGCCCGCCAGCCCCGTCGGCGACCCGTTCGGCCCTCTCGGCGAGGGCTCGGATCGCCGCGACGAGGATCTCTTCGGGCTCGGCCATCCTGCCCACGCCTTCATCGCCGGCGGCGAGCGACCCCTCCCCCGGGCCAACGATCGTCGCGTCTCGTTCGCGGAGCACCCGCACGTTGGCCTGGGTGGCGGGATGCTGCCACATACCCGTGTGCATCGCCGGAGCCACCACCAGCGGGCACGTCGCCTCGAGCAGCGCGGAGGTCACCAGGTCATCGGCCAAGCCGAGCGCCAGCCGGGCCAGGACGTTGGCGGTGGCGGGCGCCACGATCGCCACCTCCGCGCGATGGGCCATCCGCACGTGCAACACCGCGTCCGTCCGCTCGAAGACGTCCGAATACACGGGATGGTGGGTGAGGGCGGCGAACGTGTCCGGCCCGACGAACCGCGTGGCGGCGGGGGTCATCACCACCTGGACGTCCGCGCCGGCTTCGGTGAGCATCCGGACCAGCAGGACGGCCTTGTACGCGGCGATCCCACCGGTCACCCCGAACAGAACGTGCCTGCCGGCGAATGGGCGGCCGGAAACGGGCCGGGCGAGCTTCGGATCCGGGTCCGAGCTCGGCATCGGAGGCTACTTGATGCCGGGCGCCTCGAGCCGCTCGAAGGCGACCTTGCCCTCGGCGATCTCCCGCAAGGCGATGGCGAGGGGCTTGGAATCGATGTCGCCTTCAACCAGCGGCGGGATGTACTCGCCGCGGCCCTCGCCGAGTTGGCTGTAGTACGAGTTGATCTCCCGGGCGCGCTTGGCAGCGAGGATCACCAGCGTGTAGCGGGAGTCCGTGTGCTTCAGCAGCTCGTCGATCTTCGGTTCGATCATCATGGAGCCTTCTTCTCCCGTCTGCTCTTCGAGGAGCGCGGCCGGTCGATGCGGCGGGTCAGCCGGTCGTCCGGCTCGCTTCGATTATAGCGGCGACCCGGTGCGCAACCCGGTCCACGTCGTCGCTGACCACCACATGGTCGAACCACATCGCCTGGGCCAGCTCTTCCCGGGCGGCGCCCAGCCGGCGTGCCAGCTCCGGGCCGCTCTCGGTATGCCGTCCCAGGAGTCGCCGGGCGAGCTCCTCCTCGGACGGAGCCACCAGGAAGATCAGGACAGCATCCGGGACCTTCCGGCGAACCGTCCGCGCCCCTTGGATGTCGATCTCCAGGAGGACGTCCTTCCCGGCATGGACCCCCTCCAGCACGGGCCCTGCCAGCGTCCCGTACCGGCGGCCGAACACCTCCGCCCACTCCAGGAAGGCGTCCTGTTCGACCAGCCGGTCGAATCCCTCCTCCGAGACGAACCGGTAGTCGCGCCCATCCACCTCGCCGGGCCGCGGCGGGCGCGTGGTGGCCGAGACGGACACGACGATGTCCGGATGGAGCTCACGGAGGCGGCGGACGACCGTGCCCTTGCCGACGCCCGAGGGCCCGGAGAGGACGTAGAGCCAGCCCGAGACCGGTTACCTCTTGGCCGAAAACTCGGTGAGCAGCGCGTCGCGCTGCTTCGCTCCCAAGCCGCGCACCCGGCGGCTCGTGGAGATCTCCAGGCGCTCCATGATCTTGCGGGCCCGGACCTTCCCCACCCCGGGCAGCGATTCCAGGACCGCAGAGACCTTCATCTTGCCGACCACATCGTCGCCCTGCCGGCTCAGCACGTCGCGGAGCGAGGTCTTCTCCGACTTCAGTTCGGCCTTCAGCTCGGCACGGCGCTTCCGGGCCTCGGCGGCCTTGGCCAGTGCTTCCTTCCGCTGCTCGTCCGTCAGGGTGGGTAGAGGCATCGATCCCTCCTCGGGTTCGGATCGCGGTGCGCGGCGGGGCGGATTATAGGCACGCCGGTTCGGCGGGAGCAATCGAGCCGAGCGGGGATGCGGGGCTTGCCGCCGAAAATCAACCTCTACATGAAGGTCAGCCCGGCCACGGGCGGACGCCGGCGGCGCCTTCGTTCGAGCTCGCTTCACTCGACAGGGCCGATCCCCGCAGGAGGCGGGACCCTGGGGTGTCGAATGGGACCCCTCGGGCGCAGAGCGGACACGCGGCCGGCTCCCAGGACACCGCCTCGACGCGGACCACGGCGCGGAGCGGGATATCGAGCGGAGTGGTGGTTCGATCCACCAGCGCGGCCACCCCGGCCACCTCGGCTCCGGCGGACCGGATCAGCTCGTGCACCTCGCGGGCCGACCCGCCCGTGGTGACGATGTCCTCGACCAACAAGGCCCGCTCCCCCGGCTCCAGCGCGAACCCCCGCCGAAGCTCCATCCGCCCGTCCGTCCGCTCCGCGAAGATCGCCCGCGCCCCGGCCGCCAGCGCCACGGCGAATCCGAGCGAGATGGCTCCCACGGCCGGCGCGACCACCACCTCGACATCCGGATACCAGGACGCGATCTCCCCGGCGAACTCCATCGCCGTCTCCGGATACTCCAGCAGCCGGGCCTTCTGCACGTAGATGTCCGAATGCCGGCCGGAGGTGAGCTCGAAGTGGCCGGAGAGGATGGCCCGGCGCTCTTCCAGTAGACCGCGGGCCCGCTCGGGGGTGAGCGTCATCGACCGGCCGGGGAGCCGCTCATTCGACGCCCACTTCGCGGAGCAGGGCGTGCGCGGCCGCGGCCGGGTCGGAAGCCTCGGTGATCGGTCGGCCCACCACGAGGTAGTCGGCCCCGCGCTCCAGCGCCTCTCGCGGCGAGAGCACCCGCACGTGGTCGTTCGTCGCCTGCCCGCCCGGCCGGATCCCCGGGACGATCAGCGCGGCCATCGGCCCCAGCGCCTCTCGGACCATGGCCACGTCCACACCGGAGACCACGACCCCGGTGGCCCCCGCCGACATCGCCTCGAAGGCCAGCGAGGCCGGAGACGCCAGGTCCTCCCCCGCCAGGCTCGACAGCACCGTGATCCCGACGATGCCGGGAGGGTCGACCCCCCCGCCGGAGGCCCCCTCCGCGGCGCCCTCCACGGCAGCCCGGACCATCTCGATCCCGCCCAGAGCGTGCACCGTGAGCAGGGCCGCCCCCAGCCGCCCCACGTTGCGAGCCGCCCGGCCCACCGTGTTCGGGATGTCGTGCAGCTTCAGGTCCAGGAACACAGGAGCGTGCGCCGAGATGCGTTCGACCACCGACGGACCGGTCGCGGTGAACAGCTCCAGCCCGATCTTCAGATACGCGACGGAGCCGGCCAGTTCCTTCGCCAGCCGCTCCGCCCCGTCCGGGTCGGAGAGGTCAAGCGCGATGATCAGCGGGTTCCGGGTCACCGTTCGCACGCTGTGCCTTTCCACGAAGGTCGGCCGGTCCCGACAGGCCCTTCCGGGCCAGGAACTCGCCGATGCCGCGCGCCACGTCGGTGGTCGCGTCGGGGTCGAAGAAGTTCGCCGTCCCGACCTGGACGGCCCACGCGCCGGCAAGCATGAGCTCGACCGCGTCCTCCGCGGTTCGAACCCCCCCGATCCCGATGATCGGCGCGTCCGGGAAGGCCTCCGCCACCTGGTAGATGCAGCGGACTGCGACTGGCTTGATGGCGGGACCGGACAGCCCACCGGTGACGGCGCCGAGCTTCGGCCGAAACGTCTCGACGTCGATGGCCATCCCGAGCAACGTGTTGATGAGGCTCAGGCCGTGGGCGCCCGCGCGCAGGCACGCCTCGGCCACCTCGACGATGTTCGTCACGTCGGCCGTGAGCTTGGCGAAGACCGGGACCCGGGACAGGCGGCTGACCGAACCGATCACCTCGGCGGCCATGTCCGGATGGCAGGCGAACACCTGGTTCCGGCGTTCGACGTTCGGGCACGAGATGTTCGCCTCGATCGCCACCACGGACTGGAGCTCGCGGATCCGGATCATGACCTGGGAGAACTCTTCGACGCTCCGGCCGGCCACCGACACGATCACCGGTATCCCCGCCGTCTCGATCCACGGGCCGTCCTTGCTCAGGAACTCCTCGATGCCGGGGTTCTGCAGGCCGATCGCGTTCAGCATGCCGGACGCGGTCTCGGCCATCCGCGGGGTCGGAAGTCCCTTGGTGGGCCGGAAGGTGACGCTCTTGGTGACCACGCCGCCGATCCGATGGAGGTCCATGGCGTTCGCCATCTCCTTGCCCGAGTTGAAGCAGCCGGACGCGGCGAGCACCGGGGTCGGAAACCGCACGCCCCCCAGGTCGACCTCCAGCGTGGGGGCGGCGACGCCGGGCGTGATCTGGTCGAGCGCGGTCATCCCGGCCACGCCTCCACCGTCTGCGACTCGGGCATCGCGTCGAAACCCTCCCCGGAGCCGGCCACGGGTCCCTCACCGGACTTGGGGCCCAGCCACCGGTCCCACCAGACCCGCGCACCGTTGAACACCGGGCCCTCCGTGCAGGCCCGGACGTTCCACCAGCCCCGTCCGTCAAGGGCGATCAGGGGGACCGCGCACGTCCAGCACACGCCGAGCCCGCAGGCCATCATCTCCTCCACCGCCACCTGGCAGGGGACCGAACGGGCCAGGCAGTGTTCGGCGACCGCCCGAAGCATCGGGTTCGGCCCGCACGCATAGACGACCTGGGAGCCGGTCCTGGCGATCACGTCGGCGAGCAAGTCGGTCACCCTGCCGGTCTCCCCCATGCTGCCGTCCTCGGTCGTGATGGTCAGCGAGTTCGCCAGCCGCTTGCCCTCGATCGGCTTGAACACTCGCTCATGGTCGCGGGCGCCGACGATCATGTGCACGGACTTGTTCGCCGACCGGAGCTCCTCGGCCATGAAATACAGGGGCGCCGCCCCGTACCCGCCACCCACGAGTAGGCACGTGGAGAGCTCCTTCGGCACCTGGAAGGGCCGTCCCAGCGGCCCGATCACGTCCAGCACGTCGTGCGCCTGCGCTTGCGCCAGCCACCGCGTGCCGGGCCCGACCACGTCGAACACGACCTCGAGCGTCCCCGCCCATCCGCCGCGCCGCGAGGCCTGGTGGATCGAGAAGGGCCGCCGCAGCAGGAACTCCCGACCGGGCGGTGGGGCGATCTCCACGAACTGCCCCGGCTTGGCCTGCTCGGCGATGTCGGGCGCCACCAGCGTGAGCGAGTAATAGACACCCGCCCGCCGGTTCGACAGCACCTCGCACTTGGCGCGGATCACGGGGCCTCCCTCGTGTGGGCGTTGGCTCGGGTCGCGCCCGGCTCCGCTCCACGGATCACGCCGTCTCCTCGATGGTGCGCACCGCGGACGTCCCGATCCTTCCCGCCGCGTCCTCACGCGGGACCGGTCCGGCCGGCTCGCCTACCACCACCAGGCGGACTTCGGCATGGTACTCCTGCAGCGGGCGCGGTTCGGGCCGGCGGCGGCGGAGCGCTTCGATGCCCTGCACCGCGGCGAGGATGCCCGGCACCGTAGTGATGCACGGGACGCCGGTCCGCGCCGCGGCCGTCCGGATGAAGTACCCGTCGGTCCGTGGCTCCCGGCCGAAGGGAGTATTGATCACCAGGCCCACCCGCCCCTCCAGGATCAGGTCCACGGCGTTTGGGGAACCCTCGGAACGCTTCGCCACAGTCGCCACGGGGATCCCGGCCCGTTGCAGCACGGCCGCCGTCCCTCGCGTGGCCAGGATCTCGAACCCCAGCTCGGCGAGGTGGCGGACGGGCAGCCGGATCGAACGCTTGTCGCGGTTGGCCACGGACACGAACACCGCGCCGGCGGTGGGGAGCGCGGCGCCCGTCGCCTCCTGGGCCTTGGCCAGGGCAACGCCGAGGTCGCGGGCGATACCCATGACCTCGCCCGTCGACCGCATCTCCGGCCCGAGCACCGTGTCTACCCCGGGGAACCGGCCGAAGGGCAGGACCGCCGCCTTCACGGCCACGTGCCGGAGCGACCGGTAGCGGCTGCCCGCCGGGTCCAGAAGACCAGCGCCGCGCAGCTCCTCCAGTGTCGCCCCGGCCATCACCCGCCCCGCGAGCTTCGCCAGCGGCAGGCCCGTCGCCTTCGATGCGAAGGGCAGGGTGCGCGACGCCCGGGGGTTGGCCTCCAGCACGTACGGGATGTCGTCTCGGATGGCGAGCTGGACGTTCAGGACGCCTCGGACCCGCAGGGCCCGGGCGATCGAGGTGACCGTGGCCTCGATCGCGTCCAGCTCGTCGTCCGACAGCGTGGCCGGCGGCGTCACGCAGGTCGAATCCCCCGAGTGCACACCGGCCTCCTCGATGTGCTCCATCACGGCACCGATCAGGACCTCGCGCCCGTCGCACACCGCGTCCACGTCGACCTCGACCGCGCCCTCGAGGAACCGGTCCATGAAGACGGGGTGCTCCGGGCTGGCCTCCGCGGCGGAGGCGACGAAGCCGGCGAGCTCGGCTTCGGTGTAAACGATGTCCATGGCCCGGCCGCCCAGGACGTACGAGGGCCGAACGATCAACGGATAGCCGATCCGCCGGGCCACTTCCCGCGCCTCGTCCAGCGAGGACGCGACGCCGTGCTGGGGCGACGGGATGCCGAGCTCGACCAGCAACCGGCCGAACTTCAACCGGTCCTCGGCCACGTCGAGGTCCCCGGTGGCGGTCCCCAGGATGGCCACCCCGGCGGCCTCGAGCGCGGCGGCCATGGCGAGCGGTGTCTGCCCGCCGAACTGCACGATCACCCCGACCGGCTGTTCGGCCTCGCACACCGCGAGCACGTCCTCCAGCGTGAGGGGTTCGAAGTACAACCGGTCGCTGGTGTCGTAGTCGGTCGACACGGTCTCCGGGTTGGAGTTCACCATCACCGTCTCGAACCCGGCGTCGCGAAGGGCGAACGCGGCCTGCACGCAGGCGTAATCGAACTCGATCCCCTGGCCGATCCGGTTCGGCCCGGCACCGAGGATCACCACCCGCGGCCGGCGGCCGGGGCCGACCTCCGACTCCTCCTCGTACGTCGAGTAGTAATAGGGCGTCCGTGCTTCGAACTCCCCCGCGCAGGTATCGACGGTCTTGAACACCGGGGTGACGCCCAGCCGGCGCCGGGCGGTTCGAACCTCCTCCTCGGTGGTCGCGGTGAGCCGGGCGATCCGCCGATCCGAGAGGCCGGCCCGCTTGGCGTCCCGGAGCTCGTCGGCCGAGAGTCTGGCCACGTCCTGCCCGGCGAGCGCCTTCGCCCGCTCGGCCGTCCCGGCGATCTGCTCGACGAACCACGGATCGATCCCGCTCGCCGCGGCGATCTCGTCAACCGAAGATCCTTGCCCCGCAGCAGCTTCGACCAGGAGCAGCCGTCGCTCGGTGGCCCGCCCGAGCTCCTTCAGCGTGATGGCCCGGGCAGGCTCCCCCAGGTCGAACCCCGCGCGTTCCAGCGAGCGCCACGCCTTCCCCAGCGCCTCCGCGAAGGTCCGCCCGATCGCCATGACCTCGCCGACCGACTTCATCCTGGTGGACAGCGTCGGGTCGGCACCCGGGAATTTCTCGAACGCCCACCGGGGGACCTTGACCGCAACGTAGTCGAGGGCGGGCTCGAAGGCCGCCAGCGTCTCGCCGGTGATGTCGTTGCGGATCTCGTCGAGCGTGTAACCGACGGCGAGGAGCGCCGCGATCTTCGCGATGGGGAACCCGGTGGCTTTCGACGCCAGCGCGCTGGACCGGGACACGCGCGGGTTCATCTCGATCAGCACGAGCCGGCCGTCGTGGGGGTCGACCGCGAACTGCACGTTGGACCCGCCGGTGTCCACGCCGATGGCCCGGATGCAGGCCAGCCCGGCGTCGCGCATGACCTGGTACTCGCGGTCGGTGAGCGTCATCGCGGGGGCGACGGTGACGCTGTCGCCCGTGTGCACGCCCATGGGGTCGACGTTCTCGATCGAGCACACGATGACCGCGTTGTCCGCGCCGTCCCGCATCACCTCGAGTTCGAACTCCTTCCACCCCTCGACCGACTCCTCCACCAGCACCTCCCTGATGGGGCTCGCCGCCAACCCGTCCGCGGCGGCCCGTTCCAATTCCTCGCGCGTCGAGGCAAGCCCGGTTCCGCCGCCGCCCAGGACGAACGACGGCCGGACCATCACCGGATAGCCGATGTCCTCGGCCACGGCGAGGGCTTCGGTGGGCGAATGGGCGACCCCCGAACGCGGCAAGGGGAGGCCGGCGGCCTGCATGGACCGCACGAAGAGCAGACGGTCCTCCGCCCGGCGGATCGCGTCGAGCCCCGCGCCGATCAGACGGACCCCCTTCGCTTCCAGCGCGCCGGACTCCGCCAGCGCCACGGCCAGGTTCAGTGCGGTCTGCCCGCCCAGCGTCGGCAGCAGCGCGTCGGGCCGCTCGCGCTCGATGATCTGCAGGACCGACTCGGGCGTCAGCGGTTCGACGTACGTGGCGTCGGCGAACTCGGGGTCGGTCATGATCGTGGCGGGGTTCGAGTTCACCAGCACGACCCGGTAGCCCTCCCGGCGAAGCGCCTTGCACGCCTGGGTCCCGGAATAGTCGAATTCGGCGGCCTGCCCGATGACGATCGGTCCCGACCCGATCACCAGGATCGTGCGGATGTCAGTTCGGGCCGGCATCGGCCATCAGCTCCCGGAACCGGACGAATAGATGTCTCGAGTCGTGCGGGCCCGGGGCTGCCTCGGGGTGGTACTGGACGCTGAATGCCGGGACGTCGAGACAGCGCAGGCCCTCCAGCGTGCCGTCGTTCAGGTTCCAGTGGGTGAGGGCCGCCCGTCCGTGGCTCGTCCGTGCGACCGGAGCCACCGCGGGGAGGGCCGTGACCGGCGTGCGCCCCCACCCGCCCGGATCCACCGCGAAGCCGTGGTTGTGGCTGG
>DHWS01000164.1:0-6984 GCA_002413305.1 Actinobacteria bacterium UBA5176 | reverse complement strand
GATCTCGATCCGGCCGGTCTCCAGGTCCTCCACCGGCTGGTTGACGCCCCGGTGACCGAACCGCAGCTTGAAGGTGCGGCCTCCCAGGGCCAGCGCCATCAGCTGGTGTCCCAGGCAGATGCCGAACACCGGGACCCGGCCCAAGAGGCAGCGGACCGCGTCGATGCCGTAACCGGTCGCCGAGGGATCGCCGGGGCCATTCGACAGGAAGACGCCGTCGAAGCCGGCTGCCAGGATCTCCGCGGGCGCCGTGCGAGCGGGGAACACCGTTGTCTCACAACCGTTTTCGGCCAGCAGGCGCAGGATGTTGCGCTTCATGCCGAAGTCGTAAGCCGCCACGCGGAACACACGGCCCTCGGCTGGCGTGGCGGGACCGACGACCTCGCTCGCCCGGTACGGTTGACTGACCGAACCCGCGGCGGCCAGGTCGGCACCGTCCATGCCGGGCTGCCGGCGGACCCGGGCCAGGAGCGCGGTGGCGTCCAGCTCCTCCGTCGACAGTCCGGCTCGCATCGCTCCGGCCGAGCGGATCCGAAGCGTCAGCCGTCGGGTATCGATGCCCTCGATACCGATGACCCCGGCGTCCGACAGGTACTCGGCAAGCGCCCCGATGGACCGCCAGGACGACGCCCGGCGGCTGGCCTCCCGGACGACGAACCCGGCGACCCAGACGCGGTCGGATTCGACGTCCTCGGCATTGACGCCGTAGTTCCCGATGTGCGGTGCCGTCATGGTCACGATCTGCCCGGCGTAGGAGGGGTCGGTCAGCGCCTCCTGGTAGCCCGTCATGGCGGTGTTGAACACCGCCTCGCCGAACGCCTCCCCGGAGGCGCCGAACGCGCGGCCGCGGAAGACCGTTCCGTCCTCCAGGACGAGCATCGCTCGGCGGTCGGCTTGGGGCACCGTCACCGCGTAGGCTCACCGTCCCGAACGGTGAACGTGCCACGAAGCAGCGAGTGCAGGACACGGCCGTGCAGCGCGCGGCCGTGGAACGCCGAGTTGCGCCCCATCGACTGGTACCCGCGCTCCCCCACTGTCCACGCGGCCGCCGGATCGAACACCACCAGGTTGGCCGGGCGCCCGGCCAGCACCGGACCGCCGTGCTCCTCCAGTCCCAGGATCGACGCCGGCACCGTCGACAGGCGGGCCACCGCGTCGGACAGCGGGAGGAGGCCCGGTTCGACCAGCTCGGTCAACACGACGGCCAGCGCCGTCTCCAGGCCAGTGGTCCCGGTGGGCGACTGGTCGAACTCGACCTCCTTCTCCTCGGGCGCGTGGGGCGCATGGTCGGTGGCGACCACGTCGATGGTGCCGTCGGCCAGTCCGCTCCGAAGCGCCGCCCGGTGCTCCTCGGTGCGAAGGGGCGGGTTCATCTTCAGATTCGTGTCGTAGTCGACCAGATCGGCGTCGAGGAGGGCCAGGTGATGGGGGGTGACGTCGGCCGTCACCCGCACCCCCTTTGCCTTCCCGGCCCGCACTGCGGCCACGGAGCCGGCCGCGGAGAGGTGGGTCAGGTGGAGCCGGCCACCGGTCAGCCGGGCCAGGGCGATCTCCCGCGCCGCCGTGATCTCCTCGGCCTCGGCCGGGTACCCGACCAGCCCGAGCATGGCCGAGTAGTGCCCTTCGTGCATCTGCCAGCCCTCGGTGAGGCCTTCGTCCTGCGCGTGCTGACAGATGATGATGTCGAACGCCTTGCCGTACTCCAGGGCCAGCCGCATCACGCGGGAGGACTGGACGGAGTGGCCGTCGTCGGTGAAGAGCTTGACGCCGGCCTCGGCCATCTCGCCGATCTCGGCGAGCGCTTCGCCGGCCAGGCCCTTGGTGATGGCGCCGGCCGGGAACACGTCGCACAGCCCCGCCTTGTCCGCCAGGGCCCGGACCTCGAGGATCACCGAGAGGTTGTCGGCCACCGGGTCGGTGTTCGGCATGGCGCACACCGCCGTGTACCCGCCGGCCGCCGCGGCGCGCGACCCCGTCTCCACCGTCTCCTTGTGCTCGAAGCCGGGCTCCCTGAAGTGGGCGTGCAGGTCGACCAGCCCCGGCGCCAGGACCAGCCCGTCCCCTTCGATCACCTCTGCGCCGGAGGGCGCGGCCAAGCCGTCGCCGACCGCGGCGACGAGTTCGTCCTCCACCAGGACGTCGGTCACGCCGTCGAACTCGGCGCCCGGGTCGACCAGCCGGGCTCCCCTGATCAGCACCCTCTTAGGCACCGGCCACCTCCTGCAGCTCGGGATCGGGCAGCTGGAGGTTGGCCTCCGCGGCGGCCGCCCTGGGCGGGCCATCGCCGGCTCCGACGATCAGGTAGAGGAGCGACATCCGCACCGCGATGCCGTTCGTCACCTGGTCGGTGATGACGGCGCGAGGCAGGTCGGCAACGTCGGAGGCGATCTCGACCCCGCGGTTCATCGGGCCTGGGTGCATCACCACCGCGTGCTCCGGGAGCTGCTCGACCCGCCTCTGCGAGAGCCCGAACAGCCGCGAGTACTCCCGGACGCTGGGGAAGAACTGCTGGCGCTGGCGCTCCCGCTGCACCCGGAGCATGTAGCAGACATCCAGCTTGGGGAGGGCGCCGTCGAGATCGTGGGAGACCTCCGCGCCCCACGCCGGCGCCTCCGGCGGGATCAGGGTGGGAGGGCCGACCAGCATCACGCTCGCCCCCATCTTGTTCAGCGCCAGCGTGAGCGAGCGGGCGACGCGCGAGTGCCGCACGTCGCCCACGATCGCCGCCCGCAGCCCCTGGAAGTCCTCGAAGTGCTCGCGGATGGTGAACAGGTCCAGGAGGGCCTGGGTGGGATGTTCGTGCGTCCCGTCGCCGGCGTTCAGCACGCTGGCCCGCACCCACTTGGTGAGGGTGTAGGGCGCGCCCGAGGACGAGTGCCGGATCACGATCGCGTCGGCGCCCATGGCCTGCAGGGTCAGCGCGGTGTCCTTCAGCGACTCGCCCTTCGATACGCTCGAGCCGCTGGTGGAGAAGTTGATCACGTCGGCCGACAGGCGCTTGGCGGCCAGCTCGAACGAGATCCGGGTGCGGGTCGAGTTCTCGTAGAACAGGTTCACCACCGTGCGCCCGCGCAAGGCCGGCACCTTCTTGATCACCCGGGTGCCCACCTCGCGGAAGCTCTCCGCCGTGTCGAGGATCCGATTCACGTCCTCCCGCGAGAGCTGATTGATCGAAAGGAGATGCTTGATCATGCCGGTTCCCTTTCCCTGGTTCCGGCGCCCGCGCCGGAGTCACCTGACGGCTCGTCATCGCCGATCTGTTCGCCCACCGCCACGGCGTCTTCGCCATCCACCTCGGCCAGCAGCACCCGGACCTCCTCGTCCCGCCGGGTTGGAGCGTTCTTGCCCACGTAGTCGGCGCGGATGGGCAGCTCCCGGTGCCCACGGTCGACCAGCACCGCGAGCTGGATGGCGCGGGGTCGGCCGAAGTCGACCAGCGCGTCCATGGCCGCTCGGATCGTCCGGCCCGTGAAGAGCACGTCGTCGACCAGGACGACGGTCAAGCCGGTGATGTCGAACCCGATCCTGGTCTCGTGGACCTCGGGCGCCTCGGAGTGCAGCCCGATGTCGTCCCGGTAGAAGGTGATGTCGAGGGCACCGACCGGCACGGTGGCGCCTTCGATGCGTTCGATCTCCCGGGCCAGGCGAAGCGCGAGGTCGTCGCCCCGGGCGGCGATCCCGATCAGCGCCAGGCCGCGGGCTCCCTTGTTCCGCTCCAGGATCTCGTGGGCGATGCGGGTGACCACCCGGCGGATCTCGGGGGCCTCCAGGAGGCGTCCCCGTTCGATGAAGGCGCTCATCGGCCGCACCCGAAGCCGTCGCCTGCCGCCCGGAAAGAGGAAACGCCCCGCGGAGGCCGCGGAGCGTGCGCGTGTTGCAACTCTCTCGCCTCCCTTCCCGGCCTCACGGGACCGGACTTAAAGGGGAAGTACTCGTCGCGGTTCAGGATAGCGGCTGGAGGCGCGGTGTCAACGCGGTAGGGTCGTGCGCATGGTGGACCTCGCCGATCGCGTGTCCGCTTGCGTGCTGGGCCTGGCCCTCGGGGACGCGCTGGGAGCGCCGTTCGAGTTCCGGCGCTCTCGCACCATCCCCGATCCGCTGCCGGCGTTCGAGCTGCCGTGGATGGGTTCGCCGCCCGGGACCACCACCGACGACACGGCCATGGCCCGGAACCTGGTCCGGAGTCTGGCGGCGCGGGGCGGGTTCGACGCGGAGGATCTGGCTGAACGGCACGTGGCCTGGTACCGGTCCGGCCCGCCCGACGTCGGCAACCAAACGCGGCTTGCCCTGGCGGCGATCGCCCGCGGCGAGCCGGTGGCCGACGCGTCCCGCCGGGTCTTCGAGCGGAGGGGACCCGAGGTTTCGGCGGGGAACGGGTCCGTAGCACTATGTACGTAGCACCGAGTACACTGTTCCATCGGACAAGGGAGGCCACGATGGGACAGGCAGTGAAGGCGGGGCTATACCTCCGCATATCGCAGGACCGGGACGGTGGGTCCCTAGGTGTCCACCGCCAGGAACTTCTCTGCCGGCAACTGGCCGAGACCCGGCAGTGGGAGGTGGCCGGCATCTACACCGACAATGACGCCTCGGCCTACAGGGGGAAGCGTCGCCCGGCCTACGAGGCGCTGCTGGCCGACCTGGAGGCACTGCGGATCAACGCGGTCATCGCCTGGCACCCTGACCGGCTGTACCGGGCACCCCGTGATCTCGAACGGTTCGTGGAGACCGTCGAAGCGGCCCGGGCAGCTGTCGCCACCGTGGCCGCGGGCGAGCTTGACCTTTCCAACTCCTCGGGCCGGATGGTGGCCCGGATTCTGGGAGCGGTGGCCCGCCAGGAGAGCGAACACAAGGCCGACCGGGTGAAGGCGAAGCACACCGAACTAGCGGCCGCCGGCAAGCCGAACGGAGGCGGCCGCCCCTTCGGCTACAACGATGACCGGGTGACGATCCGCCCGGACGAGGCCACCTTGATCCGGGAGGCGGCCAAGCGGGTTCTCGCCGGGGAGAGCGTGCGCGCCGTTCACCGCGACTGGCTGGCCCGTGGGATCACCGGTTGCAGCCTGATCCGCCGGACCCTGGTCTCGCCCAGGATCGCAGGGCTTCGCGAACACCGGGGAGTGATTGTGGGCAAGGCGGAGTGGCCCGCGATCCTCGGCCGCCTGGAGTGGGAAGAACTACGCTCGATCCTCATGAACCCCGCCCGGGACCGGCGTAAGGAACCGCCCCGGCGCAAGTACCTCCTCACCGGCGGCCTGGCCCGTTGTGGCAAGTGTGGAACCGGCCTGGTGGCCCGCCCTGATCGTGGCGGGCGGCGCTATATCTGCAGTACCGATCACGGCGGCTGCAACGGAACCTTCATCGTGGCCGAACCCCTGGAGGACCTGATCCGCGAAGCGGTGATCGTGGCGGTGACCGGCGATGCGTTCGACAGGGCGCGAGCACGCGTGAACCGTTCAGCGCCGAGGCTCGGGGCGGAGCTGGCCGCGGCCGAACACCGCCTAGATGCCCTCGCCCGGAGCTACGCCGCCGGGACGGTAGGGCTGGATGCGTACCAGCGGGCCACCGCTCAACTATCAACGCATATCGCCGAACTTCGCGGCCAGGTGGCCGCCGGCCTGGGCGGAGCCGTGGCGCGCAAGTTGCCATCCGGCGAACAGGCGTTGTGCCAGTGGTGGGATCAGGCCGACGTGACCGCGCGGGCCGATGTGGTGCGGCTGGTGATCGACGCCGTGGTGATCGGCCCGGGTGCGGCCGGGGCGAACACGTTTGACCCGTCCCGGGTGGAGATCCGCTGGAAGGTCTAGACGTAGACGCGGGCGGTCGCCCCAGGGCCCTCCATGGCATCCGCGGCGCGGGCGAATCGTGCCCGGATTTCGTCGGCGGCGATCCAGCGCTCCTCGCCGCAGTGCCGCACGGTCCAGTTGCGTTCGCGGTCGAAATGAAGAGCGTCCCGCGTTTCGCTCGCCGAGGTGAGGAGGCCATCGAACGGGCGGGACGGGGAGGGGGCGCGTGACCAGGCGAGGCGTTCCCAACAGACCTCGCAGCGGACTTCGGCGGTGGCTCGCCCGAGTGGACTCCTGGGGTTGCGCACAGGTGTAAAATACACACGGAAGTCTAGGGAGAGAGCCGGCCCATCCCGAAATGCCTGGCACCGAGCCGAGAGGCGGTGTCAGGAAGGATGGGAACGAAGAACCGAACTCCCTATCTCAAAGCGGCGCAGGCGGCTTATCGCAACGTCGCCCGTCGCTACCCCGACGAGCTGAAGGCGGAGCGCGAACGCCTACTCGCGGAACAGCGCGGGTCGCAAGGACTTCCTGAGCACGTCGAGGATCCGGCCACGCTCGACCGACTGGCCCGGCTTTTGCGTGAGGCGTCAGAGCTCATCGGCAGGCCGGCATGAATGCGCGGGAACGACAAGGCCCCCCAGCCGGCCAGCCAGGGGGCCCGGAGATCACCACCACCACCGACATCCTAGCCCAGCCCGAGGACAGAGGAGGCGCCCAACGGCCACAACGACAGGCAGCACGCCGCCCCGCCCGCACGTCGGTCACGTCCCTCGGGGGGGAACCCTCGGGTTCGCTTCTCGACGGTTGGGACGAACGACGGGCCCGCCTGTTCAGCGCGTGGTGCCCCCTCGGCGGGATCCACCGCCCGATGAGGGGACGATGCGGAAGGTGTAGCCAGCCGCTCGTCAGGGGGGTGGTCTAGGTGCCCCACATCTTCCGCCCCGACGACCTCGGCGCCGCGTGCTGGGACTGCTACGAGATCGAGGACCACCCGAACCACCTCCCCGAACATGATGTTCGCCCCGACGGTGAACGCGATGAACACGGCGTTCCGGTTCCCCGAGCAGCGGGGGGCGCCACGGTCCGGGCGTCTGAGGTCGAAGCCAAGAGGATCGAATGGCTCTGGCCTGACCGTGTCCCGCTGGGCATGCCAACGGTATTCGGTGGGTTCCCCGGCGTGGGCAAGAGCACCATC
>DHWS01000136.1:2347-2509 GCA_002413305.1 Actinobacteria bacterium UBA5176 | reverse complement strand
TTCCTGCAAAGGCGGCTTTTCCGCATCTTCGACCGCAGGAGTCGCATCAACTTGTCCGGATCTTCGACGCCCTCTCCGAATAGCGCCCCGCTAGGCGGCGGTCTCGCGGTTGGCAGCTTCCAGCCCGGGCCGCGGGAAGAAGGTGTAGCCGTCCGGATAGCG
>DHWS01000136.1:0-2171 GCA_002413305.1 Actinobacteria bacterium UBA5176 | reverse complement strand
GGCCTCGCTGATCTCGGTCACGACCTTGCCGGGCCAGAGGCCTGCGGCGTCGACTTCGAGGATCGTGTCCTCGGCGACCCGGCGCTGCTCGTCGGCCGTATAGAAGATCTCCGAGCGATAGCTGGAGCCGACGAGGTGTTCGCCAAGGTCGGGTCGGTGGATCTGAAAGAAGAACTCGAGAAGCTCCCGGTAGGAGATCCGCTCGGGGTCGAACACGACCTCGACCGCCTCGGCGTGCCCGGGATGGTTCTCGTCGGTCGGGTTGTCGTTCTCCCCACCGGTGTATCCGACCCGGGTGGAGATGACTCCTTCGCGGTGGCGCAGTAGTTCCTGCGCGGGCCAGAAGCAGCCTCCCGCAAGGATCGCGGTCTCGGCGTTGTCGCTCATCGCGTTTTCCTTCTCTTCGAAGTTCTGTCGAAGACTAGTCTCGAAAGGCCCGAGTGTGCAGCATTCAAACGGCCATTCCCGCCAAGGTCCCGACCGCTGCTTTCCATGCGAGGCAGAACGCCCCTCCCAGCAACCTCTCAGCCAGTTCCCAGCCAAGCCCCAGCGCCGGCCGCCACGCTGTGCTCTGTTTGCATCAACCAAAGGAGCCCCCAATGTCTTCCCGAAACCTCACCAGGTCCATCGCCGCCGGCGCCGCGGCCGTCGCGGTCGCGATCGGCGGCTATGCGGTCACCAACTCGAATTCCAGTAACGCCGCGTCAGACAGCGCGAACGGGGCAACGGTCGCGAAGGTGGTCCCGTTCCACCGCGGTCAACCGGGCCCATCCAAGGTGGTCGGTCAGGTCCCGGCGAACTGGAGTCCCGGGACGGGCACGATCATTACGGGAGCGGCGGCGAATAAGGCCAAGGCCGCTGCGGTGGCCGCCTACCCGGGAGGCATGGTCAACCGTGTTGTGCTGCTGAGCAACGGCGAGTACAACGTCCACATAATCGCCGTCAGTTGGCCGCACCACGTCTTCGTCAGCAAGGACTTCAAAGTCACCGGCGCCGCTTAGGCACGGGATGTGCCACGACTCCTCAAAGCCGTGGCAGTGGCGGCACGCAGGCAAGAGTGAGATGCTGAGCGGGCGATGTCGCAGGAGAACCTCGAACTCATCAGGGCAGGATTCGCCGCGCACAACCGCGGCGACCTCGATGCCCTGACCCAGGTCTATGACCCAGACGTGGTTTTCGAAACGCTCCTCCTGGGGACCCACCACGGAAACGAGGCTATCCGTCTGATCTACGAGGAGAACCAAAAGACGCTATCGGGGTACTCGGTTGACCCGATAGAGCTGATCGACACTGGAGACCAGGTGGTCGCGGTGGCCCAGGTCAACGGAGTGGGGCCTGCGAGCCAGATCGCCATGGAGGACCGGGACCGCTTCGCCTTCCTCTTCACGATCAAGAACGGGCGGGTGGTGCGAGAACAGGCCTTCCGAAACAGGGAGGAAGCCCTCGAAGCCGCCGGGCTGTCGGAGTAGGCGACCACTCTCCGGCCCAGCAGCCGGGCGCACGAGCGATCAAGCCAGACCTGAGTGCGATACTGCGCGCGTTATGTGGCGGGAGCGCGACGACATTTCCCACGAAGGAGGAGAGTCATGATGCTGGCAACGACGACGGTCGAGGATTTCGACCGCTTCTTAAATGTTTTCTCGACTAAGGGCGCTGAGAAGCGAAAGCAGCACGGGTCAAAGGGTGCGACCGTCTTTCGCGATCCGAATGAGGACGACCGGGTCTGGGTGCTCTTCGACTGGGATGAGGAGGGCTTTCAGAACTTCCTCTCCGACCCCGAGGTCCCGCCGATCATTCAAGAAGCCGGGCACAAAAGTAAGCCCCAGCCGGCGGAGCTCGGCGGCCAGTACGACGCCTAGCCCCAGCCCCGAATCGGATCTCTCGAAGCCGCGGGCTGCCCGCCACGGCTCCGGCCACAAAGCATTGGCGACTCTCAGACGGTTCAAACCAGGCCCAATGCTTGCTTGCTGAAACGGAGGGGGAGGGATTCGAACCCTCGAGGGACCGAGAAGGCCCCTAACGGTTTTCGAGACAGGCTGCGACCCACGGCCGTTTGGGCACGAGTGCTGTGGGGTGCGCAAACTCGGTCGCCACTCGAAACCGAGCGATTTGCAGCGCAATCGAATTTACGCACCCCACAACCCTTCACGCTGGCGATCCGGAGCCAGTCG
>DHWS01000139.1 GCA_002413305.1 Actinobacteria bacterium UBA5176 | reverse complement strand
ACGGCGCGGTGCTCGAGCTGAACGGGGAGGCGCAGCGCCTGCTTCGATGTCCGAACGAGCTGGTCGTCGTCCCCGGCGCCACCCACCTGTTCGAGGAGCCCGGCGCGCTGGAGCAGGTCGCCGACGAGGCGGCCGCCTGGTTCGCCCGCTACCTTCGGTAGGAAGGTGCGCGAGGGAGCCGACGGCGAGGCGCGGTGGCGGAGAGGGATCGCGGGGTGAGATGGGCGAAGAGGGCTACGACGAGGCCACCGCGCTGATCGTCACCGACGTCCAGAACGACTTCGCGGGTGGTCCACTCCTCCACCGACGTGACGGTGGCTCGGTGGTTTCGTGGGGGAGAGCCACAGTTGCCGTGAGGGACCCCGGGCCCTCCTCCGAGCGTGGGTCTCCTCCCCCCGGATCGAGGAAATTGAACCCTTCAGGACACTACGAGGGACGCGGTCGCCTTCGTCCGGCAGTTCGGCATTACCTATCCGAGCGGCTTCGACCCCCAGGGAACCGTCGCCGCTCGCTACGGCGCCGTCGGCATCCCGACCACGTTCGTCATCGACCGCACCGGCAGGATCGTCTATCGGTTTCTGGGGAGGGTCCTGGCATCCGTCCTCGGTGCCACCCTGGACCGGGTCCCGGCATCAGGGCGATGAGACGGTTCCTCCCCTCCCCTCGGCCGGATCCCGCACCGGGAGCGAATGCCCGGGGCTACGCCAAGTGGACACGGAGGGTGATGCTCGTCCTGGCGGCCGTGCTGGCATCCCTTGCCGTGCCAGCGACGGCCAGTGCCCACGCCATCCTGGCCTCTTCGCAGCCCGAGGCCGGCCAGCGCCTGGGGACGGCTCCCGGCGTGGTGGTCCTGGAGTTCACCGAGCCGATCAACGCCAAGCTGTCAAGAGCCACCGTGACCGACCCCACCGGTGGCCGGTTCGCCGGGGGGGTGAGCGCAGGGCAGGAGATCCGGGTGGCCCTAAGCACCAACGCTCCCGGCGTCTACACCGTCGAGTGGGTGTCGGTGAGCACGCTGGACGGCCACGCGGTGCGCGGCTCGCTGCAGTTCGGCGTGGGCGTCTCTCCGTCGGCCGGCACGACCGAGACGGCCCAGACCTCGCCCGGTGCCGGGGATCTCGGCCTCGCCGTCCTCCGGTGGATGGAGTACCTTGCCCTGCTCGCCGCGATTGGGATGCTGCTCCTCCGCCGGATGGCGCGCGGGCGGGCCGGTCTCGACTGGGTGCGGCCTCGCGTCATCCTGCCGCTCGCCGTCGCACTGGCGAGCGGCGTGGCCGTGGTGTCCTGGGAGGCCTTCTCCGCCGCAGGTTCGGCGTCACTGTCCTCAGTGTGGAGTTACCTCACGACGGGCCTCCCCGGGCTGGCTCGGCTGTCCCGGGTCGGCCTGGAGTCCCTTGCCCTGGTCGCGGCCATCGTGCAGGCCCCGACGCTCTGGCTATGGGCGGCGGCCGCGATCGGGGCGCTCGCCGCCTCGGGCCACGGGGCGGCGATCCATCCGGCGTGGTGGGGCATCACGGTGGACGGGGCGCACCTGCTGGCCGCGGGCATGTGGGCCGGGGGGATCCTCGCCCTGGCCACCCAGAGACCCGCGGGCGGCTGGCGCTCCCCGGCCGGCCGGGAGCTCCTGGTCCGGTTCTCTCCCCCCGCCCTCGGCGCGTTCACCGTGACCGTTGGCTGCGGCGCGGTCCAGGCGATTCAGGAGCTGGGGACGGCGCACACACTGGTCGGCTCCTCCTACGGACGGGTCCTCCTGGTCAAGATCGGGCTCGTCGGGCTGATGCTCCCGCTGTCTGTGGTGGCCTGGCGACGGCGGCGGCCCCACTTCCGGTTCGAGGGAACGCTCGCCGTGCTGGTGGTTGCGGCGGCGGCGATCCTGGCCGCCTTCCCCATCCCGCCCAGCAGGCTGGTCGAGGAGGAGGCGAGCCGCCAGGCCACCCCCTCGGCATCCGCGCTCCCCCGGCCCGGGGCGCTGACGATGGGGAGCCACGCCGGACAGGTGCTGGTGGGCCTGACCCTGCGCCCGGGACTTCCCGGCCCAAACCAGGTCGTCGTCTACCTCCTGCCCCTCGAGGGGAACACAGCGGCGGGCGGCCTGAAGGCGACCCTCGTGCTGTCCGGGAACAGCGTCGCTCTCGAATCCTGCGGTGACGCGTGCCGGCGAGCCGATGTGTCGCTTCAGGGCGATCAAAGCCTGAGCGTCGACGTGGCCGGTCCAAAGGGCGGCACGGCCAGCTTCGACATCCCGAAGCTCCCCGCCCCGGACGGGGCCGCGCTCCTGCAGCGGGCCCAGGCCCGGATCCACCAGCTCCGGACGTACCGCCTGTTCGAGACGCTCTCCTCGGGCCTCGCCACGATCCCCGCCCAGTACGCGTTCCAGGCGCCGAACCGTATGGAGTCCTCGGTCAACGGGCAGTCCCAGGCCGTGTGGATCGGGGGCACGCGCTACCTGAAGGAGACCCCGGGCGCGGCGTGGCAGGTCCAGCCGGGTGGGCCCTCGATCCCGGTCCCGTCGTTCATCTGGGACTACTTCAAGCCGTTCGTCGATCCGCGCGTCGTCGGAGTTGGACGGATCGACGGCGTCTCGACCACCGTGGTGGCCTTCGCCGGTGGGCAGCGGGGAACGCCGATCTGGTTCCGACTGTGGGTCGATCCCACCGGGCTAGTGCGCCGGGCCGAGATGCGCGCCCCGGGCCATTTCATGGACGACCGGTACTACGACTTCGACGCGACGTTCACGATCAGCGCGCCGACGGGTTGATCGATCCCTCGGGTACAGAAATGCGATCGGGCGCCTGACCAGCATGGATGGGTTTCTGTACCCCACGGGTGCGCGGCGATGAAGCTGCGAAGGAGGGGGGTCTTGGCCGCGGGGCTGGCCGTGCCCTCCTCATCGACGCCCCGTTCCCCAGGGCGTATGGGCAAACGCATTCCCCCCCGAGACGCGGGAGCGGCCGCCGACTTCGGTTCACCGCACCCTAGCTTCAGCCAACGCAGATCCCGTACATCTGGCCGCTCGTA
>DHWS01000027.1 GCA_002413305.1 Actinobacteria bacterium UBA5176 | reverse complement strand
GCTTCGTCGGAGGCGTGGCGCAGAGCTCGGGCCAGGTCGTCTCCCGTCGCGCCGTCCGGGACGATCCGAAGCACGTCGCACAACCCTCGCAGGACCTGGGACAGGATGACCCCCGAGTTCCCCCGGGCGCCCATCAGCGAGGCGCTCGCCGTCACCTCCCACGTGGTCTCTGGCCGACCGTCGGCGGCCAGAGCGGACTCCACCGCCTGCTGGGTGAGAAGCATGTTCGTGCCCGTGTCGCCGTCCGGGACGGGGTAGACGTTCAGAGAATCGAGCTCCTCGCGGTGATCCGCGAGGAGCTCCGCATACAGCTCCATGGCCGACCGGAAGAGGTCGGCGTCGAACCGGTCCGCCATCAAAACCCAAGGTCAGAGGGCATTTTCGGGATTATAGCATCGGGGTCGGATGGTCCCCGGGAGCGCAGGCCGGAGCGGACGATAACCCCGAACGTGCTGCCACTGGGCACCCGAAGTCGCCGAACATCTCCGACAATGGCGAGGAGGTGACCACACGGGATCGGCTCATGCGGATGGCGGCGAAGATGCTGGCCCTGGTATCGGCGCTGCTGCTTTCGGCCTGTACGGGCTCTGGCACGTCCGGTACCCCGTCGGCCGGTCCGACCTCCGCCCTCCTGCCCTCCAGTCCCACCGCGCTGCCCACCTTCGACTACGCGACGTTCCAGCAATTGCTCACGCAGCTCCACGGCCGTCCCGTGGTGGTAAACGTGTGGGCGAGCTGGTGCGGGCCGTGCCGGCTCGAAGTTCCCCACCTGGCCCAGAGCGCCGCCCGCTTCGCCGGCAAGGTCCAGTTCGTCGGCGTCGACATCGTGGACCAACTCGCCCCGGCCCGCGCCTTCGTCACCTCCTTCCACATCCCCTACCCGAGCGTGTTCGACCCGGGCGGCGCGATCCGGAACGGTCTGGGCTTCATCGGACAGCCTGTGACGGTCCTGTTCGACGCCCGGGGGACCCGGGTCAAAGCCTGGGGGGGCCCCATCCCGACGGGAGCCCTGGACGCCGAACTCCACCGTCTGGTACCCGGCTGACCGGCGGCCCTGGGAGGACCCTCGGCCCCAGGGCACCGACCGGCGGGGTGGGTCTTGTGCAACCGGTGGGCGCTGCTAGCGTTGGCGTATGCGGATCCCGCGTCGCATCCTGGTGTCCCTTGCCATGGTCACGCTCGCAGGGCTCGCGCTCATACCGGTCCCGGGCAGGCCCGCGGCGGCTTCCTCCCTGCCCCGCGTGACGTTCACGGCGGGGCCTGACGGGAGCATCCTGGTCCACGGGATCTATCCGGCGACGCATTCGAGCTGCGTCCGGAAGTTCCAGCCCCTGCTGCACGCCCGGTTCACCGGCACGATCGAGGTGAGCAAGGACACCGACGCGTCGCTGTTCGTCGTCGGCTCGCTTCCGTTCGAGGACTACCTGCAAGGCATCGGGGAGATGCCGCGGTCGTGGCCGATGGAGGCGCTGAAGGCCCAGGCCGTGGCGGCTCGAACCTATGCGTTGTCCCGGGTCGGCTCCCCCGACGCGACCGGGACCCGCCTCGGCTACCAGTTGTGCGCCACCGACGCCTGCCAGGTCTACCTGGGCCTCGGAGTCGCCGACGGCCCGTACGGCAACCGGTGGCGGACCGCCGTCCGTCAGACCGCCGGACAGGCACTCCAGTACGGTGGCCGGCCGGCCGACACCCTGTACTTCTCCACGTCGAACGGCCACACGCTGGGGAACAACCAGGTGTTCGGCACCGCTCCCGTTCCGTACCTTCGGCCCGTTACCGAGCACGACGACGGCGCCTCGCCCGTCTCCCACTGGCGTTCGGTGATCCCGCTGACCGACGTCGGCCGGTTCCTGCGGGCGGCCGGCGACTGGGGCTCGGGCTCCGTGTCCCTGGTCCGCCGGTCTGGATCGAACGTCGTTGTGAGCGGCCCGGGGGCCAGCCGCACCGTGAGCGTGTCCGAGTTCCGGAGCGACCTGGACTCGTGGGGGCCGTGCCTGGCGCCGAACGTCTACCCGGGCCTGAACCGCGACAACGGCACCTCGCTCCCCCAGACGGTCCCATCGGTGTGGTTCTCGCTCTCGACCGCTGGCGGCGCGGCCGTGATCGAGGGACGAGGGTGGGGCCACGGGGTCGGGATGGTCCAATGGGGGGCGTACGGCAAGGCCCAGCGGGGCCTCTCGTACTCCGACATCCTGGCTGCCTACTACGGCGGCCTGCGTCCCGTGTCCTCGGCCGAGCCGGCGACGATCCGGGTGGGGATCGCCCTGGGCCTGAAGACGGTGCAGATCGCCGGGACGGGGCCGGTGAGCGTCTCGGGCGGCGGGCCTTCGACCGGTCCATGGACGATCAGCGGCGGCTCGCGCCTGACGGTTCGAGGGGGACCCGCCCCGCCCACCTACATCTCGGCGGGCACACTCGATGGACCGAAGCACGCCCGCGCGGGCAACGAGCTGAAGGCCACGCTCACCCTCCCGCAGCTCTCGGTGGCCCGGTTGGTCTTCCCCACCTCGACCGGCGACGTCCCGGTGGGTCCCGGACGGACCGAGTACCCGGGCCGGGTCGAGCTCACAGGAAGGGTGCCCGACTACCTCCCGTCGGGCACCTACCCGCTGGAAGCGGTGGTGACGAACGGCATCGACATCGTCCGGGCCCGGGCGCCGGCAACGGTCATCGTGACCGGCGGCCCTTCACCGGCGCCCTCGCCGAGCCCCTCCCCGGTTCTCCCGCAGAGCCCCTCCTCTATCCCGGTGGCCGCGGCCCCGGTCTCCGGAGGGGGCCGGGGCCCTTTGGTCGTGCTCGTCGCGGTCGCCGTCCTGGCCCTGGCCGGTGGGGCGTTCGAGCTTCGCCGCCGCCGTCGGCGGGCGCGGATCCGGGCGGGTGCCCAGCAGGCCGGGGCGGGTCCCGAGGCGCCATCGTCATAGGCGCGTCCGAGCCCCCCTGGTACCATCGTCCGGCGATGGCAGCCGTCTGCGACGTGTGCGGGAAGACCCCCGGCTTCGGCATGAAGGTGTCCCATTCCCACAAGCGGTCGCCCCGGCGCTGGGACCCCAATATCCAGCGCGTGCGGGCATTGGTCGATGGTGCTCCCCGCCGCCTGCACGTGTGCACGAAATGCATGAAGGCCGGGAAGGTCGTTCGGGCCACCGTCTCTACTCGAGGAGCTTCCACCCCGGGTTGACCGGTCCGATCCCCCGCCCGATCTCCAGGGCGTGGCGGATCGCTTCGGTCACGAACCCCTTCCCCAGCCGGACCGCCTCCCCGAGTTCCTTCCCCTTCGCCAGGTATGCCGCCACGGCGGCCGACAGCACGCACCCCGTGCCGTGGGTGCTCGTCGTGGCCAGGCGTTCCCCCTCCAGCCACTCCTCACCACCCGGCCGGGCGAACAGGTCGTCGGCGCGGCCGTCATCTGCGGCCAGGTGACCGCCCTTCACCAGGACCGACCGCGGCCCCAGGGCAAGGATCGCTTCCGCGGCACGCCGCATGTCGTCGCGAGTCCGCACGTCGAAGCCAGCCAGGCCGCCGGCCTCGGGGAGATTCGGGGTGACGATCGTGGCGAGCGGCAGGATCCGCCGGCGCAGCGCGTCCACCGCGTCGGGCCGGAGCAGCGGGTGGCCGTGCTTGGACACGAACACCGGGTCGGCCACCAGGTTCGCGATCCCCGCCTCCTCGATCACGCCGGCGACCGCCTCGACGATCCCGGCGGAGGAGAGCATGCCGGTCTTCGCCGCGTCGACCCCGATGTCGGAGGCGACCGAGCGGATCTGGGCGGCCACGATCTCAGGTGGAACGTCGGCCACGCCGGACACGCCCTGGGTGTTCTGGACGGTGACCGAGGTCACCGCGCTCATCCCCCAGCACCCCAGCACGGCGAAGGTCTTGAGATCGGCCTGGATGCCCGCCCCCCCGCCGGAGTCCGAACCCGCGATGGTCAGGGCCCGCGGTACGTGGCCCGCCTCAGCCACCGAAGGGGTCCCAGCCCGCCGGCTCCAGGGGCCGCTCCGACCCGTCCGCCTCCACCGCGACCAGCCCCGGTTCGAGTCGCACCTCCCCGATCTCGGTGAGCGGCGTGCCGAACCGCTCCCGGAGCTGCGCGGCGACCCCGTCGACCGCGCCGGACGGGAGCGTGGCCAGCAGCTCGTAGTCGTCGCCGCCACCCAGCGCCAGGTCCAGAGGACGAACCCCGGCCTGGCGTTCGAGGCCGTGGAGCGACGCGGCCACCGGGACGTCGGCCGGCCGAACCGCGGCACCGACCCCGCTCTCCCGGCACAACCGGGACAGGTCCAGGGCCAGGCCGTCCGACACGTCCATCATCGCGGTGGCGCCGGCCGCGGCGAGCGTCTGCCCCTCACCCACCCGGGCCACGGGGCGATCGAGGGCGGCCAGGAGCTCCCGCCCCCATTCGGCGGACAGCGCGGAGGCCACCTCCGCCGGGGAGGCGTGGGAGAGCCAGAGGCCGCCCGCCGCCGCGCCCAGCGAACCCGTGACGCAGACCCGGTCGCCCGGCCGTGCCCCGGCCCGAGTCACGGCCCGTCCGGCCGCCACCTCCCCGGTCAGCGCCACCGAGATCACCACCCGGTCCGCCCGCGTGGTGTCCCCCCCGACCACGGCGACCGCGTACTCGGCTGCCGCGTCCCGCAGGCCCCCGTACAGCTCCACCATCCAGTTCGACGCGACGTCGTCCGGCAGCCCCAGCGAGACCAAGGCGAACCGGGGGCTCCCGCCCATGGCGGCCACGTCGCTCACGTTCACGGTCAGCGCCTTGTGGCCGAGGTCGTGCGCGGACACCCGCTCTCGTTCGAAATGAACCCCATCGACCAGCATGTCGGCGGTCAGCACGATCAGGTGAGAGCCGATCTGCACCAAGGCGGCGTCGTCGCCGGCCCCCAGGGCGACCCCGGGCGCCGGCCCCGACAGCAACGTGCGAAGCAGGCCGACGAGCTGGTCCTCCCCCAGCGCTCCGGTACCCGCGCCGTCCGGCCGGCCCCGTTCGCCTCGCGGCACCGCCGTCGCCATACTAGGAGCGTATCGGAACCGCACTTCCACGACGTCAGGGGGGGTCGAGCGCCCATGCCGGTCATCAACACGATCGAGCTCGAGGGGGTCTCCCCCGAATCATGGGGCGCGGCCGCCCGCGAGGCGCTCCGCGAGGCCGCGAAGACCATCCGCGGCATCAACCGGCTGGAGGTCGTCTCGACCGGCACCACCGTGCAGGACAACCGGATCGTGGAGTACCGGACGCAGGTTCGTCTCTACTTCGCGGTCGAGCAGCGCTGACCCACGCCCGGGATCGGATCTACCTGACGCTCGCCTGTCGACGTTCGGCCTGCCCCAGGACGATCATCGCCACCGCACCCACGATCAGGACGGCTGCCAGCAGGGTCATGGGAGTCAGTCGCTCGTGCAGGACGAGCCATCCGAGGAAGACGGCGATCACCGGGTTCACGTACGCGTATGTCGACACCAGCGTGGTCGGCGCCTTCTGGAGCACCCAGACGTAGGCGCTGAACCCGGCCAGCGAGCCGAACACGATCAGGTAGAGCAGCCCCTCGATGGAGGCGAGCGAGATCCGGGAGAGGTGCAGGGCGCCGAACTCTCCGGTCACCACCCCGCCCACGAGCAGCATCGCGCCGCCGCACAGCATCTCCATGGCGGTCGACACGAACGGGCGCTTCGGCAGAGCCGCTCGCCGGGACGGGACCGACCCGAGCGCCCAGAAGATGGGGGCGAAGATCAGCGCGATCATGCCGGGGAGCGGAGAACCGCCGTGCCTACCCCCCGCTTCGACGAGGAGCGCGACCCCCGCGAAGCCCAAGCCCAGGCCGATCGCCACGCGCAAGAAGACCCGCTCGTCGTTCCGGCGAGCAGCGATCACCGCCATCCAGATCGGCGCAGCCGCGACCATGAGGGCCGCCGTGCCGGAACCGACGCGGCGCTCCGCCCAGACGACCAGGCCGTTTCCTCCGAGCAGTAGCAGCCCCCCGATGAGGGCTGCCGCCCGCCACTGCTTCGGCCCGATCGGGTCGGCGTCGACGTCACCCCGGCGGATGGAGACCGCGTACAGGATCCCGCCCGCAACGAGGAAGCGGGCGGCGGCCATCAGCAGGGGCGGGATCGTCTCGTCGGCCACCCGGATGGCCAGGTAGGTCGAACCCCACACCACGTAGACGATGCCGAGGGCCAGCCACACGCGCTTGCTCACGCCGCCGAACACGCACCGCTCCTTCCCAGGTTTCGACGTGCCTTCCTCTTCTTGAACGAGTGGGGCCGGCGATCCGTGAAATGCAAGTCGGACCGATCGGTGAGCGCCCACCGCCCCATCTTCCCAACAGGGCGGGGGCGTCTTCGCTTCCCGCTTCGAACCGCCTGAGCGCCCGATCGGAACGGGCCGGCCCGGGGCGTCAGCTAGAATCGCCTGCCTCACCACCCCCAAAGGAGCGTCTCGTGACCCTGAACGCCAGGAGGATCTACGACAACCCGACCGCGGAGGAGCTTCGGGCATTCACCGAGGAGATGCCGACGTGCGAGGTCAGCGAGTTCGACAACCCGAACGTCCAGACCCGGGTCACGTCTCGGAGCTCCGTCTCCACCTTCATCGTCACCGACGACCCGAACTTCACGGACCAGAAGACCATGTCCCGCGTGCAGTACGAGGCGATCGCCCGCATGCAGGACGACTACATCGCCCAGCAGGAGATGGTGGTGGTCGACGGCTCCATCGGCAACGTCCAGGAGTTCCGCACCCCGGCCCGCCTGAGCATCGAGAAGGCCAACGCGAACATCGCCGGCATGCAGCAGAAGCTCTACTACCCCCGCGAGGGCGGCGAGCCGGAGGTCCAGGTCGTCTACACGCCGAACCTCTCCGCGCCCGGCTGGCCGGAGGATCGCTGTATCGCGGTCGACCTGGAGAACAACATCACCCGGGTCATCGGCAGCGACTACTTCGGCGAGTCGAAGAAGGGCGGCCTGCGGATGTGGAACCGCATCGTCCAGGAGCGGGGCGGGCTGGCCATGCACGCCGGTTGCAAGGCGGTCCCGGTGGGCAGCGAGGAGAAGGTCTTCCTGATCATCGGCCTGTCCGGCACCGGCAAGACCACCACCACGTTCACCACCCAGAACGACTCGCTCCCGGTCCAGGACGACTTCATCGCGCTGATGCCCGGCGGGATCGTCCACGGCACCGAGAACGGCTGCTTCGCCAAGACCTTCAGCCTGGACCCCGACTTCGAACCGAACATCTACCGCGCGGTCACCAAGCCCAACGCGTACCTGGAGAACGTGTACCAGGACGAACACGGCAAGGTGAATTTCTTCGAGACCTCGTACACGAAGAACGGCCGGGCCGTGTTCGGGCTGGCCGACCTGGGACGATTCAAAGACGCCCAGGAGCTGGGCAAGGTCGACTACATCCTGATCCTGAACTGGAACGAGAACATCATCCCGGCCGTGGCCCGGCTGAACCAGGTCCAGGCCGCGGCGTACTTCATGCTGGGGGAGACCACCGGGACCTCCGCCGGAGGCGCGGCCGAGGAGGGCAAGTTCCTCCGGGTCCCCGGCACGAACCCCTTCTTCCCGCTCCGGCAAGGCCAGCAGGGGATGCGGTTCCACGAGCTGCTCGACACCCATCCCACCGAGGTCCATCTCATGAACACCGGCCGGATCGGGGGGAAGCCGGACCACGACGGCTCGATCAAGGTGAAGATCCCCCACTCGTCGGCCATCGTGAAGGCCATCGCCGAGCAGACCATCAAGTGGGACCAGGACCCAGACTTCGGCTACGAGATCGCCACCGAGGTGCCCGGCGTGGACGACATCGAGATGCTCCAGCCCCGCCGGCTGTACGAGCGGCAGGGCCGGCTCGACGAATACGAAGCCATGGTGGCGCGGCTCAAGCGGGAACGGGCCGAAACGCTCGCCACGTATCCGGACCTCCTGGAAGAGATCGTCCGCGCCATCGCCTGAGCGCCCTAAGGACTCGGGCGAGGGCTACGGCGCCATGCCTCCCTGCGACCACGTGCGGAACACCTCGATCTGCTGCTCGGGCCACTCGCCGTCACACGGCATGTCCCCGTCCTGGAGGCGTTCGAGGATGGATTCGGCGTTCTCCTTCACGTCCTCGTAGCTCCACAGGTCGAACGCCCACTCCATCCGCTCGCGGTCCTTCTCTCGGAACAAGGGCTTGATGTCGTCCTCGAACCCGGGTGCGGTCTCGCTGTCTCCCACTCGTCGCTCCTTCGATCTCCGTGTTCGGCCGGCCGGCCGAAGCCTCATCCCGTCAGCTCGGCTCCCCGGGGGCCACGGGGGGGCTTCCCGCGTCGATCCGGTCCTGGACCTCGCGGAGCCGGTCGGTCACGCCCTCGAGGATCGTCACCGCCACGCTCGGGTTCTTGATCAGAAAGGGCCGGAAGTACATCGCTTCGAACACCATGGCCTCGACGGGCGCACCGGCCGTGACGGTCGCCGACCGGGGCCGCCGCGAGAGCAGGGCCATCTCGCCGAAGAACTGCCCCGGCCCCAGCTCGTGCTGCTTCCCGCCCACCTCGACCGTTGCCGAGCCGGACAGGATGACGAACATCCCCTGCCCTTCGGCCGAGCCCTTCGCCACCATCGCCTCCCCAGGAGCGAATGACCGCCGCTCGCCGATCCGGGCCACCCGGTCGAGGTCCTCGGGCGTGAGCCCTTCGAAGAACGGGATCTTCCTGAGCGCTTCGACTTCCGGTGCCAGCTCGTCCATCGTCATCGTCCCCTGTCCGTCGCCCTGGCCGTTGCCCTCGTCGGTGTGTCCGCCGAATGGTGGAACACCAGGGCCCCCGATGTCCACCCGCCGGCGGGAAGGGACTCTCTCTGGCCGACTTCCTCCCCGCTCCCCACCCGGCTTACCCCTGGGGCGGGGACGGCGGGTCGGGCGTCGGCTCCCGCGACAGGAAGAACCCGCTCAGGAGCTGCACCCCGGCCAGCCCCGGGATCAGTGCGAAGTACCACGCGTACCGGCGGGGCTCGGCCGCGGTCGCGTAGAGGACGAATGCCCCGGCCAGCGCGAACCACGTCCCGACGCGCCCGGTGGCGTGCAGCGCGAACAGCGCGGCGTCCCGCGCGGACGCCGGCCGGAATCCGATCCGCAGCCAGTGCACCGCCGACCGGACCCCCAACAGGAAGAACAGCGCAGCCAGAACGAACTCCACGGCATGGCCCGTCATCACATGCGGCGGCCCGGTGGGCGCGGGGGCCGGGACCCCTTGGGCCAGGGTCACGTGCCTTCGTGGCCGGCCAGCAGCTCGATCACGCGTTCGTCCGAGACCTGGTCGAACTCCCCGTACCAGTGCCCCACCGCCCAGAAATGCCGCGGCGTCTCCAGGACGACCAGCTCGTCGGCCTCCCCGGCCAGCCGTTCGACCATCTCCGGCGGGGCGACAGGGACGGCCAGGACGACGCGCGAGGCACCTTTGGCCCGGGCCCACCGCAGGGCGGCGACGGCGGTCCCCCCGGTGGCCACGCCGTCGTCGACCACGATGGCCACCGCGCCGTCCAGCTCCGCGGGTGGCCGGCTCCCGCGGTAGGCCGAGGTGCGCCGCCGGATCTCCTCGCGCTGGGCCTCGATCTCCGCCTCCAGATACTCGGGCGAGACGCCGAGGGCGCGGATCAGCCGCCGGTCGAGCACCTCCACCTCCTCGGCCACGGCCCCCAGCCCGAGCTCGGGATTGCCGGGGGCGCCGACCTTGCGGGGGATCACCACGTCCAGCGGCGCTCCGATGACGACCGCCACCTCGGCCGCCACCTCCACCCCGCCCCGAGGGATCCCGAGTACCACCGCATCCTGCCCGGCGAACCGGGCGAGCGCTTCGGCCAAGCGCCTCCCGGCGTCGCGTCGATCGGCGAACACTCCCCTCACGGCTCCTCGGGTGGGTCCCGGACCTCGCGTTCGGCCTCCCGCTCCTCCGCCTTGCGGCGCTTATCGGGGATCACGCGCTCCGGTGGGGGCATCGGCTTCCGGACGCGCCGGTAGGCCGAGAGCCAGTCGTCCCCGGTCCCGGACTTCGGCCGCCGCTTCCCGCGAGGCGCCACCCGGTCAGGATATGTGACCGGCGCGAAAGGTCGCTAGGATTGCGCGCACTTAGCACGCCGTGAGGCAGGAGGTGGACATGGTCAACGCCTACATCCTCATCCAAACGGAGGTGGGGAAGGCAGCCCAGGTTGCCAAGGAGGTCGCCGCGATCAAGGGCGTGGCGCTCGCCGAGGACGTCACGGGTCCCTACGACGTGATCGTCCGGGCCGAAGCGAAGAACGTCGACGAACTGGGCAAGCTCGTGGTGGCGAAGATCCAGGCCGTGGAGGGCATCACCCGCACGCTCACCTGCCCGGTCGTCCACCTGTAGCGTCCGGCCGGTCGTTCGTCGTTGCCGGCGTGGACCGGGGCCGCTCGATCGCCCGATCTCGCTTGCGCTCGCGCTCGTGGCGCTCGATGGCCAGCTCCACCAGCCGGTCGACCAGCTCGGGGTAGCTGACGCCCGACGCCTCCCACATCTTCGGATACATCGAGACCGTGGTGAACCCCGGGATCGTGTTGATCTCGTTCACGATGAGCGCCGGCTCTCCGCCCTCACGGTAGAAGAAATCCACCCTGGCCATACCGGCGGCGTCGATGGCCCGGAAGGCTTCGACGCTCATCCGTCGAACCTCCGCTGCGACCTCCGCCGGGATGTCTGCGGGGACCTCGAGCCGGGTCCCGTCGTCGAGGTACTTCGCCCGGTAGTCGTACCACTCGCCGGCCGGGATGATCTCGCCGGGGACCGAGGCCACCAGTTCGTCGTTGCCCAGAACCGCGCACTCGATCTCCCGCGCCCCCTCCACCCCGTACTCCACCAGGGCTTTGCGCGCGTAGGCCAACGCCACCTCCATCGCCGCCGGAAGGTCCTCTGGACGCTTCACCTTCGTGATGCCGACGGACGAACCGAGGGTGGCCGGTTTCACGAAGACGGGGAGACCGAGGGCGGCGATCTTCGCCTCGAGCTCCCCGCGCCCGGTCTCCCAGTCGTGCTCGGGGACCATGACCCACGGGACCACGGGGAGGCCGGCGCGTTCGAACACGACCTTCTGCATCGCCTTGTCCATGCCGAGCGCGGAAGCCAGGACGCCCGCCCCCACGTACGGCACGCCGGCCAGTTCGAGCATGCCCTGGATCGTCCCGTCCTCGCCGAAAGGGCCGTGGAGGATCGGAAACACCACGTCGATCTCCTCGCGGTCGCCCCTCTCGTTGACCAGGGCCGGATCGCCGGGCTCGCGGGACAGCGCCACCGCCGTCCCGCTCTCGGTGGCCACCGCGGGCAGCGCGCCCCCGGTGCGGCCGGGGAGGGCGGGCAGCCGGTGCCAGCCTCCCTCTTTGTCGATGCCGATGGTCAGCACTTCGTAGCGTTCGGGATCGAGGGCCTGCAGGACCGATTCGGCTGACACAACCGAGATCTCGTGCTCGGCCGAGCGGCCGCCGAACACCACCGCGATCCGGCGCCGGCGGACCGTCACGCCCTCTCCAGCGCCCGCGCGAAGTCCTCGATCAGGTCCTCGGGGTCCTCTCCCCCGATCGCGCACCGGATCAGACCGTCGCCGATCCCGGCCTCCGCGCGTTCCTCCGGGGTGAGCTGCCGGTGGCTGGTGGTGGCCGGGTGACAGACCTGAGTCCGGAGCGAGCCGAACGACGACCCCACCCGGGCCAGCTGGAGGGCATCGCAGGCCCGACGGGCCGCCTCGTAACCACCGTCCAGCTCGAAGGCCAGCATGGCCCCGTAGCCCGCGCCGCCGAACAGGTCCGTGGCCAAAGCGTGGTCCGGGTGATCGGGCAGCCCGCTGTACCCAACGCCCGCCACCTTCGGGTTCGCCGCCAGCGCCGTCGCGACCGCCAGCGCCGTCGAGCATTGCCGTTCGAAGCGCAGTGCCAGCGTCTGCACGCCACGCAACGTGAGCCAGGCCGGGAACCCGCCTTGCGTCGTGCCCTGTTCGATGGCCATGGTCCGGATGCGATCGATCAGCTCCCGAGGACCGGCCGCGCTCCCCCCGATCAGGTCCGAATGCCCTCCCATGTACTTCGTCGTGGCGTGCACCACGAGCGTCACTCCGGGCAGCTCGAGCGGCCGGAGCAGGACGGGCGTGGCGACCGTGTTGTCGACCGCCAGCGGGATGCCGCGTTCGGCGCACAGCTCCCCGATGCCTTTCACATCCGTGACCCGGAACGTGGGGTTGGCCAGCGTCTCCAGGAAGACCACCTTCGTGTTCGGCGTCAATGCGGCCTCCATCCCCTGGCGGGTCGGGTCCGCGAACCCCGCCTCGATCCCGTACCGCGGAAAGACCTGCGTGAAGAGGGCGAAGGTACCTCCGTAGAGGGTGGACTGGGCGACCACTCGGTCCCCCTGTTGCAGCATGCTCGTGAGGGCGGTATGGATCGCGGCCATGCCAGAGGCGAACGACCAGGCGGCCTCCGCGCCCTCCAGCGAGGCCAGTACCCGGTCGAGCTGGACGTGCGTGGGGTTGCCGTACCGCCCGTACACGTAGCCCGGCCGCCGCTCGTTGATGACGTCGGCGTAGTGCTCGAGCCCGTCGTAGAGATAGTCCGAGGTCATCCACAACGGCGGCGACACCGGCTCCTCCGCGATCCCCGAGAGCGGTAGGTCCGCCTCGTGGATCGCCCGCGTCGAGAACCCGTGTCGTCGCTCCACGTCAAGCAAGGTTACTCGCCTCGGCCACGGCAACGGCGCAAGCGGCGTCAGTCCGGGACGGTGAGTTCGCGCTCCAGCGTGGGCAGCGGCAGCGAGCCGAGCGACAGCAGTCGGTCGTGGAAGGACCTGATGTCGAACGCCGCCCCGAGCCGGGAGCGCTCCGCCTCCCGCCAGCGCAGGATCTCCAGCTCGCCGATCTTGTAGGAGCAGGCCTGGCCGGGCCAGGCGATGTAACGGTCGACCTCGATCTCGGATTCCTGGCGCGGGGCGCCGGTGGCCTGCATCTGCCGGACGGCGCGCTCACGGTCCCACCCCAGCGCGTGGATGCCGGTGTCCACGATCAGCCGAGCCGCCCGGAACGCGTCCGCTTCGAGCATGCCCAGGCGCTCGTGCTCGTCCAGGAACATGCCCATCTCGTCGGCCAGGCGTTCGCAGTACAGCGCCCAGCCCTCGATGAACGAGCCGCCGCCGAGCATGCCGCTGAATCGGCGGATCGGGAGGCGGTCGGTGAACTCCTGCTCGAGCGTCAGCTGGAAATGGTGGCCAGGGTTCGCTTCGTGGAAGCTCGTCGTGGCCGTGGCGTAGAGCGGCCGCTGGTCCAGGCCGCCGGTGTTCACGTAGTACACGCCCAGCCGCGAACCGTCCGGGGTCCCCGTGACGTAGAAGGCCCCGGGCATGTCCGTCTCCCGGAACTCCTCAACGGGCTTGACCTCGCAGTTCGCGCCGGGAAGGCGGCCGAACCACCCCGGGGCAGCCTCCCAGCTCCGCCGGACCTGGTCCTCGACCAGCTTCAGCATCTCCTCGCGGGAGCTCGCCACGTTCCCGCCGCCGGCGGTGAGCGCAGCGATGGCCGACTCGGCGTCGGGATGGCCCAGCCGGGCGGCGATCTCCCGCCGCTCCTCCTGGATCTTCGCCAGCTCCGCCTGCCCGATGTCGTGGACCTCCTGGGCGGGGAGCGGGAGCGTCGTGTAGGCGAGGATCTCCGCCGCGTACATCTCGTCGCCGCCCGCCAAGCCACCGAGCCCGAGCGAATCGCGAGCGGCCTCCCGGTAGCTTCGGAGCGTCTCCAGAAGACGTCCATACGCCGGCCAGACGTGCCGGCGAAGCACGTCCGCCGTCCGTTCCTTCGTCTCCGGGGAACCGCCCTGCACGACCGCCAAGGCCGCCGAGTCCTCCACCGGGGCGTCGAGCTGGCGGCCGATCTGGGCGATCAGGCGGTCGACGACCAGCCGGGGCTGCGTCACGCCGCCCCGGGCACCCTCCCCGCACACCTCGCGGAGAGCGTCCAGGTATCCGGCGGACGCCTCCAACCGGCGCAGGTACCGTTCGGTCCGTTCCGGCGTGTCGGCCCGCTGGATCGAACCGAGGTCCGCCAGGAGGGTTCCGGCGCCGAAGACGTGCGAGGCCGCAGACAGGCGGTCCAGTCGGAGCCGCAGCGCGTCGAGCTCGCGCCCGGACGCCGCCTCGATCGTGTCCAGGGCTATGCGGAGCTCCGCGTCCAGCCCCGCTCGTTCGATCCGGCCCAGTTCGGCCATGGCCCCGCGGTAGAAGACCTGCTTCGCAGACCGGCCGGCCTCGCTCGGATCGGGGAGACGGTCGTCATAGCGCTCGTCCCCGATGGCCGTGGCCACCGTGGGTTCGAGCTCCAGGTACCCCTCCCAGAACCGCTCCGCGAGCCGGCGAGCCGCTGCGCGATCGTCTTCGGTCATGGTGCGGCACCTCCTTGCAGGAAGGGACAGCTTCGTGGGGCGACGTGGAGCGGGAGGCAGCATACCCGGTGGACCCTCCGCGCGAGAGCGGGGTAGGCTCTCTCGACTCTGCGCTTCTCCCTCCGGATTGGAGCCGGGCCTGTGGGTCGAGAACCGAGTGCCACGCGCGTCGAACCCGCGCTTGCCTCCCCTGCGCCGAAGCGCATCCTGCCGGCCACGATGCGCGCCCTCCGCAAGACGGCCGCGGCACACGGCGCCGAGCTCGTCGAGATCCCCACGCCCGAACCCGGGCCCGGCGAGGTCCTGCTTCGGGTCCAGGCCGCGTCGATCTGCGGGACCGACGTGCACATCTTCCGGTGGGACCCGTGGGCCCAGAGCCGGATCACGACGATCCCCATGACGTTCGGACACGAGGTGGCCGGCACCATCGAGGCCGTGGGACCGGAATCCCACCACCTCCGGCCGGGCACGTTCGTCTCGGCCGAGGGCCACGTGTTCTGCGGGTTCTGTCCTCCCTGTCGCAGCGGGCGCATGCACATCTGCGAACGCCTGCGCATCCTGGGCGTGGACTTCGACGGGGGGTTCGCCGAGTTCGTCACGATCCCCGAGCGCAACGCCTGGGAGGTGGACCCGCGGATCCCGCCCGACGTCGCCTCGATCCACGACCCGTTCGGCAACGCCGTCCACACCGCCTTCATCGCGGGAGGCGCGGCCGAGATCGCCGCGGCCGCCGTGGCCGTGATCGGGTGCGGGCCGATCGGGTTGTTCGCGCTGGGGATCGCCCGGGCCGCCGGGGCGCGGCTGGTCATCGGCGTCGAGCCGAACGACTACCGGCAGGAGCTCGCGAAGAAGATGGGCGCGGACCTGGTCGTCGACCCGTCCCGGGAGGACGTCGTGGCGGCCGTCCACGCCGCGACCGACGGCCACGGGGCGGAGGTCGTCCTGGAGATGTCCGGCGTCCCGAAGGCCATCGACCAGGGCACGCGGATGCTCGCCGTAGGGGGCCGGATGTCGCTGTTGGGCCTGCCGAACGAACCGGTCGCCCTCGACCTCACCGACCAGGTGATCTTCAAGGAGGCCCGCCTGTTCGGCGTGACCGGCCGGGAGATCTTCCGCACCTGGCAACAGACGACCACGCTCTTGGCCACCGGGATGGTGGACGTCTCCCCGGTCATCACGCATCGCTTCCCGCTGGAGCGGTTCGAGGAAGCGTTCGAGGTGACGGCGTCCGGCCGGTCGGGCAAGGTCATCCTGCTACCGCAGCTGTAGCGTTCGAAACGTTCGAGGAGGACGGTCGACGATGCCGGGAGGAAGCCTCGATCACCTGAAGGAAGAGCTGGCCGCGCTGGAGCGGGCGGGAACGGCGTTGCATCCACGGGTGCTCCAGGACGTGCAGCAGGCCCGGACGCGGTTCGACGGGCGCGACGTGATCAACCTGGCGTCGAACAACTACCTCGGGCTGGCCGGGCACCCCCGGATGAAGAAGGCCGCCAGCGAGGCGGCCGCCCGGCTCGGCGCCGGCAGCGGGGCGGTCCGGACGATCGCCGGGACGATGTCGCTGCACGTCGAGCTGGAGGAGCGGTTCGCCGCGTTCAAGGGCGCCGAAGCGTCGATCATGTTCCAGTCCGGGTTCACGGCGAACAGTGGGACGGTGGCCGCGATCCTCACCCCGGAGGACGTGATCGTTTCCGACCAGCTGAACCACGCGTCGATCATCGACGGGGCACGGCTGTCCCGGGCCGAGATCAAAGTCTTCCCGCACAAGGACGTGGACGCGGCCGACCGGTTGCTGGCGGAGACCAAGCGACCCGGGCGCCACCAGCTCCTGATCACCGACGGGGTGTTCTCCATGGAGGGCGACATCGCCCCGCTCGACCGCCTGGTGCAGGTGGCCGAGAAGCACGGCGCGATCATGATGATCGACGACGCCCACGCGTCCGGGGTCCTGGGCACGGGCGGCAAGGGGACGGTCAGTCACTTCGGCCTGGACCCCTCCCGGGTCGACATCCAGGTCGGGACGCTGTCCAAGGCGATCGGGGTGCTGGGTGGGTTCATCGCCGGCCCCCGCCACCTGATCGACTGGCTGGTGAACCGAGGCAGGCCCTTCCTGTTCTCGACCTCCGCTCCCCCCGCCGTGGCCGCCGCCTGCATCGAGGCGCTGGCGATCATCCAAGAGGAGCCGAAGCGGCTGGAGCGCCTCTGGTCGAACACCGGCTTCTTCAAGAAGGGCCTCCACGGGCTCGGGTTCGACACCGGAGAGAGCGAGACGCCCATCACGCCGGTCATGGCCGGCGAGGAGACGAAGGCGGTCGAGCTCTCCCGCCGGCTGTGGGACGAAGGGGGCTTTACGCCCGCCATCGTGTTCCCCACGGTGGCCAAAGGCCGGTCCCGGGTTCGAACGATCGTGACGGCCGACCACACGGAAGAGGACCTGCGCGAAGCGCTCGACGCGTTCGAACGGGTGGGCAGGGAGCTCGGGCTCATCTGACGGGCAGCCCGACCCGTGCCGCCCCTCAGGAGCCCGGTTCGTCTTCCGGAACGTAGTGCCGCGAGTGGTTCTCCGGGTCCACCCACACCCGCATCAGCCGCTTGGACGACGGATCGCGGAACACCTCTTCGGTCGGATTCCATCCCTGTTCTGGCCTCGGGCTCTCGCCGTGGCGCGGGATGAACAGGCTCGACACGACCAACAGCACGAGGATCGCCAGCACGATGAGCAGCGGCATCGCGTGCGCGGCCTCAGGCCTTGGCGGCCACGATGACGGCGGTCCCGTAGGCCACGATCTCGGTCAGGCTCTCCCCGATCTCGGACGAGTCGAACCGCATCCCGACGATGGCGTTGGCCCCCATCAGTCGCGCGTTCTCGATCATCCGGTCCATGGCGTGGCGGCGGCTGTCCTCGAGCAGCTGCGTGTACTGCGTCACCTCGCCGCCCTTCAGCGCCTTGAAGCTGGCCCCGATGCCTTTGGCGAAGCCCATGCTGCGAACGATCAGACCGAACACCGGCCCGATGTAGCGCTGCACGTCCCACGCCGGGAACTCGAACGTGGTCGTGACGGGAAGCGCCGCCTGCTGCTGCGCCGGCGCGGACGCGCCCGCCTGCTGTCCTTGGTCCAAGGTGATTCCCCCTTCGAGTCGAATCCTCGGTAGCCCGTCCGGCTACGCGGACCAGCGCTTCGGATATCTCGCCCTGAGGTCGTTCACGAGCTGGGTAAGCTCGTCGATCACCGTGCCGGTGATCGTTCGAAGGACTTCCGAGTCGTCCTGCTGGCCTTCGTACTCCGAGAAGTCCAACGGCGGGCCGGCCTTCAGCCAGATGGGCCGGCCGAACGCGAGGCTCCCTTTGCCCTCCCGCTGCCAGACGGCCTGTGAGCCCCATACAGCGACGGGGAGGACGGGGACCTCGGTGGCCAGCGTGAGCCTGGCCACCCCCGTCTTGCCCTGCATCGGAGTGTGATCGGGGTTGCGGGTGATCGTGGACTCGGGGTAGATCATCACAGCCTCGCCGCGCTTCAGGGCGGCTACGGCGGACTGGACGGGCGTCGCCGAGCCGCTCCCCCGTTCGACCTTGATCTGCTTCGCACCCTCCAGCACGTTCCGGAGCAGCCAGTTCCCGTACAGCTCCTGCTTGGCGAAGAATCGCGGCCGGCGGCCGGCTTTCAGCATCATCAGGCCATGGGCCAGCGGGTCGAAGTACGAGATGTGGTTGCACGCCACGAGGAGGGGCCCCTCCCGCGGTACGTTCTCGAGCCCCTCGAAGTGCCAGTTGAACCACAGGCTGACGGGAGGGCGGAGCGCGGTGACCGCGAATCGATACCAGGGCTCGGGCCTGCGCACGCTTCCTCCGTTCGGGACGCGACCGTCGGACATCGACCGTGGGGGCGCGGCTATTCTAGCCAGCGATGAGGGTCCTCGCGGTTCCCGTGAAGTCGCTGGACCGGGCCAAGCGGAGGCTAGCCGGGGTCTTGGCCCAGCCGGAGCGGGCTGCGCTGACCGTCGCGATGCTCGAGGACGTGCTCGACGCGTGCCTGGCCCAGGCCCGATGGGAGCTCTGGGTCATCTCCCGGGACGAGGAGGTGCTTGGCGTGGCTCGCGCCCGCGGCGCCCGGCCCGTCGCGGAACCGGGCGGTTCGCTGCTCCAGGCCGTCCACCAGCTGGAGTCGATGGTGCCCGGTCGAACCTCTCGCCTTGCCGTGTTGCTGGCCGACCTGCCGTTCCTCACCGCGGGCGCACTGGCGGGCGCGCTGGCCCGGCAGGCCGCCGTGGTGGCGGCGCCAGCAGGGTCGGACGGAGGCACGAACCTCCTCGTTCGCACGCCCCCCACGTCGATCGACGCCCGGTTCGGGCGGTCCTCGTACCCGAAACATCGCGCCGCAGCCTACCGGGAGGGTGTGACATTCCAGGAGGTGCGATCTCCGGAGCTGGCCTTCGACCTGGACCGTCCGCAGGATCTGGTCAAGGTGGTCGCCGCGCCGCCGCTGCCGCCGGGTTCGGGTGGCCGAACCCGTTCGGTTTGCCTGGAGATGGGGCTCCCGGAGAGACTGCGCGTGGGAGCCTGACCGGCCGGAGCCGCGTGGCGAGAAAGGAAGGACGGGCATGTCCCAGGGGACCATCAAGGACTACGACATCGGATCCCGGCATGGATCGCTGCTGCTCGACGACCACACCGAGGTGGCCGTCGACCCCGAGTCCACGGAGGGCTCCGGGCTCCGGTACCTCCGGGTCGGCCAGCGGGTGGTGTTCGACGTGGCCGAGGAAGGCGGCCGCCGGATCGCCCGCAATCTGAAGATCATCACCCTGTCGTGAGGCGTTCGAACCCATGAGGGTCGACGCGCACTGCCACGTCGTCCAGGAATCCTGGCACGGCGAGCCGTGGTGGCAGGGAGTGGCCCGCCTCGGCGCGGCCGTCCTCCCGGGCGTCAGCCCGGAGATGGTCCGCGAGAACATCCTGCCCGCCTACTTCGACGAGGACGGTTCGTCGCAGCTCGGAGCCATGGACGCCGCCGGCTTGGATGTCGCCGTCATGCTCTGCTACGACTGGACGACCGAGGAGCACCTCGGCGAAGCACCAACCGGCTGGCGAGTGCAGAACGCCTGGTACCGGGACTTCGCCGCCGCCAACCCCGGCCGTATCCGGTGGGGGTTCGGCGTCGACCCGCGAAGGGACGGCGCGGCTGAAGCCTTCCGGACCGCCGTGCGCGAGGAAGGGGCGATCGCCCTGAAGCTCCATCCTGCGGGCGGGTTCCCTCTGGACGATCCCAGCGTCTACCCGATGTTCGAGGAAGCTCGAAGCCTCGGCGTCCCCGTCGTCGCACACGTCGGCCCGGAGCCGGGCCCGCTGTATTCGAAATGGGCTCAGCCGATCATGCTGGACACCGTGGCGGCCGACTTCCCCGACGTGAAGTTCCAGGCCGCGCACACCGGGAACCTGGCCTGGCGGGAGGTCCTGGCCGTGGCGGCGATGAAGCCGAACGTGTACTGCGACCTCTCCGGCTGGCAGCTCCGGTTCAACGCGAACCCCGCCCGCTTCTATCAGGACGTCCGGGAGGTGGTCGACGTCGTCGGCGCCCACCGGGTCATGTGGTCGACCGATTCCCCCTACTACCGTGCGGTGGTTTCCGACGACGACTACCTCAGGGCGTTCACCCAGGCGCCGGAGGGCGTCTTCACCGCCGACGAGATCGAATCGACCACCGGGGGGACGGCGCAGGAGCTCTACGGGCTCGGGTGATCGCCGCGTCCGGTGGATCGCCGGCAGTGATCATGGCCCGGCGGCCTGACGTGTTCAGGCGGACCCAACTCAGCCTAGCGACCTGATCGCCGGGATCGGGGGTGCTTACGCCATGACCCCGCTCGCACCGAGGCTCGAAGCCGGAGAAGCTCCTCGGCGCGTTTGTCAAGCGGACGGTGCTCGAGCTCGAGCTCGACGCCCAAGCGTCAGGTCGCCTTCCGCCTCCGAGCCGCAGGTGCGGTGGCCTTGGCGGCGGCCGTAGCGCGTGTCCTCCGACGGCGGGCGACCGCCTCGCGGAAGGGCTTCCCCGGCTTGAACGCCGGCACGTTGGTGGCGGGAACCAAGAGCGGCTCGTCCGTCCACACGTTGCGGGCGGTCCGCCGGGCCCGCGACTTGCGATGGAACGTGCCGAACCCCGACAGCACCACCTTGTCCCCTCGGATCACCTGCTGCTGGACGCTTCGAACGAACGCCTCCACCACCTGGGTAACCTCCGCCGACGGCAGCTTCGTTCTCGACGAGATCTCCTGCACCAGCTCGCTCTTGTTCATCTGGAACGCACCTCCCCCGACGCCCAGCCACCGGAGCATACGGCGCCGGCCTCCGGGGCGAGACGCGGACGAGATCGGTGATAGCGTTCGACCCGCAGCCCGAACGGCGAGTTGGGGGACACGATGAACATCACGGTGCTCGGCGCCGGGTCGTGGGGCACGACGGTCGCCACGATCGCCGCCAAACGGAACCCGACGATCCTGTGGGCCCGGAGCGACGAGGTCGCCCGGGAGATCAACGAGCAGCACGCGAACTCCCGCTACCTGGCCGGGTTCTCATTGCCGGACCGGCTCCGGGCCAGCTCCGACCTCGAGGAGGCGGTCTCGGCCGCGGACCTCCTGATCGTCGGGGTTCCCTCCCATGGCTTCCGCGATGCGCTGCAGCAGGCCGCGCCGTTCGTCCGGCCCTGGATCCCGGTGGTAAGCCTCACCAAGGGCTTCGAACGCGGCACGTACATGCGCATGACGGAGGTCATCAAGGACGTGCTGCCCGGCCGGCCGGCGGCGGCCCTGACCGGGCCCAACATCGCCAAGGAGATCATGGCCGGGTATGCCGCGGCCAGCGTGGTGGCCACCGAGGACCTCTCGGTCGCGGCGGCCCTCCAGGACGTGCTTCGACGCGGCGTGTTCCGCATCTACACGAACCACGACGTGGTCGGCTGCGAGGTCGGCGGCGCCCTCAAGAACGTGGTCGCCATCGCGGCGGGCATGGCCGAGGGCCTGGGCGTCGGGGACAATACGCGAGCCATGGTCATCACCCGGGGGCTCTCGGAGCTGACCCGGCTCGGCGAAGCGATGGGCGGGGATCCGCAGACGTTCGCCGGGCTGGCTGGCATGGGCGATCTCATGGTCACGTGCATCAGCAAGCACAGCCGGAACCGCTTCGTGGGCGAACAGCTCGGCAAGGGGCGAGCGCTGGAGGAGATCCTGGCCGAGATGACGATGGTGGCCGAAGGGGTGAAGACGGCTTCGCTGGTGATGGAGCTAGCCGAGCGGTTCGGCGGCGTGGAGCTCCCGATCTGCTCGCGGATCGAGGGCGTGGTGACCGGCAAGCTGTCGGTGCTCGACGCCTACCAGGGACTGATGCGCACCAGTCCGGGCCACGAGAAGGAACCCGGCTGACCCGGGTTCCTCTCTAGGTTCCTCACCCGGCCGCCGGACAGCGGCAGTTGCTCATGGGTGGGACGCGGTCACGCCGCGGCGCGCACCGCCGGGATGACCTCGCGGGCCAGCCGGGCGGTCTGTTCGTCCCGATCCGGCCCGGCGAGGATGAAGTTGAAGGCGGCGAATCCGAGCTGCAGGAAGCCGGCGATCCGGTCGGCGACGGCGGCCGGCGGCCCGGAAACGACCCCGGGATCCGGGGCCGCCCGTTCGTCCACCCGGACCACGACGTTGTAGACGCATGTGATCTCGTCGGGTTCGCGGCCGGCATCGCGTGCCGCCCCCAGGATCCGGTCCCGCATGGCCGGGATCCGCTCCGGCGGGGCGTAGTCGAACGAGGGGATCCAGCCGTCGGCCACCCGGCCCGTCGCCGCCAGCGCCCGATCGCCGTACGTTCCCAGCCAGATCGGGATGTGGTGGGAGGGCTTCGGTTCGATCTGCGCGCTCTCGGTGCGGGACAGCCGACCCCCGAAGGTGAAGCTCCGCTCCGACCACAGCCCTCGCGCGATGCGGACGGCCTCCTCCATGCCGTCGACCTTGTCGCGAGGCGACCGCGCCTCCAGCCCGAAGGCCCGGAACTCGGCGTCGGAGGCACCGCCGCCCATGCCCAGGATCAGCCTGCCGCCGGAGAGCCGGTCGAAGGACTCCGCCATCTTCGCGGTGACGGCCGGGTTGCGGTACGGGACGCCGAGGACGCGGGTGGCCACCCGGATCCGGGAGGTGTTCGCGGCGATCCACGACAACATGGTCCACGTCTCGAACCGGGGATCGGTGCCGTGAAGGTGGTCGTTCGCCGAGACGAAGTCGAACCCGAGCTCTTCCGCCATCCTCGCATCGGCGACCGGATCGGCCCCGGGCGTCGCCGCGGTGGACACGTTGAGACCGAACTGGATCGTCGTCATCTTCGTCCTCCCTCTCCTTGCCGGCGGTTGTCGCCGGTCCTTCGGCATGTGGTCGGAACTCAGGACGCGAGCCCCTGCACCAAGAGCCACAGACCCAGCCCCGCCAGGACGCACCCCAGGGCCCGGTGCGTCCACAGGACCGCTCGCTCGCCCGCCCGGCGCACGCCGAGGCCCCCGAGGAGCACCACCGCACCGTCACCGATCGCGATACCCACGACCAGGGCGACCGCCACGAGGAACGCCCCTGCTGTTCCCCCGACCCTGGTGGCCGTGGCGAAGAGCGGTGCCGCAACCGCGCCCAGGAACAGCCACCCGCCGGGGTTCAACAGGACCGCCAGGGCTCCCCGCGCTGTCGGTGGAAGCGCCCGTCCCCGCGACTCCCGTCGTTCCGCGGCGTACCTGGACCGGAGGCCGTCGAACGCAAGCCACAGGAGGAGGCCACCACCGGCCACCTTGAGGAACCGGAGCGCCACCCCGCTCGGCGTGGCCACGGAGAGTCCCAGCGCCAACGACACGAGCAGGAGCCCGAACGTCACGTTCGCCCCGGCCAGCGCCCGAAAGCCCCGCCCGATCCCGCCTCGAACGGCCTCCCCGAGCAGGATGGCCTGCACCGGGCCGGGCGCGCCGGCCAGCGCAAGTCCGAGACCCCGGCCGGCCACGATACGAGGGATCGCGTCCCCGGTCACCGTCCGCTCCGATCCATCGCTCCACCCCTGCGGCGCGCCGCCCCCCCCCACACACACATGCTTCGCGCCGCAATCTTTGTCATGCGAACCATATCACCAAACTACTTGCGGCTGCAAGTACAGCTCGCTACACTGCGGGGCGATGATCCCCAACCTGACCGATGCGGAGCTCCGGGCCTGGCAGGCCCTCCTCCACGCGCATCACGACGTAACCTCGAAGCTCGAGATGGAGCTGCGCGAAGAGCACGGCCTGTCCCTAGGCGACTACGACGTGCTGCTCCGCCTGGCCCGGGCCCCCGGTCGGCGCCTTCGGATGACCGACTTGGCCACGCGGGTGATGATGTCGCCCAGCGGTCTGACCAGGGTGGTGGACAGGCTCGTCCTTGACGGGTTGGTCCGGCGGGAGCGTTTCGACGGCGACGCCCGGGTGATGCTGGCCCAGTTGACCGAGCGAGGCCGAAGCGTACTCCGACGGGCGGCCAGGACACACTTGCGCGGCATCCGGGAGCACTACACGGGCCGGCTGAACCTCGCGCAGCTCCGCAACGTTACCTCCGCGCTGGAGACGATCACCGGGCCACACGAGCCGCACTGACCGCAGTAGCGACCCGCTCGCCCGATGACGCTACGTGCCGGCCACCATCCGAAGGGCCGAGCCGAGCCAAGGCGTGTACCGGGACGGATCCCGGGCGAGGTCGGCTCGCAGGGCGTCGACCTCGATCCACATCCACTCGTCGGCTTCGGTCGGATCGGGGTTGGGCGACCCGTCGAAGCGTCCGACCAGCACATGGTCGTACTCGTGCTCGGTGAGGCCGGAGACATCATCGCTTGCCCAGTACGTGAACGGGGCGGTCTCCTCCAGCGGCACGCCGAACCCCATCTCCTCGCCCAGCCGGCGCCCCGCGGCTGTCAAGACCTCCTCCCCCGGCGCGGGATGGCCGCAGCACGTGTTGGACCATCGGCCGCCGAAGGTTCGCTTCCCCGGTGCCCGCCGCTGGAGGAGCGTCTCCCCGTTGCTGTTGAAGACGAACACGGAGAACGCTCGGTGCAGATGCCCGTCCTGATGGGCACTGACGACGTCTTCGGTTCCCACCACGCTCCCCGATCCGTCCGTCAGCTCGACCAGCCTCGGGTTCGAACCACGGGCCGCGACCGAAGGATCCATGGCGTGATCGTCGGCCCGCCGGACGGCGTCGTCAAGCGAGCGCGAAGGGACGAGTGCGCCCTGCCTACCCGCCGCCTTTCGCCTGGGTGGCGCGCTCGCGTCGCTGGACGCAATCGGGGCACATGCCCATGACGTCGATCCGGTGGCTCTGCGGGGTGAACACGTCGGCCGGCATCCCGGCCATCACCGAGCGCATGACTCGTTCGACCCGGACGTCGGTGGGCATGTCCCGAACCAGACCGCACCCGGAGCAGATGAGGTGATGGTGATGCTCGGTGAGCTCCTCGGCGAGCTCGTACCGGGCGAAGTCCTCGCGGGTGATGACGCGGTGGACCAGGCCGGCCTGCTCCAGCACCGTGAGGTTGCGATACACCGAGCTCATCGCCAGCCCCCTGCCCCGCTCCAGGATCTCGTGGATGGTCAGCGGATGCCGCGCCGAACGCAGGATCTCGAGCAATGAGCGGCGTCGGGGAGTGAGCCGTTGCCCCAGCGGTCGAAGCCTCGCCGCGACGATCTGATCCACCTCAGGCATGCTCGACCTCTTCGGCACGTGGACTCCCATTGTCCCCGGATGGGTTGCGCCCTCCTCTGCGAGCGAGCCCTCGCAGCACTGTACCGCGGCCGGCAGCCGCGGCGTAGATCACGGTGGCCACGGCCACCACCGCGAAGCTGGGCGGGGTCGCCGGGAACACGTAGCTCAAGGTGAGTCCGGCCCACATGGCGAGCACGGCCAGGGCCGCCGAGAGCGCCAGGCCCCGGTACGGGTGGTCGGTCAGCCGGTGGGCGGCGGCAGCGGGGGCGGCCAGGAGACCGAGGAGCAACAAGGCCCCGACGGCCTGGGTCGTCTCCGCAGCGGTCACCCCGACCAGCGCCAGGAAACCGACTCCCAGGGCCCGCACCGGCACGCCTGCCGCCGCGGCGATCCCTTCGTCCACGCTGGCGAACAGGAGCGGCCGAGCGACGAGGACGATCCCGGCGCACACCGCCCCGCCGATGGCCGCGGCGATCCGGGCCGCCCCCCCGGAGAGGCCCAGGATCGAGCCGAACAGCACGCTCACCCCGGCGGTCCCGTTCGAGCCGCTGCTTCCCGCGGTGTAGATCGAGAGGAACAGCACCCCCAGTCCGAGCATCCAGGCGAACACGCTCCCGATCACCACATCGTCGGCCCGGCCCGACCGGCCCAGGACCCCCATCCCCACCGCGACGGCCACGGTCGCTCCGAAGAGTCCGAGGCGAAGGTCGAACCCCGCGGCCAGGGCTGCCAGCGCCCCGGTGAACGCCACGTGGCTGAGGGCGTCCCCCGTGAACACCTGTCCGCGCAGGACGACGAAGTAGCCGACGAGCCCGCACGACGCGGCGATGCCCGTGCCCGCCAGGAAGGCGTGGCGCAAGAACGGGTGCGACAGGATCGAGGTGATCGATCCGGCCATGGCCACGAGCGTGCTCACCCCGGGACCTCACTGGCTATGACCGGCCGGGTCGAGCGGGACCGCTCCGCGAGCCAACGCGTCCCCCGCGCGAGGGCGTAGGCCGCGAAGGAGAACGTGGTGATGAACGCACCGGTCGGGTACGGCGTGTAGTAGGCGGCCACCAGGCCAGCCCACGTCACCACCATGGCCAGGGTCACGGAGAGCCCCAGACCGAAGGCCGGCCGCCCCGTGATGGTCTGGGCGGTGGCCGGTGGCAGCACGAGCAGGGCGAATACCAGGAGCGCCCCGGTGATCTGGGCCGTTTCCGCGACGGCGACGGCCAGCAGCAGAAGGAACCCGAGGGAGAGGGCCCGGACCGGCAGCCCGGCCGCCGCCGCCACCTCGGGATCGACGCTCGCGAAGAGCAGCGGGCGGGCGATGATCGCCAGGCCGACGAGGGCACCCGCGCCGACCGCGAGCAGGGTGAGGACCTGGCCGCGAGTGATGCCCAGGAAACTCCCGAACAGCAGACCGGTCAGCCCGTTCAGGTTGCCGTGATACAGGCTCACGAAGAGGAAGCCGCTTGCGAGCGCCATGGCCTGGACCGTTCCGATCAGAGCAGATTCCTGTCGGTACGTGGTCGTTCCGGCACGGGGATCCGCCGCCCCGATCAGGAGCGCTGCCACGGCGCAGAAGCCGAAGTACCCGAAGGCCGGCGAGATGCCGAGCAGGATGGCCCCGGCGGCCCCGGGGAATCCCACGATGGAGAGGGTGTGGCCGGCGAAGGTCTGGCGCCTGAGCACCATGAACCACCCCATCGAGGCGGAGACGACGGCCACGATCGTCCCGGCTTGGAGCGCGTTCACCATGAACGGGTAGCCGAACAGTTCGCGGAGGCTGTTCACGAGATCACCGGGCGTGACGGTCGCTGTGGAGAGCGGGCGGCTCCGGCGCCCCCACCACGACCAGCCGGCCGTCCGATGCCCGCAGGACCTCCACGGGCGCCCCGTACAGGCCGCTCAGCGTCTCGGTGGTGATCACCTCGGACGGGGTACCGGCGACGGCGTGACCGGCGGCGAGGTACACCACCTGGTCGAGGTAGGGCAGGATCGGGTTCACGTCGTGCGCGACCATCATCACCGTCACCCCTCGCTCCCGGCAGATCCTTTGCACCAGCCGGGCGACGGCCCCCTGGTTCGCGAGGTCCAGGTTGTCCAGCGGCTCGTCGAGCAGCAGGAGGTCCGGCCCGCGCACCAGTGCCTGGGCGACGACGAGGCGTTGCTGTTCGCCGCCGGACAGGTCACCGACCGGGCGGCCGGCGAAGCCGGTGGCACCGACCAGCGCCACAGCTTCGGCCACCGTCGTCCGCGCGTGGCGGCTCCGGGTACCGGGGACCGGCACTCCCCACCGCCGCCCGTCGAAGCCCAGACGGACGACATCGACCCCCCGGAGGCGCAGGCTCTGGTCGAAGCTCTTGCGTTGGGGGACGTAGCCGATCCTGTGTCGCTCACGCCCGGCCGGCGCGCCGAGCACCTCGACCCACCCGGCGGACAGTCGCTGCAGGCCGAGGACCACCTTCAGGAACGTGGACTTGCCGACGCCGTTCGGCCCGAGGATCGCGGTGAACGTCCCCGGTTCGATGGCGAGGTCGACGCCACTCCACAACACCCGGTCCGCGAACCGGACCTCCGCCCCCCCGGCCCGGACGGCCGGCGCTCTCCCGGGCGATGGACCCTCCGCCGCTCCGGTCACCGGGGGATCCCCGCCCGCCGGAGCCCGTTCCGGCCTCATGGGGCCATCGCCTGGGAGAGCGCCGCCTCCAGTCCCTGCAGCTGTCGGACCTGCCATGCCTGGAACGACGCACCTGCCGGCGCCAGGGTCTCGGTGATCGTCGCCACGGGGATGCCGGCGCCCCTCGCCTCTTCGATCTGCCGTTGAACGTCCGGCGTGGCGTTCTGCCTGTTGTACACGTAGACCTTGATCTGGTGCGACTGGATCTGCTGGTCGATCGCCGCCTTGTCCGCGGTGGTGGGCTCGGTCCCCTCGCTGATTGCGGTCAGGAACGACGGTGGCGTGAGCAGGTTCAGCCCGAGCGCCGGCGTCATCAGGGCGAAGATGCTCTCCGAAGCTCCCGCCGGCATCCCCGCGTACCTCGCCCGGATGTCGGAGATCAGGCGCTGGTAGCCGGCCAGCCCTTTCGTCTCGAGCGATGATCGCTGTTGGTCGAAATAGGAGACACCCATCGGATCGAGCCTCTTGTACCGGGCGGTGATCGCGTCGAGCATCCGCTGCACGTCCGGGGGGGAGTACCACCTGTGGGGATTGCCTCCCGCCGGGACGCCCACCAGCGTGCCCACGTTCAGGACCGCCCGCCCCGGCACCGGGTTCGCCGCGAGGAGCCGGTCGGCCCATGGGTCGTAGCCGATCCCGTTCACGATCACGAAGGCAGCCGATGCAAACGACCGGGCATCCGCGGTCGTCGGCTCGTAGTCGTGCGGGTCAGCGTTCGGGTTGGTGATGATGCTCGTCACCTCCACGCGGGCGCCACCGAGCTGCGTCGCCAGGCTGCCCCAGAAGTTCTCGGCCGCCACGACCTTCGGCTTCCCGTCCGAGGATCTGCCCGGGGCCGGCGAGCAGGCGGAGAGGCTCACCAGCAGCAGCGCGCTCAGCCCCATCCCGACGGCACGCGTCGTGACCCAGGATCTGCCGTTCCCGCTCACCGACGAATCGTAATAAGAGTCGTTCTCATTGTCAAAGCCGTGTGTCCGAGTCTTCGGTTCGACCGGCCGGTCATCTTCGGCGCAACGGCTCTCCAGCCCACTCGCCCTGCGCTAGCCTTGGGTGAGCGTGCAGGCGACGTCTGACCGAAAGGAGCGAGTGATGGCCGAGACCGAGATCGACGCGAGGCAGCAGGCCATCCCCATGGTGTCCTACGAGGACGTGGCAGCGGCGGCGGAGTGGCTGGTCACGGCGTTCGGGTTCGCCGAGATCGGCCAGCGCTACACGGACGCGAACGGCAGGGTGACACATGCGGAGCTCGAACCCGCCGGGGCCCGGGTGATGCTCGGGTGGCCGGGCCGGAGTACGAGAGTCCCCGTCACCACGCCGAGGGATGCGAGCGCGCCCGGGAGTGGCTGAGCGTCCCCTACATCGTCGACGGTGTGCACATCTCCGTCGACGACCTCGACCAGCACTACGAGCACGCCAAAGCGGCCGGGGCGCGCATCCTCCGGGAGCCCAAGGACGAGCCGTACGGGCGCCTGTACATCGCCGAGGATCTGGAAGGGCACCGCTGGATGTTCATGCAGGCGCCGGAGTCCTGACCCGGGTCACCGCTGACTTCTGGGAGCTCATCGCGATCCGACCGTCACCGGGTCCAGCAGAGCGGATCGGCGACGAACTGCGTCGTGTAATGGAGAGCTCGGCTTGAGTCGGGCCCTCATCCAGTTGCGAACTTGAGCCTGAGGCGAGACAAGCAACTCGAATCGGCGGGAGCGGAGCTGGGGTCGTCGAGCCACGCATTCCGGATGGCGATCGCGCATTCGATGTCTCCCACGGGGTTGAAGCCCCAGTTGGGGACATCGAGGAAGAAGACGTTTCGGAGCGACCCGCCGAGCTTCTTGGCCAGCTCGGGCGGACTCCACGGGTCGAACCGTCCGGTGAGTACGAGCGTGGGGATCGGCGACCTCGGCGCGGCGTGCACAGCCGAGGCCCCCGGTTTCACCTTCCACCCCGAGCAGGCCGCGAGGAACGGGTTCGACCCGTAAGTCTCCACCAGGCCCGGCAGCAGGCCAGGAGCCCCACTCAACGACGCTGAATCAACGAACGGAGCCTGGTCCTGGCAGAGCACCGAAAGGTACTGGCCCAGACTGAAGCGCCCGTGGCACAGCTGAATGTATCCCGCGCACAGAGGTCCCCCGCGGGCGAGCGTCCGCACAACTTCATCGGTAACCCGACCACGTGCGGCAGCCGCAATAGCTGCCGGCCCACGGGTCAGATCGAACCCATCCTCTTGCCCGGCCAGCATCCCGCGGATGACCCGGACGAACGCCCCACCATCAACCAGTAGGGTGAAGGCATCTCCAATCGCGTCCATGGACCGGACCTGAACGGGATGTGCGTCCAGCCGGGCGACAGCAGAGGACCACAGGCCGCGAAGGTCGGGTTAGGCGGATCGGCACGATTCGTCGGCCCCACAGGCGCCGAACATCGTCTCGAGCGCAACCTGGGTCCCAACCACTGCCTCGGTTGGATCATCCAGCTGTGGGAACTGGGGCGAATCCACGTACGTAGCCCTGATGTGTTCCGGGAACTCCCGCATGACCTCGAACGCCACTCTGGATGTGCCGCCGAACGCGCCAAGCGTCCAGCTGGGGATGCCCAACGCTCGTCGGAGGTCCTCGACGTCAGCGGCCATCTGCTCCAGGCCGAACTCGGATGGGTCAATCCCCCGGCCCACGAGGCGGTAGCGGCAAGCGCTCACGGCGTCGATCAGCCGCTGACGGAACCCGGGGTCACCGGTCGGGGCGGCCGCCCCCTGGGCGGCGAACAGGTCGGCTTCCGGACAAGCCAGGCTGGGCTGGGAGTGACCCTGTCCTCTGAGATCCATCCCGTAGACCACCCGGTGGACCTGCTCGGCCAGCCCGCCGTCGAATTGCTCGTCGAAGGAGAGCCTGCCGAAAGCGAACACCGGGTCGGGTGGGACCGACTCGCCGGATGGCGGTGGCACTCGGATCGTGAAGAGCCGAACCCTCGGCCCACCCGGACGGCTTCGGTCTTCGAGGACGGTCAGATCATAGGGTCCACGGACGTGG
>DHWS01000126.1:17400-17591 GCA_002413305.1 Actinobacteria bacterium UBA5176 | reverse complement strand
TGGTGATGGTGCTGGCCGAACTGCCCCCCGCTGGCATCTCGCACGGCTGCCCGCGCGCAGTCGCCGCCGAGCTCCTCCAGTCGCGCGGCCAGCTTGTCGATTGCGGGGTCGGCCCGTTCGCCGCGGCCGATTGAGACCAGCAGGGAGTGGCCGGCGAAGCTGCGGAGGTCGCGGAGGAGGTCGACCCCGCC
>DHWS01000126.1:0-17222 GCA_002413305.1 Actinobacteria bacterium UBA5176 | reverse complement strand
GGTCGCGGAGGAGGGCGACCCCGCCGATCTCCTCGAACGCCTCCCGGCTGAGCGGGAACCCCTTCACGTCCAGCCACCCCTGTTCCCGCAGGCGGGTCCGAAGGTCCGCGGAGCCGGTACCGCTCGCCCGGTCCCCGGCCTGGAGCACCACCGAATGCACGAGCTGCTGGCGGACGTAGTCGCGCATGTACTGCTGGCCGCTGACCACCGGTTGCCAGGTGACCAGGAGGTCCAGACCCTCGCGGTCGGCGGTCAGGCCGGCCACCAGTCCTCCGAACCGGGGGCCCATGATCCCTACGCGTTCGATCCCGGGCAGCTCCGACATCAGCTTCACCGCGTCCAGGGCATCGGCGAGATGCGAGGAGAGCCGGATGTCTTCGATCGGGGCCTCGCTGTCCCCGTACCCCTGGCCGTGGTAGCGCAGGACCGGGAATCCGGCCGCTGCCACCCGCCGGGCCACGACGGCCTCCACGTGGGACAGGTGAAGCTGCTCGGCGGCGAAGGAATGGCAGAGGACGAACCCGACGCTCTTGGCTGGTCCGGTCGGATGGGCCAACACGGCCACCGTCCGCCCCGACCCCAGTGCAGGCTGCAGGAACTCCTCACGCAGTCCAAGTTCGTGGTTCTCATAGCTGCGGCTTTGGGTGAGCGATTCTTCGTCGATCGGCATGTCTTCTCTCTCGAGGCCCGGTCGGATCCACATTCCAGGAAAGGTGCACTCGTGGAAGGGGCGATTTTCCCAGCCTTCTCCGAGCACCGTCAATGCCCCCATCGCCAACCGGGTTTTCGTTCAGGTGACCGTGATCTTCGCGGGCGGCGACCACCCCGTGGACGTGCCGTTCGAGAGTCGGCGGATCTTGGCCCGGAACGAATACCCACCCGTCCCGGCGTCGGGGACGAACGAGGCGGAGACGCCCGTCACGCCCGTCTTCCACGCCGTCCAGGAGCTGGAGCCCGGCCGCTGGATCTGGACGTCGTACACGAGCCCGGTAGGCGGCGTCTGCGACGCCCAGGTCACCGTGAACGTCTTGGACGGGTCCCCGCTGGCCGGCGTGGCCTTGGGCGGCACCTTCACGATCAGGGTCTGTCCATCGGTCGGATCGAGCACGGTCACCTTGGCCGCCGCGAAGAAGGTGAAGGTGAAGGACCCGCCCGGCGAGAGCGGGGCGGAGGCGAACAGGGACACCCCGGACTGATCCTTCACGATGTGGCCGGACGCCGCCGTTGTCCCAACCCTCCACGCGAGGGTATCCCCGACGCTCGCCGTGGTCGCTGTCGGCGAGAAACCGGTGTCCAGTACCTGGATCGGGCACAGCGATTCGATCAGGAAGCTCTGGACGGTCGCCGCGTTGTAGCCGGCCGCCCAGTCCCGGGCACCCGCCCCGGCCACGCCGAGGAGCTCGTCGGTTCCGACAGGGTCCATGGTAGAGCTCGCCATCTGCGACCACTCCGTCCCGTCGTTGTGCAGGATCAACGCGGTGTATCCCCCCGTGTATCCGGTCCCCACCGCCCACACGTCGCCGTTCGAGCGGGCCGCCACGTCGCGCAGGGCACTCACCTGGCCCACGGTGGGACTGGCCACGATGTGCCACTGGCCGTCGAAGTGGAGCGTGAGCGTCTGGTAGCCGGGCAATGCCTGCGAGTAGCTCAGGCCCACCGCCCACACGTCGTTCGGCCCGACCGCCGAGACCCCAGTCAGCAGGTTATCCCCCTGGCCGGTGAGGGAGGTGCCCGTGTTGGGGCTGGGAACGATACTCCACCCCGTCCCGTCATCGTGCAGGGTGAGCGTGCGGAACCCGTCGGGGCTGCCCTCGTACCCGACGGCCCATACGTCGTCGGGAGCGACTGCCGTGACGCTGGTCAGGGCCGTGTCACCCGTCCAGCCCCCGGAGGGGACCGGGATGAACGCCACACTCCAGGCGGTGCCGTCCCACTCCTCCAGGAGGGGGACATGACCGGTGCCGTCCGTGCCGTAGCCCACCGCCCAGACGTTCGAGGGGCCGGCGGCCGCGAGGCCGATCAGCAGGTCGTCCCGCATCGGATCCACCGTGGGGACCGTGCTCCACACGTTGCCATCCCAATGCTCGGCCAGCGTATTGACCGCCAGTCCCCGGACCTGCTGGCCGATGGCCCAGACGTCGTTCGTTCCGACCGCCGAGACCGCGTGGAGGGAGTTCCCTCCCCGCGAGGGATCTGGCGTCGGGACCTGGGTCCAGGATGAGCCGTCCCAATGCTCCGCGAACGTATACAAGGGCGGACCGCCCTTGACCAGCTGGTTCGTCCCCACCGCCCAGGCGTCCGAAGGTGAGATGGCCGCCAGATCCGTCAACAGGTCCGTCCGGGTGCCGGTGAGCAGAGCGGTCGCCTCGCTCCACGCGGCGCCACAGGTCGATGCTGCCTGCGCCGAACCCGGAAGGCCCGCAGAGGCGGGAAGTGGTGCCGAGATGCGGCGTGGATCGGACCGAGGAACGCGCGCGGGAGGGAAGAAGGCGATCAGCTGGATCGGACCGTCGTTCTTGGCACCGTTGAGCACCAGGAAGTCGGTCAAGCCGTTGTGGTCGTAGTCCAAGGGGTAGGCGCGGTCCCCCTTGCCCACGCTCGTCTCGGGGATGCTCATCTGGGTGAAGTTCGTCCCGGTCCCGTCGTTCAGGAGCATCAGGTCCGGCTCGTTCGAGACGCTCCCCCCCGCGCCTTGCACGACATACACGTCCGGCGAGCCGTCGCCGTTCACGTCGCCGGTGGCCACGCCGGCGCCGGCGAGGAGCGGCATGGTGAACGAGCTCTGGAACACTCCCTGGTCGTCCTGCAACAGCGCCACCAGCTGGGAGGACTCCACCTCGACCAGATCGAGCCGGTGGTCGCCGTTGAGGTCCACCAGGGCGGCGTCCTGGGCATCTCCCCCCACGCCGGCCGCGGCCGAGACGTCGGTGAACGACGCCCCGACCTGGTTCAGGTACAGGCGGAGCTGTCCGGTTCCCTCCGGACACAGCAACAGGTCCTGGAACCCGTCGCCGTTCACGTCGGCGGCCACCGCGCACGACGAGCCGATCTCCTGATCCAGGCCGAACTCGGGCCCGTCCCGGAAGGTACCCGTGCCGGTGTTCAGGAACAGGCGATTCGTCGACGGCAGCCCGTCCGGGCGCTCGGGCGAGGTCCCGACGAACAGATCCGGCAGCCCGTCGTGGTTCGCGTCGATGACGGCGGCGTGCCGCCCGCGGCCGTACGGATCGGCCAGGCCGGCCGGCACCCCCTGGTCGGTGAACGTCGAGCCCGAACCCTGGAGCCACAGCTCGTTCGCCTTGACGGACGTCCCGTCCTTGCCGCCCCGCGAGCAGAACGCGTCGAGCCGTCCGTCGCCGTTGACGTCGGCCGCGACGCAGTCGTGGCGATCCGTGATGGGGAACAGTGCCGCCACGCTGAACTGCCCGGTCCCCGAGTTCAACCACAGCTGGCCCGCGCTCTCGCCGTGCCGGGACAGCAGGAAGTCGGTCCGGCCGTCGTTGTTGTAGTCGCCGAGGGCGGCGCTCCACGTCTGCGTCGACTGGGCGATGCCCGCGTTGGACGCCTCGTCGACCGCGATGGGGACGGTGACGGCCTCAGCCCGCCCAGCGAGCGGTACCAGCAGCAAACCGAGCATCGCGACGCTGCTGCAGATGGAGCGCCAGGTTCGAAAGGTCACGGGGCCCCCCATGCGTGTTCCGAGCGGAGTCGGGCACTGTACCACGCCCAGATGGCGGGCCCGCCAGCACCGTTCGCCTGGAGGTGTGCCGAGAAGCGGGCAGCGAACGGCTCAGGCCGTTGCGGCCTCCCGCAGGCGCGTCCGGTCGATCTTGCCGGTGGAGGTCCTGGGCAGGGACTCGACGACCTCCACGCGCATCGGCACCATGTACCGAGGGAGGCGGCTGGCCACGTGGCGTTGCAACGCTCGTTCGCCCAACCCGGTGGCCCCGGTCCGGATGACGACGTAGGCGACGACCGCGGTCCCCCATTCCCCGTGCGGCACGGCGACGGCGACCGATTCCTCCACCTCCGGGTGGGCGTTGATGGCGGCTTCGATCTCCCCCAGCTCGATCCGGTAGCCGCGGCTCTTGATCTGATGGTCGCGCCGTCCCAGGAAGTCGAACTCGCCATCGGTCCGGAGCCGGACCAGGTCGCCCGTCCGATAGACCGGGGCCTCCCGTTCCGGAGACAGCGGATGGCGAACCAGCACCTCGGCCGTCCGGTCCGGGCGCCCCCAGTACCCCTGCATCACGGTGGGGCCGTCCACGAAGAGTTCGCCCTCCTCCCCCACCGTCCCGGGGCCGCCCTCGGCCGTGACGACGAACGCGTCGGTGCCCTCGCAGGACCGCCCGATGGGGATGGGCCGGTCGTCCTCGGGGAGCTCGCCGATCCGGTGGTAGGTGCAGACGTTCGTCTCGGTGGGCCCGTACAGGTTCCACAGGTCCACCCCGGGGACCAGGGCCTGCAGCTCGCGCAGCCGCTGGGTCGGGTAGACCTCGCCGGCGAACACCACCGTTCGAAGCCCGGCCAGCGCCGAGCGATCCCGGATGGCCTTGGTGATGAGCATGAGAGCGGAGGGCACGCTGTACCAAACGGTGATCGCCTGTCCGCGGATGAACTCCACCAGCGAGCCGCCCAGGTACGCGACCTCTTCCGGCACGAGGACCACCGCGGCCCCGCCCAGCGCCGCCACGTACAGATCGAACACCGACAGGTCGAAGTGCAGGGGTGCGTGGTTCGACAGGCGGTCCTCCGGACCCACTCCGATCCGCTCAGCGCACCATTCCACGAAGGCCAGGGCGTTCCGGTGCGAAAGCATGACCCCCTTCGGCACGCCGGTGGACCCGGATGTGTAGAGGATGTAGGCGAGGTCGCGCTCACCGACCGCCACGCGCGGCGCGGCGCGCTCGGTCTCTGTCGCTTCGAGCCAGGCCATCGAGGCGCCGGGGAGGTCCGCATCGGGGCCGCCGCCGCCGACCACCACGGTCAGGGCCGGCCGGTGCCCCCGCTCGGCCAGCGCGGTCAGCATCTCAATCGCGCGCCCCGGCGTGGCGACCATCGCCTTGACAGTGCAGTCGGCGGCCACGATGGCCCCCCGATGGACCGGGGCGTGCGGATCGATCGGCACGTATGCGGCCCCCGCCTTCATCGCGCCGTACAGCGCGACCACGGCCTCCACGGACTTCGGCAGGAACAGTCCCACCCGATCGCCTCGGGCGACCCCGTGCGCCTGCAGCGTCTCGGCCAGGCGGTCCGAGGCCGCGTCGAGCTCGGAGTAGGTCAGCGACAGCTCGCCGGCCTGGACGGCGACCCGGTCCGGGAACCGCTCGGCGGAGGCGCGGAGGAGGTCGTGGAGCGTGGGCGAGGGAGGCATGGGGAACTCCGAGCCTACCGCCCTCTACAGCCCCAGCCCTCGGGCGATGATCCGACGCTGGATCTCCGAGGTGCCCGAGTAGATGCGGCCGCCGATGGCGTCACGCAGCCCGCGTTCGATGCCGAGCTCGCTCATGTAGCCATACCCGCCGTGGATCTGGATGGCGTCGAGCTGCGACTGGACGGTCGCTTCGCTGATGAAGGCTTTCGCCACGGCGGCCTCGGTCATGGCGTCCCGGCCCTGGTCCATCAGCCACCCGGTCCGAAGCAGCAGGAGGTGCGCCGCGTCCAGGGCGATCTTCATGTTGGCCAGCTTGTCCGAGATCGACTCGTACTTCGCGATCGGCTTGCCGAACTGCCGGCGCTGTCGGGCGTAAGCCACGCACGTCTCCAGCGTCCGGCGCATCAGGCCGACGTGGCTGGCCATGATGCAGGCCCGCTCCCACCGCATTGACTCGGTGAAGATCTCCCCGCCCTGGCCGGGCTTGCCCACCAGATCCTCGGCCGGGACGAAGCAGTCCCGTAGGAAGACCTCGGCCATCGGAGAGGTGCGCAGGCCCATCTTCTCGAGGGGCTTGCCCACCTCCATCCCGGAGACCCCTTTCCGGAGCAGGAAGGCGCTGATGCCGAACGGCCCGATGCCGGCCCCGCTCCGGGCGAACACGATGAACACGTCCGCCACCGGCGCGTTCGAGATGAACGTCTTGCCGCCGTTCAGGACGAACCCGCCCTCCACCTCGCGGGCTGTGGCGGCCAGGTTGAACGCGTCCGACCCGGCTTCGGGCTCGGTGATGGCGTGGCAGCCGATGGCCTCACCGGAGCACAGGCGCGGGAGCCATGCCTGCTGCTGCTCGGGCGTGCCGAATCGCCACAGCGAGATCTCGCTGGTCCACATGTGCGCGTTGATGGCGAAGATCAGGCCCTGGTCGGGATATCCGTACCCCAGTGCCTCCAGACCCAGCATGGTGGTGAGGACGTCGTGGCCCCCGCCCCCCAGCTCCTCCGGCACGGGCATGCCCTGGATGCCGAACGTCGCGCACCGGTTCCATATGTCGCGGGAGAACGCGCCGGCTTCGTCGCGATCCCGGACGTCGTCGGGAAGGGTCTTGGCGAATCGGACGACCGACTCGTAGAACTCGACCTGCGCCCGGGTGAGCCACTCCGGAGCTGCAGTCCCGGGTGGCCTCATCCCACCTCGACCTTGGAGTTCACCAAGCGGTCGATGTCGTTGATGGTGGAGAAGTTCTCGACGGTGACCTCGGCGTCGTCGATCTGGACCTCGAACTGCTCCTCGATGAAGGAAACCAGCTGCATCAGCCCCAGGGAATCCATGATCCCCCCCAGGAGCTTGGTGTCGTCGGTGAGCACCGCCGGCGATTCGTCGTACATGATCTCGCTGGCGATGAACTCCCGGACTTGGGTCTTGACATCGGCCACGTGGATATCCCTCCTGCGTGTCAGCGTGTGTGTCGTTCGAACCCCGCCGCAGCTCCCCGCGGGCGGGCGGGGAGCAAGTATCCCACACGGCCTCTACTCCAAGTAGCCCAGCATCCGGAGATGGTCCGCGATCTCGTCCTCGGCGACCTCGCCGCCGGTGGCCCGGGGCAGGTCGGTCCTGCGCGCCCGCCAGGCCTGCACCGCATCCTCGAATCCGGCGGCCAGCTTAGGTCGGGAGGGCAGCAGGTCGTGCTCCTCCCCCGGATCAGAGGCCAGGTCGAACAGGGTGGCGCCGCCCTCCTCCACAACCTGGTACTTCAGGGACCCGCGGCGGATGGCCACGCCGGGATGCTGGAACAACGGAGGAACCAGGGCCGGGTCCAGCGTGTCGATCCGGTCGGCAACCTCCGACGGGATGCCGCTGTGCCGCACGGTCGACTCGTACTCGCTCACGATCGGACCTCCGGCCGGCCCCAACGGCGCGGTCCCCCCATCGACGACCTGCAGGATCCACTGGAGCAGCCCGGTGAGCGCCACCGGTTCCTCCTCCCAGCCCCCGGCCAGGTCGACCCGGTTGCCCCACACAACGAGCGGGACGTGGAGCAGCGGCTCGTGGAGCGAGGAGTTGTGGTTGTACATGCCGTGTTCGCCGAGGTTCTCGCCGTGGTCGGCCACGGCCACCACGACGGTCGGCCGCCCGGTGGATCGGATCGCCCGGATGAACCCCCCGAGCAGCCAGTCCTCGTACCGCGCCGCGGCCCGGTAGAGCGTGCGGATGGTCGGCACGTAGCCGTCCGGCGGAGTCATCGCCCCCGCGTTAAATGCCACGTGCCGCGTCGTCCCGGTGGTGAGCGGCCTGGTTCGACGGCGCCGCCAGGGCGCGAAGGGATAAAAGCGCCAGGGGGGGTCGTACGGCGAATGCACCTCCATCAGGTTGACGAAAGCAAAGAGCGGCTCGTCGGGGAGATCCCGCATCAGGTCGTGGAACTCCCGCAGGCATTGCCGGCCGCCACGGTCCAGCACGCCCGCGGCGCGAGCCGCCGCACGGAGCCACCGCCCCCCACGGCCGGAGGGAAGTCGGGCCTTATCGTGCAGGTAGGCGAACCGATCGAACCCCCGGTCGAACCCGGCCCACGGGCTGATCCACGAGTTGCAGCTTGCAGCCCACGTCGCATATCCGCGGCTGCTCAGGGCGTCGGGAAGCCACGCGCCGCCGAACTGCTCGATCGTCCTGGCTGGGGATGTGGGGCCGCCGGGGGTCCAGGAGAAGGAATCGCCGCTGATCCCGTGCTCGGTGGGAAGTACGCCCGAGAAGATGGATGCCGTCGAGGCGAGGGTCCAGGGAGCCGGCGCCACGGCGTGCCGGTACGCGGTTCCCTGCCCACACAGTTCGGCCATCGCCGGGGTTGGCACCGATCCGCCCCAGGGCGCGAACGCATCGGCCCGCGCGGTGTCGAGGAGAAGGACCACCAGGTTCGGTTCCACAGGCCCCGAGTATAAGGAACGGGTCCTTGCGCCAGTTCACTGGATCCGTTCGACGATCCATCGATCCGCGGATGGTCCGAAGGCCGGCTCCGCGGACCCTCAGCCCATGTCGGTCGGGTAACCGAGGAGCTCCTGCATCGCGACGAGGTGAGGAAGGACCGCGGCCAGCTCCTCGGGATTCTCGTCTCTCCACTTCTCCGGCCGGGGGGCTCCAACGGCGACCTTGCTGACGCGAACCGGGACATCGCGTGCGGCCTCGAGCACGTCGCCATCGACCGGCAGGTCGAGGGCCTCGAGGAGGCGACGCACCTGCGCGACCGGGTCGGCCACGAGATCCTCGTACCGAACATCCACCCAGCTCTCAGGTTGGATGGCCCGGCGAGCCTGCAGGATCGCTCCGTTCGCGGCGGCCCACTGGAATGCGCAGACCTCGGCCAACGAATGGCCGGTCGCCATCGCTCGCCATCCCGGAGGCGCCAAGAACTTCCAAGAGGTCCCCCCGTACTCGCGGATCGACAGGGGCGTGGGGACCTCGAGTCCCGGGAACATCGGCCCGGTCGACCGCCAGCCCGTCATGAGCGATGAGACCACCGCCCGGCCGTCCCTGCGCAGATACACGAATCGGGCGTCGGGGAACAGGGCGTGCAGATACCGCACCCGGACGCTGTTCCGGGGGGATTTGTCCACGTAGCGCCTATCGGCGGTGATCTCGGAGATGGCCCAGGTCAGAAGGCGCGCTTCGAGACGGCCGATGTCCTCCGGCCGAACCTCGTGGGACCGCCACGACCGACCGCCGGCGGGATGGTACATCTCCCAGAGGAGATGGCTCTCCGTCCCCAGCGAGGCCACACCCGCCGAGCGGTTCAGGACGTCGAAGAGCAGCGTGGTCCCGGATCGCGGGCTCCCGACGATGAAGATGGGGCGGTCGGGCGGCGGGCGAGGTGGCAGCAGAGGGGCCGCCGCCCGCAGGGCCACCGAAGCGATCCGCCGACGACGCGCCGACCGAGCCGCAAGCTTTAAGAGCCGGGCCACCGCGCCGTGGGGTGAGGAGCCTGCTTCAGGCATCTACGGGCGGCGAGCGCAAACCGAAGGGGCGAGCCATCCCGGAGCCATCGTCCCGAGCCGGTTCATCCCGCCTGGACCTTGGAGCTGACCAGGCGATCGATGTCGTTGATCGTCTGGAAATTGTCCACCGTGACCTCGGAGTCGTCGATCTCGACCTCGAACTGCTCCTCGAGGTAGGACACCAGCTGCATCAGCCCCAGGGAATCCATGATCCCTCCCAGAAGCTTGGTGTCGTCGGTGAGCACCGCCGGCGATTCGTCGTACATGATCTCGCTGGCGATGAACTCCCGGACCTGGGTCTTGACATCGGCCACGTCGGGTCCCTCCTGCAGGTGCTCGGTGTGCGTTCGAACCGCCGTGTCCCTGGGCAGGCGGGGAGCAAGTATCCCACACGAGGGTGTCACCGGACCTGCGGGGACGGCCGGATCAGTCCGGGGTTGCGTCCTCGTCACCCAGTCGGCGCCCGGTTCTGCGGGATCCGGGGCGCCGCTTGCTCGGACACGAACCGATGCCGGGACAGAGCGAGCACACCGGTCAGGGCGAGCGCGAACCCGAGGGCCAGCAGGACGCCGCGCGGGCCGGCCGGGAAGCCCTCGTGGTACAGGAGGAAGCCGGCCAGGATCGGCCCGATCGTGTCCATCGCGGTGATCGCGGCGCCGACCGAGGCGGCGTTGGCCCGCTGGAAGGCCGCCTGTTCGAGTGCCAGCGCCAGGATGGCCAGCACCGTCAGTTCCCAGATGGTCGGGCTCAGGAGCAACAGCCGGATCGCGTGGAGACCGGAATCCGCGAACCGGTCCCCCACCTCCTTGGACAGGATCGTCACCCCGGCGTAGAGGCAGCCCGACGCGGTGCCCAGGGCGGCCCCGTCCCGGCGGAGGGTGGCCACGCCGGCCGCCGCCATGGCCGCCGCCCCGATCAGGAGCTGCGTGGCGAAGGGCAGGGCTCGGTGAGCGACGGGCACGCTCCCGGCACCGATCGCGGAAGCCGCGCCGCCGACGACCACCAGGGCCACGGCGAACAGCTCGAGCCGGGCGAACCGTTCGCCCAGCCACCGGATCCCCCCGAGCACCAGGAAGGCGGTGCCCGCCCCGACCAGCGGGATGACCACGGCGACGGGTGCCATGGCCAGCGCGGCGACCTGGGCCACCCACGCCACCGCGACCAGCGACGTGGCCGCCATCCACCGCCAGCGCCTGACCAGCGCACCCAGCAGCCGTGTGGCCGGGACCCCCGCTGCCAGCGTCTCGCGCTTCTGGACCAGCGCGACCGCGCTGTAGCTGAGCCCGGTGAAGATGGCGAGGAACGCTCCGAGGATGACCACGGTCAGCTCAGCGCCGCGACCTCGATGAACACCTTGATCGCGCCTGGCGTGCCGAGCACATCGAACGCTTTCGCGAAGTCCCGCAAACCCTGGATGGGGTGGGTCAGCAGGCGCGAAAGCCAGCCCGGGTACTGCGCCTCGGCGGTGGCCAGGTCCCGGACGCCCGATTCGAAATCGCGCCGACTGGCGTTGACCGTCCCCACCATGACCTTGTTGCCCAGCACGAATCCCAGGTTCAGCGCGTCGGCAGGGACTTCGACCTGACGGCTGCCCCCGGTGACGCTGGACAGGACCAGCACCCCGTTCCGGCCCAGGGCGCCCATGGCCTCGAACACCAGCGGGGAGAACCCGGTCGCTTCGAACATCAGGTCGAACGGGCCGAACTCTCCCGCCGCCTCCCGCAGGGGTGTCCGGCGGGTGCTCATGTACCGTGCCTCGACCGCTTCGACCAGCTCGCTGTTCAGGTACGGCGCCTCGTCCAGCCCGAACGTGGTCACCTCCAGCCCGCGGAGGCGGAGGATCAGCGTGGCCAGGAGCCCGATCGTCCCGGCGCCCAGGACCGCCGCCCGCCGCGGCTTCCACACGCCCAGCCGGCGCTGGATCTCGAAGGCCTGGGCGATCCCTTTATCCGCCACGCTGGTGGGCTCCAGGAGGACCCCGACGTCGCGCAGCCCGGCCGGCACGCGGATCAGGTTCTTCGGCTCGTCGACGTAGCGTTCTGTCAAGAAGCCGTGCATCCGGTTGATGCCGTGCTCACGGAACGAGTCGGCGGTGGAGAAGTCGGGGCGCTCGACCTCGTCGTAGATGGTGTCGCCGTGCCCGCGGACCAGCGCCACGACGAAGTCGCCGGCCCGGAGCTCGGTGACACTGCGGCCCACCTCTTCCACGACCCCGAAGCTCTCGTGGCCGAGCACCAGGAAGTCGTCGCCGGGCGGCGAGTCCCCGTACTCGCCCGCGTCGATCTCCCGGTCGGTCCCGTCCAGACCGACCCGGAGCACGCGGACCAGCACGCCGCGGCCGTCCGGCACTCCGGACAGCGCCGGCTCGGCCATCTGGGCCAGACGGGCGGAGTGCGGCGTTCGTGGGGTGACGACGATGGCGTCCACGGGTTCAGGTGCTCCTTTCGGGAACACGCGACGCCTGGTAGGCGCAGGCGACGAAGGGACAGGGGTAGGTGTTGTAGTGGTAGAGCTTCGCGCACAGCGTGGTCCGGGCCTGTCGGCCACGGTACAGGGCGGCCGCGACCAGCGCACCGAGGGGCGGCGCCACCAGGTACACCCACAGACTCCGATACGTGGCGCTCATCACCGCCGGACCCAGGCTACGGGCCGGGTTCAGGCTCGAACCCGAGATCGGCCCGACCAGGACGACGCACGCCGTGACCAGGCAGGCCGCGACCGCCGTGTACGGAGCGATCTGCATCCGGGCCACGAAGTTCAGGATGAGCGTGACCAGCACGAATGCGATCAGGACCTCCGCGGCGAAGGCCACCCACACGCCGTGGGATCCGGGCAGCGTGGCGCCGTCGTGGACGGACCGAGCGTACCCGCGCCAGATGAGCCATACGCCGGACGCGCCGGCCAGCGCTCCCAGCGTCTGCGCCACGGCGTACGCGACGGCGTCGCGTCGCACCACCTTCCCCAGCCGGAGGAACGCCAGCGTCCCCGCGGGGTTGAAGTGGCCGCCGCTGCGGCGACCGATCGGCGAATAGACCACGGCCGCGGCCGTCCCCGCCGTTACCGCACCGGTGATGAGGCGGCGGAGGGCGGCGCTGGGGATGGCCCGCGGCACCGGCGACGACGAGGCGAAGTCGAACACCGCGGCCGACAATCCCACCAGGAGGATCACCGCGGTCCCCGCGAACTCGCAGAGGTACTCGAGCAGGTGCGCCCGCCGGGGGGCCATCCCGAGCATGCCCGCGGGTTCCCCGTGCATGCCGGCCGGCGTCGCCTCGGTCACAGCCGGGTGCCCCCGCCTCCGGCCGCCGTCACGATCAAGTCGGCCACTAGCCCCGTCCACCCGGTCTGGTGCGACGCACCGAGTCCCGCCCCGGTGTCCCCGTGGAAGTACTCGTTGAACAGGAGCCCGCCGTGCCACGCCGGGTCGGCCTGGAGCTTCGACTCAGGCCCGAACGCCGGCCGGCGGCCGTCCGGTCCGTCCAGGAACAGCGCGACCAGCCGCCGCGACAGCTCGCCGGCCACTTCGTCCAGCGTCAACCCGGCCCCCGACCCCGACGGCAGGTCCACCCGGAAATCGTCGCCGAGGTACCGGTGGAACCGCCGGAGCGACTCGATGACCAGGTAGTTCACGGGGAACCACACCGGTCCCCGCCAGTTCGAGTTCCCCCCGAACAGCCCCGTGGTGGACTCCCCGGGCTCGTAGTCCACCCGATGGGTCTGTCCGGCCAGTTCGAATTCGAAGCGCTCGGCCAGATGGTGGCGGGAGACCGACCGGAGGCCGTACGGGGAGAGGAACTCGTCCTCCGACAGCATGGTCCAGAGGATCCGCCGGAGCCGGTCTGGGTCGGCGATGGAGAACAGCCGGCCTTCGTGCACGCCCAGCTTCTGGGTGTGTCCGATCACGTCCTGGTACCGCTCCTTGTTCTCGACGAACCAGAGGAAGTGGGAGGTGAAGTCGGGGAGGCGCTCCATGGTGGCCCGGCCCAGCGTGGTCACCGCGTACAGCGGGATAAGCCCCACCATCGACCGCACCCGGAGCGGGATACGTCCGCCGTCGGCCAGGTGCAGGACGTCGTAGTAGAAGCCGTCGCCTTCGTCCCACAGCCCCTGGTCGTTCATGGCCTGGGCGATGAACGCGAAGTGCTCGAAGAACTTGATGGCCATGTCCTCGTATGTCTCGTCGTGGGCCGCGAGCACCAGTGCCATCTCGAACAGGTTCAGGCAGTACATCGCCATCCACGCCGTCCCGTCCGACTGCTCGAGGTGGCCGCCCGCCGGGATGGGCGCCGAACGGTCGATCGGCCCGATGTTGTCCAGGCCCAGGAAGCCCCCCTCGAAGACGTTGTTGCCCTCGCTGTCCTTGCGGTTGACCCACCACGTGAAGTTCAGCAACAGCTTGTGGAAGATCCGCTCGAGGAAATGGAAGTCGCCGGCTCCGTCGATCTCGAACACCCGCAGCGCCGCCCACGCGTGAACCGGCGGGTTCACGTCGCCGAACGCCCACTCGTACGCCGGGAGCTGGCCGTTCGGGTGTTGGTACCACTCGCGGCACAGCAGGATCAGCTGGTCCTTCGCGAACTCCGGGTCCACGTGCGCCAAGGCCACGCAGTGAAAGGCGAGGTCCCACGCGGCGTACCACGGGTACTCCCACGTGTCCGGCATGGACAAGATCTCGTGGTTGTTCAGGTGCCGCCAGTCGGCGTTCCGCCCGCCCGCGCGTTCCGGAGGCGGCGGTGGCTGGGCGGGGTCGCCGTCGAGCCACCGTTCGACGTCGTAATGGAAGAACTGCTTCGACCAGAGCATCCCGGCGAAGGCCTGGCGCATGACCTCGGCACGCTCGGGGTCCAGGGGCTTCGGCGTGAGCGCGGCGTAGAACGCGTCGGCTTCGGCGCGTCGTTCCTCCATGGCCAGCTCCCAGCTCGAACCGAGGTCCCGGTCGCCGTCCGCGGAGAGGCGGAGCCGGAGCTCCGCGGTCTGGCCCGGGGGGACCGTGAGGTGGTAGCGGAAGGCGGCCTTCGTCCCGGTCCGGTCCGGGTTCACCGTGGCGGCGCCGTGGACGACGTGGTCGTTGATCCCATCCTTCGGATACGCCGGCCCGCCGTCCGCGCCCCACACCCGGCTCGCGTTCGTCTCGTTCTCGCAGCACAGCACGTCCTGCGCGCCCGGTGACCCGATCAGCATCCAGGTCCCGAGCTCGAGGTGCTCCGCCACGACGCAGACGTCTCCCACCGCCCGGAGCCGGGGCTTCCTCGCACCCGGGTCCCACGACCACGTGTTGCGGAACCAGACTGTTGGGAGGACGTCCAGCGTGGCCTCCTCGGGGCCGGCGTTCCGGGTCCGCACCCGGATGCAGACGTCGTCCGGCGAGGCCTTCGCGTACGTCACCTCCACGTCCCAGTAGCGGTCCTCGTCGAACACGCCGGTGTCCAGCAGCTCGAACTCGGGGTCCGCGCGGCCCCGGCAGGCGTTCTCCGCGACCAGCCGGTCGTAGGGGAACCTGGCCTGCGGGTAGACGTACCGCCACCGCATCCAGGAGTGGGTGGGCGTCGAATCCAGGAACCACCAGTACTCCTTGGCATCCTCGCCGTGGTTGCCTTGGTTACCTGTCAGCCCGAAGACCCGCTCCTTCAGGATCGGGTCCTTCCCGTTCCACAGGGCCAGGGCGAACGACAGCCGCTGGCGCTCGTCGCAGAAGCCGGCTAGTCCGTCCTCGCTCCACCGGTAGGCGCGGGAACGGGCGTGGTCGTGCGGGAAGTATTCCCACGCGGTCCCGCCGGGGCTGTAGTCCTCGCGGACCGTCCCCCAAGCTCGCTCGGCGAGGTACGGCCCCCATCGCTTCCAGGCCGAAGGGTCGTCGCGCAGCCGTTCCCGCTCGGGATCCACGCGCCCGGTCACCTCCACCCTCTTCTTCTTCGTCATGCCGCCTCAGTCCCGCCGGCGCATCCCGGGTGTCACACGGAGCTGACCCAAGCCTTCTCGATAACGGAGCGGGTGGCGTTCCATCGACGTCTGCCGGCCATGCTATTCCCGTCCGCTTCATGACCCCCACCGTTCCCAAAGGACCGTTCGGTACAGTGATGGGTTCATGGCGAAGAAGCGAACTGCCAGGCCCGCCTCGCGGCCGAGCCCCCGTGCGGCCGCACGAGGACCGGGGCGTGCCGCTCCGGAAGGGTCGACCTCGCGGAAGGAGCAGGCTCGGCTGGAGCGAGAGGCCCTGATCCGCAAGCGGGAAGCCGGCCGGAGGAACCGCCGCCTGTTCATCATCGGAGGGCCCCTGCTGGTGGTGGTGGTCATCCTCGGCATCGTGACGCTCAAGAAGACCCCTTCATCCAAGGACCCCGCCGTGTACGCCACTGTGGGGCAGACCGTCGCCGCGAACACCCTACCCGGCATCCAGACCGGCGCTGCCCGCTGGCTCCCCGAGCTCAGCCATCTCCGGGCCCGGCTCCAGGCGATCGGCTTCCCCGCGCTCGGCGAGGAAGGGACCGTGCTCCACATCCACCAGCACCTGGACCTCGACATCGACGGCGCGAAGGTGATCGTCCCGGCGAACATCGGCATCGGTCCGGACTTCCTGTCCGCTATCCACACCCACGACACCTCGGGCGTGATCCACGTCGAATCCCCCACCCGCCGCGCCTTCACGCTGGGCGAGTTCTTCGACGTGTGGGGAGTCCGGTTCACCTTGACCTGCTTGGGCGGGTACTGCGACGGAGGCGGGAAGACCCTCCGCGTCTACGTCGACGGGCACCTCGCTACCGGGAACATCCGGCAGATCCAGCTGCTGTCTCACGAGGAGATCGCGGTTGTGTACGGCTCCCCCTCCGACAACCCGAGCCCCATCCCCTCGACGTATTCGTTCCCGTTCGGGTACTGAAGCAACGGACTCCCAGGGGACCGATCCCCTCCCGACCTGCTACTATTATCGCTACGCGGCGTATCGTTATTACGGGGAGCGGATACAGGATGGATGAGATATCGGCCGGACCTGGCCGCCCGCGGGATCCGAAGGTCGACGACGCGATCCTGACGGGCACGGTGGAGGTTCTGACTGAGCGAGGCTGGGCGGGCACGACGATCGAGGAGGTCGCGTCCCGGTCCGGGGTCGCGAAGTCCTCGATCTACCGGCGGTACGGCTCGAAGGCGGCGCTCGTGGCGGCTGCGGCGACGCGGGATCGAGCCACGCGCTTCCCGGGGTTCGACACCGGCTCGGCGTGGGGAGATCTCACGGCGTTCATCCTGGGGTCGCTCCGCATGCTCGCCTCGGTCTGGAAGCAGGTGCTACCGGGAATGCTCGCTGAGGCCGCCGCAGACCCGGAGATCAGCACGGTCGTCCAGGAGTTCTGGGTGTGGCGCAGGGAGGCGATCGCGGGCATCGTCCGGCGAGGGGTCGAACGGGGAGAGATCCGGGCCGAAACCGACCCGGAACTGGTGCTGGACCTGTTCGACGGCCCGGTCCTGTTTCGGCTCCTGGTGACCAGGGCCCCGCTGGACGGGCGCTACGCCGATCGGCTCGTGGACGAGGTGATGCGCATTATCGGCACCTCCTGGCACTGATCGTCCCCGCTGCAGAACTGAGGGAGGCGGGACCCGAACGGGTCCCGCCCTCAGCACAACCATTTCGAACTGCTCTACTCCTCGGCCGAGCTGAAGCTCCCGCCGAGGGCCTGTTCGGCCTCCTCGCGGGTCATGGTGCCCACGATCGGGCTGACCTCGCTCTGGGCCTCCCGGGCTTCGGCCAACTCGCGTTGGCGAGCCTTCCAATACTCGGGGATGGCGTCGTCTTCGATCCGAACCCGGATGTTGCGGTACCGGCCCATGCCGGTCCCGGCCGGGATCAGCTTCCCGATGATGACGTTCTC
>DHWS01000054.1:8886-14854 GCA_002413305.1 Actinobacteria bacterium UBA5176 | reverse complement strand
ACCACGTTGACGGACTCGGCCCGTGTACTTGGCCGTGCCCGCCGCCGAGGCGGCGACCGCACCAACGGTCAGCACCGCGACAAACGCCGCAACTACCACACCCAGGATCTTTCTCATGTTGCTCCCCTTCCACTAGATCGTTATGCGGTTATGAGAGTGGGACCTGCTTCCTCCATTTCCCCTACGGTGGGACCTGCGGGTCGCCAGTACCTACGCATCTCCTGTGTCCAGCGCCGTCGAGACCCCTACCTGTTCCTTCCTCTGCTATCCCGGATCCCCCGAACGGGGGATGGAGCCTCGCATGGACAACCTACATCATTCGGCGGAGGGAGACAAAATAATTGCGAGAGCCTGAGCACACTTCTTGGACTAACGCAGGCCTCTTTAGCTGGGTATAGGGTGTTTAGTGAATCCTGCCGGATGGTCGAAAACCTAAATCCCTGGCATGATTGAAACATATGTCTGAGGATACGGTTGACTTGCTGCGCATGGAGCCTCCGCCACTCTCATCCTCTGTCCTCCGCCGTGCCGAGAAGACGGACCTCTCCCTGGGCTCCCTGCAGGCGATCGCCGCGATCCGTGCCCGCCTCGACATGCTCGAGAAGGCAGCGATGGTGAGCGCCAAGGAGAAAGGGGCCACGAATCGAGACATCGCCGAGGCACTGAACCTCACAACCCAGACGATCTACTACCGGTTCCGGGGCATGAGGAGGGGCGAGGGGAACCTCTCGATCGGACGCGGTCGTCGGCGGAAAGCCTGAACCTGCTCCCAGCGGGCCCAGCGGGCCCCTGATCCTCCTCGGCCTCGCCTAGAGTCCTACGTACGGCGGAGGCCGTATTCTCGACGAGGGACGCCTCAAGCCTGCTAGCCGAGTTGCAGCACCCGGAAGGCCTCGGCGTGTTGCACACCGATCTTCTGGCCGTTCTCTTCGGCCTCCCTCGGCAACCACTCCTCGAAGAACCCGAGCATCCCGCCTTGGACCTGGCTCGCGTGGAGGGCGAGCGCCGCTACCTTTCGATCCAGGTAGCCGGTGACGTCCTGGTAGTGCGTCGGCTCGTTCGACCAGCCAAGCCACACATCGTTCACGGTCCAGGGGTCGAGCCCCTCCTGCATCAACTCTTGAAAGAACAGCGGGTTGCCCGCCGCAGGGAACACCGCGTCGAGCGCGATCTCTCCGGCCCGGCGGTGGTCGGCGTGGTTGAAATACGTGGTCCCGAAGAACCATGCCGTCGGGTCGCACGACAGGACCGTTTCCGGCCGGATCGTGCGGACGTGCCGAACCACCTCTCGGCGAACCTGCGGCGTGTTCTCCAGCTCGCCGTCGGGCACACCGAGGACCGCCACGCCGGCAAGCCCGAGAAACGTTGCGGCGGACTCCGATTCTGCCTTCCGGATGGCCGCCAGCTCGACCCGGTCCTGGTTCGGGTCGTTGGAGCCGCGGTCCCCGTTCGTCAGGATCAGCAGGTGCACCTCGCGGCCCTCCGCAGCCCAGCGCGCCAACACGCCGCCCGAGGAGATCTCCGCGTCGTCCGGGTGGGCCAAGACGGCGAGGACGGGGCCGGTTCGTTCGGACTGGGACATGCTCACGCGCCTAGGCGGTGGGGCGAGAGGCCCGCCCTCGCCCGCTCGCTCGGGTCGCCCGCTTCGAGCCCACCGGCTGCCCCGGCGAAGCGACTCCGGTCGGCCTCGACGCGCGCCGGCGGGAACCGGCAGCCTTCGCCGGGATCCTCGCCTTCGCCTGCGACTCGATGTAGCGGATGAAGGTCCGGGCCGGCGAACCGGTCGCTCCCTTCGGCCACCACTCGCTCGCCGTCTCAGCGAAGGCCGTCCCGGCAACATCGAGATGCGCCCACGGGACGTCGCCGACGAACTCCTTCAGGAACAGCCCGGCGTTGATGGCGCCGCCGTACCGCGGCCCGGTGTTCTTCACGTCGGCCACGGTCGATTCAATGTTCCGCTTGTAGTCGGCCCACAGTGGGAGCTGCCAGCCGGGCTCACCCGACCGCCGGCCGGCGTCCAGCAGTTCGTCGATAAGGCCCTGATCGTTGCCCATCACGGCCCAGATGTCCGTCCCCAACGCCACCATCGCGGCCCCGGTCAGCGTGGCCGACTCGATGATCACCCGGGGCTTCTTCTCCGCGAGGTAGGCCAGCGCGTCGGCGAGGATCAGCCGGCCCTCCGCGTCGGTGTTCAGCACCTCGGACGTCTTGCCGCTCCTGTGGACCAGCACGTCGCCCGGCCGGATCGCCGAACCGCCCGGCAGGTTCTCCGATGAGGGGATCGCGGCGATGACGTTCACCTTCGTCCCGAGCTGGGCGAGGGCCCGCATGGTGGCCAGCGCGGCCGCCGCCCCGCCCATGTCGGCCTTCATCCACTCCATGGCCGCGGCGTCCTTCAGCGAGAGCCCGCCGGAGTCGAAGGTCACGCCCTTGCCGGTCAGCCCGATCGGCTGGTCGTCCCCGGCTCCCTGATACAGCAGCTCGATCAGCCGGGGTTCGTTCGCGCTCCCCGCCCCCACGCCGAGGATGCCACCGAATCCACCCTTCTCCAGTTCGGCCTTCGTCCAGATCCTGCACTTCAAGCCGTACTTGCCCGCCATGCGACGGGCCTCGGCGGCCAAGTAGCTCGGCGTGGCGTCCTTGGCGGGCGTGTTGACGAGGTCCCGGGCCCAGTTCGAGGCCTCGCCGTAGATCCGTCCCCGGCGAAGCGCATTCTTCAGCGTTCGCGCTGCCGTGGCGGACCCGGCCAGCGCAACGGCTTTCCTGAGCCCGGTCCCCTTCGACCCATTCTCAGTGCTCTTCACCTTGTACCGGTCGAAGCGGTACCCGCCGATGGTGATCCCTTCGGCGAACGCCGCTCCGGATTCGGCCGGGTCGCCGACCTGGGGAAGCGTGCTGGCCAGGGTGCGGAACTTCGCCGCCGCCCGGGCGGCCTTGACGGAGGCCTTGCGAACCGCCTCCGCACCGGCTTCGCCCTTCGGGCCCAGCCCGACCAGCACCACGGAGGTCGCCTTCACCCGGCCGAGCGATGGGACGGCGAACGTCTCACCGACCTTGCCCATCACCCGGTGGTCCTTCAGGACCGATATCAGATCGGCACCGAGGGCCTCCCCGACCTCCGCCACGCCAGGGCCGGGCTCGGGTCCCTGGAAGATGGGCAGGACGAGCACGTCGGCGACCGTGTGGGCGGGCGAGGTCGAGGCAACGTCGAAGGTCAGCATGACTCCTCCTTGGCAACAGCGGCGGGCGCGAACGGGAGATTCCGCGGGGCCCCTCAGTCTACCGACTGGCCGTCACGACCTCTGGGGGCCTCCGTGTCCCGGCCGTTGCCGGGTCCCGGCCGCCGCTCGTACCCTAGGCGCCCGTGGAGAACCGCAACCTGAAACGCTTCGTGCACTTCTCTGCCGAGGAGGTTCGGCGGGAGACCGTGTTCGAGACCGGCCATCTGTGGAGCGAGGTGCTGTGCTTCAGCAGCAACCAGAGCATCGGGCCGGTCACCGACCCCCACGCCGACGCCATCTTCACGGTGGTTGCGGGCGAGGCCGTCTTCGTGGTGGACGGCAAACGCAAGCGCTTGGAGCAGTGGGGCGCCGTGCTCGTCCCCGCCGGCGGCGAGGTCAGCGTGTCGAACGCCTCCGTCGAACCCCTGGTGCTGCTGCTGGTCGCGTCGCCGCCTCCCACACCCCACGCGGTCAGCGGCTGACCCGATCGGCCGGTGCCTCCCTCCTGACCACCGCCCCCAGGATCAGGTACACGGCCAGCGCCACGAAGAACGCCGGGATGCTCGCCCCCGCCTTCGAGTCCCAGAGCGGGAACGGCAGGTGCAGCCAGGAATGGAAGAGCGTCTTCATGGCGTCCGGCCACCCGCCCGGCCCGGTCGGCACGCTCCACTGGTACACCAGGAACCCCGCGGCCCAGGCGATCAGGGCCCGAACACGCACACCTCCCGCCTGCCCGCCGTCACGCCGCCGGAGCAGGAAGTAGTCGGCGACGAAAACGCCGAACAGCGGGACGAACACCGATCCCAGCAAGAACAGGAACTGCTCGTAGGTCCCGACGGAGCCGGCCCGGGTTCCGAGCCACGCGGCCAGGCCGGTCCCGGCGGCCGCGACGAACAGGATGGCCGGTCGCTGGGGGATCTTCGATCCGACGTTCTGGCTCGACACGGCGGAGGAGTAGATGTCGGCGAAGGCCTCGTCCGTCTCGCCGACCAGCAGCGCGAGGAGGACGACCCATCCGCCGGCCAGGCCGGCGATCGCGGTGGCCAGGCCGGCGGGGGAGACATCGGAGAGTCCGGCACCGAGCACCAGCAGTGCGCCCAGCGCGTAGAACCAGGCGTTGCCGAGCACGTAGCCCCAGTACGTCCCGGCCACGCCCGAGACGTTCCGCCGCGCGAACCGGTTGTAGTCGGCCACCAGCGGCAGCCAGGACACCGGCATGGCGATCACCAAGTCCACCGCCAGCCAGAAGGGAAGACCGCCCTTCCCGGGCGCGTGCCAGACGACGGACAGGTTCGCGTGGGTGAGAACCCGGAACGTGATCCAACATCCCACGGCGACGACCACCCACGCGCCGAACCGTTCGAGCCACCGCCGGACGAGCAGGATCGGACCTCCGAGCGCCAGCGCGGTGCACACCACCGCCACGATCGCCAGCCAAACGCCGTAGGAGAGGTGGAGCATCCGGTTCGCCACCAGGCTCATCGCCCAGAACTCGAAGCCGGTCCAGCCGATCAGCTGGACCACGTTCAAGACCGACGGGAGGTAGGAGCCGCGGACCCCGAGGACGGGCCGGAACAGCACCATGCCCGGCACGCCCTCCCGGGCGCCGGCGAACCCGACGAGGGCCAGCGGGACGCACCCGATCAGCGAGCCGGCCCCGATGGCCAGCAGGGCCCGGGGGAACCCCAGCGACGGGACCAGGAGGGCCCCGGTGAGGGCGACCAGGAGACCGATGGCCAGATCCGCCCACAATACGGCGAGGTCGCGACCTGACAACCGGCGGTGATCGGGTGGAACCGGCCGGATGCCCCACGATGGCGCCTCGCGCTCCAGGGCCTTCTCCAGCCGTTCCGTGACGGTCGCCACGTGATGCCTCCCTCCGCCGGCGTTACCCGGATCAGGTTCGAAGGGTCGCCGGCCACCCAGCCGGCCTCTCAGCCCGGTGCGACCGGGCTCCCCTGCTCCGCCGATGCGAGTGTACCCCCCGCCGATGCGGCATCTGATGCATGGTATCGGGGTGATGAAGTCCCGACGCCCGGTCGTGGGCGCTGAGGTCACCCATCGGGTGACCGTGACTGCGGAGATGACGGCTCGGCTCTTCGGCCGCGAGATCCACCCCGTGTACGCCACCGCCTGGATGGTGCGCCACGCCGAGGAGGCCGGCCGGCTGCTGGTCGAACCACAACTCGGCCTTGACGAGGACGCCACCGGCTACCGGATCGACCTCACGCACGAGCGGCCTGCCGCGGTCGGCGACCGACTCACCATCATCGCGCGAGTGACCCGGGCAGACGAGCGGGAATGCGAGAACGTGTTCGAGGTGCGTGGGCCGGCCGGACTGGTGGGCAGGGGGACGTTCGTGCAACGCTACACGCGCCGGGGGCGGTTAGGGCCAACCGGAGGGCGGATCGGGGAGGCCGAATGATGTACGAGCAGCTCATCGTGGATCGCAACGGCGGGGTGGCCACCGTTCGTCTGAACAACCCGGCCCGCCTGAACGCGCTGTCGGTCACGCTGTCCCGAGAGCTGATGGAGGCGGTCGGCACCCTCGGCGAGGACCCCGAGGTTCGGGCCATCGTGCTGACCGGCGAGGGACGCGGCTTCTGTGTGGGCGCCGACCTCACCGCGCTCCAGGAACCCTACCTGAAGGGCGAACGCCCGAAGCTCTCTGGCTTCCTCCGCGAAGGCTACAACCGGCTGATCCCCGCGATCGCGAACGCTCCAAAGCCGGTCATCGCCGCGGTGAA
>DHWS01000054.1:328-8802 GCA_002413305.1 Actinobacteria bacterium UBA5176 | reverse complement strand
GTCATCGCCGCGGTGAACGGCGTGGCCGCCGGCGCCGGAATCTCCTTGGCCCTGGCCTGCGACGTGCGCATAGCCAGCGAGGAAGCGTCGTTCAATTCGGCCTTCGTGAAGATCGGGCTGGTGCCCGACTCCGGGGCGTGCTGGTTCCTCCCCAGGGCGATCGGCATGGCGAACGCCCTCGAGATGGCCATCACCGGCGACCGGGTCGACGCGCAGGCCGCCTTGGAACTGGGGCTGGTCAACCGGCTGGTCCCCCCCGGCCAGGTCCTCCCCGAAGCCCAAGCCTACGCGGCACGCCTGGCAGAGCTCCCCACCGCGGCTATCGGCCTCATCAAGCGCATCTTCCGCCAAGCCGCCCAGCTCTCGCTGGAGGAGACCCTGGAGTTGGAGGCCGACTTCCAGGACCTGGCGGCGGCCAGCGACGACCACATCGAGGGCGTCCTCGCGTTCCTGCAGAAGCGTCCCCCGAGCTTCAAGGGTCGCTGACGGTTCCCCGCGGTCAAGGGAAATTGGTAGTGGGTCAGTTTGAGGGGGGGGGGACCGCGAACAAGCGACAGGCGGGCCCGCCCCATCGCCTAAAGGCGCGACCCGCCTGCCCACTCAGACTGCCTGCTTTGAACAGGCTAGCCTCGATTCGCACCTCCAGTATCGGCGTCCCACGCCATACAGTCAATGGGTGCCCCGGCGGGAATTGAACCCGCGCTCAGTCCAAGATTGCGAATCGAGGCGCCTATCCAACAGGTCACGAGGGCACGGGCGGGAGTCTACAGCCTCCGCCTACCCGAGCAGCCCGACGATCTCCTCCACGGTCCACACGTGGTCTGCGATCCCGGCAGCCATCGCCGGAGTAACGCCGAGCGTCTTGTGAACGCGAGCGAAGTTGTAGTGCATGAAGTGCAGGCTCACAGCGGCCATGAGGTTTTCGAGCTTCTTGGAGAAAGCGTTGGTCAGGCGGGTGAACCGCCGCATGCTCATCCGCATGGTCAAGTTCTGCCGCTCCACGTAGCTGGTCGAGATGTGCTCCCACTCGGGGTCGCCCTTGACGATCCGCTTCTCCTGCCCGATGCACGTTCCGGAGCTGTATCGGCGCTGAGGCTCCTTCGGGTCGTTCCCGTAGAGCTTGTGCAGGACCGCGTAGTCGATCTCGCCGAAGGCATCATCCACGGCGGTCAGGTATGGCTTGTAGCCATCCGTGGTGAGTTGCACCCGATGGGTGAGCCGTGAGGCCAGGTCACGCATGAAGTACACCGCGTCGGTGGTCGTCCTGCCACCGATCCACCATGACGGGACAAGCTTCGTGTCCGCGTCAATGGCGACCCACGTCCACACGTCGCCGAATTCCTCCGGGTGGCCCGGCTTGACGTTCTTCGCCTTCGCGCCGACGAACGCCCAAATCTCATCGCACTGGAGGCGCTTGCAAGTCAGGTTCTGCATCTCGCCGTCCTGAAAGGCGAAACACTCGCGGCCCAGGTCGAGAAGGAGCTTCGAGATCGTGTTCTTGGCGACCCCTGTCATGCGGACCGTGGCGCGGATCGAGTTGCCTTCGACCAAGGCCTTGACGACCTGGGTCCGCTTCTCGCCGCTCAACCTGTTCATACTGACCATTATGCTTGACCGCTATAGGAAAGTCAAGAGGAAAAAGGGTCCGTTTCGAGATTCATCCAGCATGGCACGAAGGACCTGTGCAGAACAAGAGGCACAACCCTGGGAAGACGGGCGTACACTCGTGAAGAGATTCACAAAGTGCTGCCTTGACTTCTGAGGTTCGGCAGCCGAATACTCCGGGAAAGTGGTTCCGGTAGAAGGAGGTGCCATCGTGCCGCAAGTCGAAGCTCTATCCAAGTTGGAGCGTGAGCTGGCGACCTTTGAACGCCACCGTGCCGAACTGCTGGGTACAGCGGAACGCAAGTTCGTCCTGATCCATAGGGACGACGTGGTTGGGGTCTATGACACCCAAGCCGACGCCATCTCGGAGGGATACCGACGCTTCGGCAACGTGCCCTTCTTGGTGAAACAGGTTCTGGAGATCGAAGTCCCTCAGAACTTCATCCAGCACGTCGCGATCTAGAACCCGTTGCCGTCCTTCACCAGCAGCAACCGGCCGGATCTTCAGGCAAACGGTCCCATCGTTCCGGTCCTGATAGCTGTCAGTGAGGCCGCCGAACTCTCTATGCGTGAGGCGGGACAGCCCATCCCGGCACCTATTCAGATAAACGCGCTATTCGACACCGGCGCCTCGGGCAGCGCGATCAAGGCGGGGGAGATTGCACCGCTGGGGTTGCAACCCATGGGTATCCGGAACATCAACACCCCGTCATCCATCAACGTGCCATGTCCCGAGTATGCCGTCCGCGTGATTCTGCCGAACAGCATCGTCCTTGCAGTAACCGTCATCGAGACTCCGTTGGAGGGCCAGAACATTGAGGGTCTTCTTGGTCGGGACGTAATAGCCCAGGCTGTCTTCATCTACATCGGTTACACAGGGACCTTCAGCTTCAGCATCTAGCCCGACGACTTGCCCCAGCGAGCCGCGGCAGCCTTCCGGGCGATCTCGCTCCGTCGTCTAGCACTGAGCTTGGCCGCACGAGCGGGGCCACCCTTCAACCCACCCTGTCGTCCTAGCTCGACGGCGGCCGGGTTCTTCTCGGGCTCCTGGCGCTCGAGCTTCTCCTCGCCGGTCGCTTCGCCTACGATGGCGGCGGCGAGGGCATTGAGATCGCGAGGGCGCTTGCGTGAGCGGTCAGGCATCAGACAAGACTAGCAAAGATCGCGTCGAGACGTGGGCGGTTTGGACGGGCATCGCCTTCGTTGGATTCGGAGCCGGATGGTGGGCCAACACCAGCTACCGAGACACGCCCAACGTCGTGGCGGCTGGTCTTGCGGCTCTCATCGGAGCGGTGATGGGGATGGTGGCGTTTCTGGGAGCCTTATTGGTCTTCATCGTCCTGGGGTCGGTGGGGATCGGCGGCATCATGCTTGGGCGTTGGGTGCGGCGCCTCGTCCGTCATTCAAACTGACCCACTACCGGGAAATTGACTAGCTACTTCGGGCTAGGTAGCATGAGGACCGCCGGCTCCCGCACCCGGGCCCGTTCCCGAGACGCCGGGCGTCGAGCGTGCGGGCGTCCCCCGATCGCCCGCGTAGAGGAGGCCCCGGACAGGCCCGCGTCCGGGCCTCCATCCTTCGGGCCGACCGCCGGGCGGCGGCCCGGGAACAGAACCGCGTCTTGTCCGGTTCCAACAGGCCGAGTACCGTGGGCCCGCGCGTCCAGTCTTGGAAAGAGGAGATCGCGGATGGAGATCAGGGACTTCCATGTCCGGGCGACCGAGTGGTTCGGGCGGGGCGTTCGCGCCGTCGGGGACGACGCGTGGCACGAACCGACCCCGTGCACGGAATGGGACGTCCATCAGCTGGTGAACCATCTGGTGAGCGAGTGCCGGTGGATGCCCCCGATGCTCGAGGGCAAGACCATCGCGGACGTCGGCGACGCGCTGGACGGCGATCTCCTGGGCGACGATCCGAGAGGGGCATGGGAGGCTGCCGCGGCGGAGGCGTCGGCAGCCGTCGACGAAGACGGCGCCCTCGACCGGACGGTGCACCTCTCTTACGGCGACCGGGCGGGCAGCGAGTACACCTTCGAGGTGGCGTCGGACCTGTTCGTTCACGGGTGGGACCTGGCCCGGGCCGTCGGCGCCGACGAACGGATGGATCCAGAGATGGTCGACTTCCTCTACCAGACGATGGAGCCGGTGATGGCGCAGCTCCGGGCGGCCGGCGTGGACGTGTTCGGCTCGGAGGTCACCCCACCCGAGGACGCGGACCAGCAGACGAAGCTGCTCGCCCTCTACGGCCGGGTCGCGTGAGCCACCCGGCGGCCGCCCAGGGAGGCGGGAGGTGAACGCCACCCAGAAGCGATGGACGATGCTCGCCGTCGTCATGGGATCCGGGATCGTCTTCCTGGACTCCACCGTGGTCAACGTGGCCCTGCCGAAGATCGGCGAGGACCTGCAGAGCACGCTGATCGGCAAGTTCGCCGCCGAGAACTTCGTCTACTACGGCTATCTCCTGTCCCTGTCGGCGTTGCTGATCCTGGCCGGGGCGCTGAACGACTTCTTCGGTCGCCGGAGGATGTTCGCCATCGGGCTGGTGGGGTTCGGCGCGACGTCCGTGCTGTGCGGGCTGGCGCCGAACATCATCATGCTGATCGCGTTCCGGGTGCTGCAGGGCGCGTTCGGTGCGGTGCTGGTGCCGGGGTCGCTCGCGATCATCACGGCGAGCTTCTCGGGCGAGGAGCAGGGCCGGGCGTTCGGCGTGTGGGCAGGCGCGTCGGCCGCCACGACGATCCTCGGGCCGTTCGTGGGCGGCATCCTGGTCGACGCGGTCTCCTGGCGGGCCGTGTTCCTCATCAACATCCCCCTCGTCGTCCTGGGGCTCTACGCCACACTTCGCCACGTGCCGGAGTCCCGCGACGAAGAGGCCACGGGGCAGTTCGACTGGCTGGGGGCTGCCGTCGTGTTCCTGGCGGTCGGGGGGCTCTCGTTCGGGGCGATCATCGGCCAGCAGCAGGACTGGAAGGGAGCGGTGCCCTATCTGGCGCTGGCCGTGGGCGCCGTGGCCGCGGTGACCTTCCCCTTCCTCATGGCCCGCTCCCGCCATCCCCTGGTTCCCCTGGCGTTGTTCCGGTCCCGGAACTTCACGGTGACGAACATCTCCACACTGGTCATCTACGGCGCGCTGTACGTCACGTTCGCCTTCACCACGATCTACCTGCAGGGCACGCTAAACTACTCGCCGGCGGCGGCGGGCCTCGTCGGGATACCCGGGACGCTGTTCCTGGTCCTGTTCTCGACCAGGTTCGGCAAGCTCGCCGCACGGTACGGCCCCCGGCTGTTCATGGCGATCGGGCCGGCCGTCATGGCGCTCGGTGTGCTGTGGTTCGCGCGCATCCCCTCGACCTCGCATCTCTGGGCCTTCCAGATCCGCCACCTTTCGACGTGGCGGCCACCTGGCAGTTACGCGGTCGACCTACTGCCCGGCTACGTCGTGTTCGGTATCGGGCTGATGATGATGGTGGCTCCCCTGACCACCGCGCTCATGACCTCGGTTCCGGCCCAGAAGTCGGGCGTGGCGTCGGCGATCAACAACGCCATCTCCCGGGTGGGGCCGCAGCTGGCCGGCGCGCTGATCTTCGTGGCCATCACCACCAGCTTCTACAACCACGTCGGCGCGAAGGTCGGCCAGCCGGGCTCCTCGGCCAGCCTTCGCGCCCAGGTTGCCCCGCTGAACCCGCCCTCCTCGGGCGCCTCAGCCGCCCTCAAGGAGGCGGCCAGGAGCGCGTCGAACAACTCGTTCCACCTGGCCATGGAGATCGGCGCGTTGCTGCTCCTGGCCGGGGCCGCCGTCAACGGCATCGGCATCCGCAACCGCACGGCGGGCGGGGGCCCGGGCGAGCGGGTGGAGGAGGGCGAAGCGGGATCTGGGGCCGAAGCGCCCGGGGCGGCGGAGTTGGTCCATGCGGCCCACCCCCCGACGGCCGGCACGATCCACCTCCACCCGCACGAGATCCGGCACATCCCTCGTCGAACGGCCGGTCCGCCGCCAGATCCATGACCGAACCCGAGGGCCTCACCCCCGCGGGCCTGTTCGATCTCCTGGACTGGAAGCGGCGGATCTTCGGCACGTACGCCGAGGTCCGGGCGGCGATCGACCCCGCGTCAGGGTGGCGGCGGTGGCGCGCGGTCCGGGACGAACTCTTCGCCACCCACCCGCAATCGCCGGTCCCGCCGGTGGAACGCGAAGGGTTCCCCGGGTTGCCATACTTCGACTACGACCCGCGGTACCGCGTGGCGGCCGAGGTGCGGCAGGCCGAACCCGAGCGCTACGACATCGCCACCAGCGGCGAGGCCGGCGGGTCCTATGCGTTCACCCGGTTCGCGACGGTGGGATTCGACCTGCTGGGAGAGCCCGCGGAGCTCGAGCTGTACTGGCTGGAGGGCTACGGCGGCGGGCTGTTCCTGCCGTTCCGGGACGCGACCAGCGGCACGGTCACCTACGGGGCCGGGCGGTACCTGTTCGACACCGTGAAGGGAGCTGACCTGGGGACCGAGCCAGACGGCCGTCTCGTGCTGGACTTCAACTTCGCCTACAACCCCTCGTGCAGCTACGACCCGAGGTGGGTGTGTCCGCTCGCGCCGCCGCCCAACCGCCTGCGCGTGCGGATCGAGGCCGGCGAACGGTACGAAGCCGAGACGTAGGACGAGGAAGGGGGTCGCGCGGCGCGAACCGCGGGACCCCCTTCGATCGCGAACCTGCGCGAACCCGGCTCAGGAAGCCGTCTTCGCCAGATCGCTGACCGTGCTCAGCGCGTACTTATCGGCGGTGGCCTTGGTGACCACGAACACGTTCTGGTCGGCCGCCGGCGAGAAGTTCAGGACGTCCACGCCCTTGCTGTCCATCAGACCCTTCAGGATGGTCTCGTTGTTGTTCGGATCACCGGAGACCTTCGCCTTCGGGTCGTTCTCGATCGACTCGCTGGCCAGGTATTCGACCTTGATGTCGATCTGGCCGCTGAGCAGCGCCGGGTCGGACACCTTCCGGCTCTGGATGTCCTCCTGCGTGTTCACGGTGTAGCCCGCGTTCTGCAGCAGGATCTTGAACATCTCCGCGAGGATGATCTGCTCGTTGAAGCTGCTTGAGACGCCCACCGTCAGGGTCTTCCCCGCACCGGTGGACGACGCCGTCCCCATCAGCCCGTTCTGCTGGATGAAGTTCTGCGCGACGGTCGTGGCGTTGACCTTGTCGATGTCGTACTGCTTGTTCATGGCCAGCACGTTGTCGGTGGTCAGCTTGGCCATGACCCCGTTCAGGATCGTGTCGATGTCGGACGAATCGACTGCCTTGCGGACCAGCGGGACGAGGTTGTCGGCCGCCTCGAGGTGCTTGTCGTCCTGCAGCACGACGAAGCTGGGGTCGTAGACGCTGGTCGAGAACAGCTCACAGACCTGGACCGAGCCGCTCTTCAAGGCCGACACCGTCAAGGCCCCGCCGAAGTCCAGCTTCTTCACGTCCTTGAAGACGATCCCGTACGTGTTCTTGAGCCCGATCTGACAAACGGGGTTGGTGGGGCAGTCGGGGGGCGCCCCGAACACCAGCGTACTGGCGATGGTGTTGCCTCCGCTCCCACCCGACCCGCTGCTGCACGCGGCGCCGAACAGCGCCACGAGCGCCAGCAGGGCCGCCCCGAGAGCGTACCTGCGGTGATGCCGCATGGGTTCCCTCCCCTTTCGGTCCTGGGGCTTGCACCCCCCGGGTATGTCACGCGCGACCTTATCAGGGTCCACGTTGGGGTCTTACGCGTTACACCACGTATGAGGAATACGGTCAGGATGCCACGATAGGATGTGGCGCCAGGAGAGAGACTTCTCGCCGCGCCGACCGGGTCTTCGGCGTGACGCCGCGTTCGACGAACCCGAACCCGACCTCGGTGATGATGGCCAGGATGGCCACGAGGATCGCCCCCGCCACCAGCATCGACGTGTCGCCCTGGCTGAACCCGTCGATGATGAACCGCCCCAACCCGCCCCCGCCGATGAGGGCGGCCAGGGTGGCGGTGGCGACCACCGTCACCGCCGCGGTCCGGACCCCGGCCATGATGAGGGGCGCGGCGAGCGGGAGCTCGAGCTTCGTCAAGACCTCCCGCTCGGTCATGCCCATGCCCCGCGCGGCCTCGACCATGTCCGGGTCCACTGACTGGATCCCCACGTAGGCGTTGGTGAGGATGGGCGGGATCGCCAGCAGCACCAGCGCGACGACGGTGGGCACGAAGCCGAAGGCGAACGCCGATGCCACCTTCAACACCACGACGTACGCGATGACCAGGATGCCGAACGACGGCACGGCCCGTCCGAGGTTGGCCGTCGACACCGCGAGGAACTGGAATCTCCGGGTGTGGCCGATGTACATGCCGATGGGAACCGCGATGACCACGGCCAGGGCGATGGAAACCACGGAGAGCTCGGCGTGCTGGAGGGTTCGAACGGGGATGCCTTCCGAGCCGACCCAATGAGAGCCCGTGACCAGCCACTTCAGCGCATCGCCGAACGCGCGCACCGTCGTCTACCCGCCCACCGGGGCCGGCTCGCGGCCGACCGTCAGGCCCGCAGCCCGTTGACGGGCCCACGGGGTCAGCGCTCGTTGAGAGAGCAGCAGCAGCGCGTCGGCGACGATGGCCAGAACGACCGACAGGACCGCGCCCAGGAGCATCTCCGTGGGGTAGAGGATCCGGAGCCCTTCCAGGATGAAGTAGCCGAGGCCGCCCTTACCGATCAGCGCTGCCACGGTGACCAAACCGATCGTGCTGACGGTGGCCACACGGATGCCGGCCACGATCGCGGGAACGGCAAGGGGCAGCTCCACCCGCCACAGGAGCTGCCGCGGCGTGTAGCCCATCCCCCGGGCGGCTTCCTTCACGTCCT
>DHWS01000054.1:0-123 GCA_002413305.1 Actinobacteria bacterium UBA5176 | reverse complement strand
TGGTACGCCGCGGAGTCCCACCACGATGTTGCGGATCAGGATCAACAGCGTGTAGCTGACCAACCCGATCTCGGCGGTGGTGATGGAGAGCTTCGTGATCGGAACCAGGACGGCGAACAGCGC
>DHWS01000084.1:356-2522 GCA_002413305.1 Actinobacteria bacterium UBA5176 | reverse complement strand
GTAGGTGCCCTTGGAGTTGATGATCGCGTTGCGGGTGAAGTCGAAGTCCGCGCAGGTGATCGGCGTACCGTCCGCCCACACGGCCTTGGGGTTGATCTTGAACTTCACCACGAACGGGTTGCTGGTGAGGTCCCCGTTGTCCAGGGTCGGGGTCTCGGCGAGCAACGGCGACGCCGCCGGCTTGCCGTCCAGGCCCCACACCATGGCCCGGGGCATGACCCACATCGTGGACGACCAGTACAGCCACGACGCCGAGGCGCACTGGGTGACCGGGTTGAGGCACTCCGGATACTGCTCGGCGCCCAACACGATCTTGCCACCCTGTGGGATCGACGCTGCGCCACTGGACGGTGACGCCGACGACCCCTTGCTAGGCGTCTTGCTGGAACAAGCGGCAGCCACGACCCCCAAGACAGCGATCACGGCAACCGCACGTGCCAAGGTACGAAACCTCATACTTTGCCCTCCCTTCCTCGCAGGTGCCCCCCGCGGGCAGCCCGCGAAAGCCTATATGCATACCGCTCCCCACGCAAAGGAAATGGGAAGTCACCTCTATATACGGGGATTCCCGGATGGGGGGATTGCGGCGCGGGACACCGGTCCACAGTGCGTTCGGCCCGTTGACTGCCGACGGCCTTATGAACGCAGCAACTCGACCAGTTGCGGGAGCACGTCGACGCCGGCCAGCACGCCCAGCGAGCCCTCGCGGGCGGCCCGTTCGCCGAACGATCCCGCACCGTCGGGGAGCACGCCGGGTCCGCTCACCAGGAGCGGGACGGGTTCGGCTGTGTGCGCCTTGCGGACGCAGGACGTCGAATGGTCCGCGGTGACCGCCAGGAGGACCTTGCGGGACGAGATCCGGGGCAGGAGCTCGCCGAAGAACGACACATCGATGTCCTCGATCACGTCCCGCTTGTCCACGGCCCGGCCGTCGTGGGCCGGCACGTCCGGGCCCTTGATGTGGATGTACAGCGCGTCGTAGCCCCCCAGTGCCTCCGCGGCGAGCTCGGCCCACGCGGCGTATTGCGCGCTGCGATCCGTCCCCGTGGGGGCGTCGACCGGGGACATCCCCAGCACCAGGGCGATCCCTCGTTCGACCGGCATCTCCACGAAGCACCCCCACGAAGGGCCGAACCGCTCCTGGATCGGGGTGAGGTGCGGGACGTGGTCACCTCCGTCGCGGGTCAGGATGAGGTTGGCCGGCAGCCGGCCCTCGGCGCGCCGCCGGGCGTTCACCTCGCTCGCCTCCAGGATCCGAGCCGAGTCCTCCACGAACAGGTTCGTCAGGTCGGCGGCCCGGTGAGCCGCGTCGGAATCGTCGAGGGGCTTCGACTGGGCGACCCGGTTCTCGAACGACTCTAGGGCGACCCCCAGCGAGCCCTCCTTCGCGTATGCAGGGTCGGTGTTCGTCACGTTGGCCGACAGGTGCCCCGCCTGGGACCGGATCACCAGCGCCCCCCGGTGCTCGACGGTCGCCCGCAGCTCGAACGTCGCCCCCGGGAGCGTGAGCTCGCGGTTCACCTCCCCGGCCAGCCCCCGGGAGTCCTCGCTCGGGAGGTCGCGCCCCACCCGACGGTCCACGATCTCCCCCGCCTCCTGGGTGGCGAAGTTCACCCGGTGGGCCAGGTCGCCGTCCTCGAACGCCATGCCGCAGCCCAGCGCCTCCAGGACGCCGCGCCCGGGATGGTCCTGTCGAGGGTCGTACCCGAGGATGGCGAACACGGCGATGTCGGACTCGGGCGCGATGTCCCGCCCCACCGTGTAGACGAGGCCCTCCCGTCCGTCGGAGGCCAGCCGGTCGAGGTTCGGCGTCCTCGCCGCCTCCAGCGGGGTCATGCCGCCGAACTCGGGGATCGGGTCGTCGCCCAGCCCGTCGAGGCAGACGTACAGGAGCTGCTTCACCGCGCCGCTCCCATCATCGGTACCTCACGATGAGGGCGAACTCCTCCGGGTCCAGGCTCGCCCCGCCCACCAGCGCGCCGTCGATCTGCGGGTGCGCCATGAAGTCCCGGATGTTGCCCGGCTTCACGCTGCCGCCGTACTGCACCCGAAGGGCCTGGGCGGCGTCGGGGCCGAACGCCTCGCCCACCGTCGAACGGATCAGGGAGACCACCGCTCCGGCGTCGTTCGGTTCGGCGTTCCGGCCGGTCCCGATGGCCCAGATCG
>DHWS01000084.1:0-142 GCA_002413305.1 Actinobacteria bacterium UBA5176 | reverse complement strand
CAGATCGGCTCGTAGGCGATGACCAGCCCGGCCACCTGCGCGGCGTCCAGCCCGCTCAGGGCGGCGGTGACCTGCCCGGTGACCTTGTCGTCCGTCCGGCCGGCGTCCCGCTCCTCGAGGGTCTCCCCCACGCACAGGATCG
>DHWS01000018.1:3762-4899 GCA_002413305.1 Actinobacteria bacterium UBA5176 | reverse complement strand
GCGGGTGGACACCTTCAAGATCTCCACCGACCCGAACTTCGGGTCCAAGCTCATCGACGTGGTGGGGCGGCGAGCAGCTCCCGGGTCCGAGCCACGTTCTCCGGGATGTACGGGTTCCCCTGCAGAGCTCCGATGATGTACGGGCGCCACTTCTTGTGGGTGACGAAGCGGGTCAGCAGGTTCTGTAGCCGGTAGAACATCGAGATGGTGTCGTACCAGACGTCGACGCCGGTGCTGATCCGGTCCTGAAAGGCGTCGAACGCTCGCCCCTCGTTCCCCGAGGTCCACGATTCGATGATCGCGTCGTACGCGTGGAGGGCCGTGAACAGCGCCACGTCGACGCCGGAGGAGAAGATGGGGTCGACGAATCGCACCGCGTCACCGATCATGAGCCAGCCGGGCCCTGCGTACCGATCCACCTTGTAGGAGTAGTCCCCTTCGACCCAATACGGCCGTATGCGCTCGGCGGGCTCCATGGCGTATCGCATGTTTCGGCTTCGTCCGACCAGGGTGTCGAAGAACTCCTCGTACGACTGCCCTGTCTTCTGGAAGTCCTCCCTGTCGACGACGACCCCGACCGACTCCTTGCCCTCCCGGAGGGGGAACTGCCACCCCCACGCCTGGTTCAGCCCGATGAAGTAGAAGAGCCCGTAGCCGGCCAGGCGCTCGGGCGGACGCCGCACGTTCTGGAACCACGAATAGATGCAGACCTGGTTGAAGCTCAAGTCCTTCTTCTTGGACTTCATGCGGCTGGCCATCATGGCCCTGCGTCCGCTCGCGTCGACGATCACCCGCGCGGAGAGATCGCGCTCCCAGCCGTCCGCCACTTTGGCCCGGACGCCCACCGCTCTGTCGTCCTCATACAGGACGTCCGTCACCTTGACGCCCTGCAGGACCTTCGCCCCGTGATCGTGGGCGTGCCGGATGAGCATGGCGTCCATCGCGTCGCGCTCGACGTGGTAGGTGAAGTTCTGGGGATTGCCCTCCATCGGCACCTCGAACAGCGGGACCTCGATGAAGGACCACGGTCGAGATCGGGGCCCGTTCCACCCCGTGCCCGGTTTCGGGATGAACCCGGCGTCGCTCAGCTTGGAGAGGAACCCGATCCGGTCGAAGACGAGGTTCGTCGACGGAACC
>DHWS01000018.1:3241-3603 GCA_002413305.1 Actinobacteria bacterium UBA5176 | reverse complement strand
TCACGAGGAGGTCCCGTCCAGAGCCGAGCCGTCGCTGGCCGCCGTCGCCGGCGTGCGCAACGCCCCCTCCATCTCGCCGAAGACGAGGTCCCAGGGCGTGTGACATGCCTGATCCCCGGGCGCGAACTCCCGATCCAAGATCAGCGTCTTGTAGCGCTGGAAGCCTCGCGGGTCCTCCAGGAGATCGAAGAACTTCTGGTAGCGCTCGTGGTTCTCGAAGAAGTCTCCGCGAGCATGAAGTGGCCGGTGGCCATGGCGCTCTCATGGCGCTTGTGGATCTCGCCCTCGGCGCCCACGTTCGCCCATGTGATCGCATGCGGGTTATAGAACAGACGGATCATCCTATGCACGAAGTTGTAGGC
>DHWS01000018.1:2034-3026 GCA_002413305.1 Actinobacteria bacterium UBA5176 | reverse complement strand
GTTCGTCAGCTGCTCGTGAACGGCCGCCGACACCAGATAGGCAGTCTTCACTGACAGGAACACACCGCTTGAGAAGATCGGGTCGATGAACCCGCGGGCGTCGCCGATCATCGCGTAGTTTCGACCGAAGTGATTCTTCACCTCGTACGAGTAGTTGCCGTTCACCAGGACCGGCAGCACCTGGTTGGTGCCCTCGATCAGCGACCGGACGAACGCCGACTGCATGAGCTCTTGCCACATGAGGTCCTGCTGCCAATCGGTGGAACCGGCGTCCAGCAGCATCCGCCGCTGCTGGCGCATGTAGGAGTTCTGCATGACGGCGCCGGCGGTGACACGGTCCGGCGAGAGCGGGAACACCCAGATCCAGCCCTTCTTCTCCTCGCCCATATAGATGATGAGTGAGAGTCCCTCCTCCAGACCGCCGGCCAGTGTGACGCCATCCCAATGAGACCAGAGGGCGGTGCGGTCGAGCTCCTCTCGCGGTGTGCGCCATCCGTTCCTGCTACCAACCAGGGCCTCTCGCCCACTGGCGTCGATGAGGAAGCGGGCGTGGACCGTCTCGGTGGCACCGTCGGGCCCCTGGATGTCGACCGTGGCTCCGTCGTCCGTCGAGATGTCCACGTCAGTAGCCTTGGTCTCCTCCCGGACCTCCGCGCCACTTCGCCGAGAGTTCTCGAGGAGGAGCTGATCCAACACGGCGCGGTTGACCTGGTACGACAGGTACGTCTCGTCCGTGATCACCTGACGGAAGCACCACGTGGTCGAGGCCACACCGCGACGGTCGATGAACCGGACCCCGGGCTTCCGGACGAAGAGCTTGTCCATCTCCTCGCGGACGCCGAGGTCCTCGAAGAGCCGGAAGCAGAACGGGAGCAGCGACTCACCCACGTGGTCGCGAGGGAACTTCTCCTTCTCCACCAAGAGGACTGAGTGGCCCTGTCTCGCGAGGAGCGTCGCGGCAGTGGAGCCAGCTGGCCCTCCTCCGATCACGA
>DHWS01000018.1:0-1945 GCA_002413305.1 Actinobacteria bacterium UBA5176 | reverse complement strand
GGTCCCGCGACTGGAATCGCCGAGGTCCCGCGGCCGGATATCATCCGGTCGTCACACCTCTGGGATCGACCCCGACCTGGGTGAGCACGGTCACCGGGAGCGCCATCTTCTCCTCGCCCGCCATGGCCAACGGAGTGGCGTACGTGGGTCTGAGGACGGCGACCCTAACGCGTATGACCTCTGGCCACCGGGCCGACCGTGCCGGCCCGACCGAGGCTCGACCAGCTCCCCCTGGACTACCGCCTGCGCATGCGGACCCAGGGTCTGGGAGGTGGAGTTCGAGTCCCGCCCACAGTGGTCGGCGGGGTGGTGTACGTTGGATCGGACGACGGCTACTGTTCGCCTTCGATGCAGCCGGGGTCACGAACTGCTCGAGAACGCCCACCACCTGCTCACCTTTCTGAAGGGGAGGCACGGGCGGCAGCGTCGATTCCTCCCCCGCCGTGGCGAACGGGGTGGTGTACGTGGGGTCGTCCGACCGCAGCCTGTACGCCTTCGACGCCACCCCCTCATCTCCCCGAGGGCGAGCCCGACGTCAGACCTCCCGTCCCCAACGGGCTCCACCCACACTCGAGTCCCAAGCTTGCTTGGGTACGAGCCACCAAATCCCAGATTGCTTCCTATACTCCGGACGCGTGCCCCTCGCGTGGAGGCGACAGCGAACCGCCCCTTGGAGCCCAGGCGCGCTCATGGCCGTCCTGGCCATCGTGGCCACCGCCTGCTCGCCGGGCTCAACGGCGATCTAGCACACTCGAAGCCCGTCCAGCCTGTCACCCGGCCCATCGCTGAGTGGTGTCATGACGGGAGCCGGCGACATCCACAGGATCAAGCACGTCGTGGTGATCATGCAGGAGAACCGGTCCTTCGATACCTACTTCGGCACCTATCCGGGTGCGGACGGAATCCCGATGCGAAACAGGGTGCCGACGGTCTGCGTGCCGGATCCGCAAACGAAGACCTGCGTGAAGCCGTTCCACGACGCCAAGGACCAGAACTTCGGGGGACCCCACCACGCGGACGCGGCCCTCGCCGATCTCGACGGCGGGAAGTTCGACGGGTTCATCGCACAGTCGATCAAGGGCATGGCCTACGAGTGCCGCCAGAGCTCCCACAACCCGGCGTGCGGGGCCACCGGGGCGGACGCGCAGGAGGTGATGGGCTGGCACGACCCCCGGGAGATCCCGAACTACTGGACGTACGCCAAGGACTTCGTCCTCCAGGACCACTTGTTTGAGCCGAACTTCGGGTGGAGCCTCCCAGCGCACCTGTTCGAGGTCTCGGCATGGTCCGCCCACTGCTCGAACCCCAACGATCCGATGTCATGCACGAGCGATCTGATCACGTTGGGCGAACAGCGCAACGTCGGAACGGCCAACCCGCAAGGGGACGATACGAGCAGCCTGCAACCGCAATGGGGGTGGACCGACCTCACCTACCTCCTGTACACCCACCACGTCAGTTGGGCGTACTACGTCGATCAGGGCTACCAGCCTGACTGCGACGACGGCTACGACGGGTGCCAGCCTCAGCCCCAGCAGGTCGGAGTGCCCGAGATCTGGAACCCTCTGCCGGACTTCGTCGACGTTCACAAGGACCATCAGATCGGCAACATCCAGGCCGCCTCGAACTTCTTCACCGCGGCGAAGCAGGGGGCGCTCCCGGCCGTCTCATGGATCGCCCCCAACCAGAGGGACAGCGAGCACCCGCTTGCCCTCGTGAGCAACGGCCAGGCCTGGGTGACCAGCCTGATCAACGCCGTCATGCAGGGTCCCGACTGGAGTTCCACCGCCATCTTCCTGGCCTGGGACGACTGGGGTGGCTTCTTCGACCACGTGATGCCCCCGAAGGTCGATGCGAACGGCTACGGGCTCCGGGTGCCAGGGCTCGTGATCAGCGCGTACGCGCGGCAGGGATACATCGACCACCAGACGCTCTCGTTCGACGC
>DHWS01000077.1:23646-31706 GCA_002413305.1 Actinobacteria bacterium UBA5176 | reverse complement strand
GAGCCGCACGCGCCGCAGAACTTCACCCCCGGCTCGTTCGCCGCGCCACAGGCAGGGCATGAGAGCGCCAGCGGGCTTCCGCATTCGCGGCAGAACTTCCGGCCCGCGACATTCTCGGTACCGCACTTCGGGCAGACCAACAGACCCCCTTACACGCCGGTGCGGAGGAATGGTACCGCCGACGCGCGTTCGGCCACGTATGAGGGACCGCCTCCCGGCCGGCCGGCTTGCCGCCCGGGGCCCGGGTAGCCCTGTGCCGCCTCGCGCTCCCCCGTCCCGTCAAGGACCAGCGGGATAGGATGTAATCGTCGCTCAGTCTTGAGGAAAGGATCGCAGAGCATGGCCTTCATCCTTACAACGACGCTCTCTCGCCGGCTCATCGAGTTGGGACTCCTCGTCGGTGGATTGGGTGCCCTGGTCCTCGCCTGGGGAGCCCTCGGGTTGATCCAGCAGCGGTTCGACCGGAACCAGGAGCGGGTCAGGACCCTGGTCGGTGCCCTCCTCATCGGGCTCGGCTTCCTTCTGCAGTTGCTGGGATTGCTGTCGCAATCGACGACGAAGGCGACGCCGACCCCGACTCCGTCAACCTCGGTCTCGGCACCGACCGTGACGCCGAGCGCTTCGGCCAGCCCATGACTCCGCGCTTACCCAAGGCGGGTCAAGGTGCGGGTCGGCGTGACGCGATGCTAGGGCGAGGGTGACGACCTCGGCGACTTCGGGGGCTTGATCGCCTGCGGGCACCCGATCCCATTCTTGTCCGTGTCGAAGCGGTACGGGTCGGGTGGCCGCACCAGGAAGTTCCGGACCGTGAGGTCCTTACAGCTGAGGCTCTTCTGGAACGGCCGGATGCAGATGGTTGGATAGGAAGGATCGCATGCGGGGGCGGCCGATACCGTCACGTAGACGGCCTGCTTCGATTTCATGACCGTCCCTGCGGCTGGCTTCTGCGTCAACACGGTTCCCGGCAGGTAGGCCATAGTGACCTGGTTCGACACCTTGAGAACCAAGCCGAGGTTGAGGCCACCAACTGCAGTGCGGGCGGCGTCGATCGTGCCCCAGGGCAGGGAGGGAAGCTGGTCTGCCCCCAGTGGGCTGGCGGTGACAGAAGGGCTGGGGCTGGAGGTTCCGTAGAAAGATAGGTCGGCCGGGGCGCCGTTCTGATCGGAGGCCGCCTTGGAACAGCCGGTGGCCAGCAGGAGGATCACGACGGCCAGACAATATCGTTTCATCGATGTGGCCAGCCATATTGACCGCCCAGCGGCCGGTTTGACAAGCAGTGCATCCGAGCAAGGCGCTTCCGCCGGGCGGCCGTCGAAGCTGCGCGTCATGCGATAGCCTCGCGGTTCGCATGTCGACCACTTCCGTCGAGCCGCGCGAACCGCGACCGGCCACGGCCGGCGAGTTCGTCATCCACACCGAGTCGCTGACGAAGGTCTATCCGGGCTCGACCCCCATCAAGGCGGTCGACTCGCTCGATCTGTCGATCCACCCCGGCGAGATCTTCGGGCTGCTCGGGCCGAACGGAGCCGGCAAGACGACTACCGTCGGCATGCTCACCACCCGGATCGTCCCGACCGGCGGGCGGGCCTTCGTGGGCGGGATCGACGTCGTGGCGCACCCGGCCATCGCCAAACAGGCCATCGGGGTCGTGCCGCAGACGAACACGCTCGACCGCAGTCTGACGGTGTGGGAGAACCTCTATTACCACGGCCGGTACTTCGGGATGAGTTCGAAGGAAGCCCGGGCGACGGCGGACCGCGTCCTTGAGCAGTTCCGGCTCGCCGACCGGGCCAAGGCCGAGGTGTACGCGCTCTCCGGCGGCATGGCCCAGCGGCTGATGGTGGCCCGGGCCATCGTGCACTCGCCCCACATCCTGTTCCTGGACGAACCCACCTCGGGGCTGGATCCACAGAGCCGGCTGGCCCTGTGGGACATCATGCGAAACCTGCACGCGCAGGGACAGACGATCCTGCTCACCACGCACTACATGGAGGAGGCGGACCAGCTGTGTGACCGGGTGGCGATCATGGACCACGGGCACGTCCTGGCCCTGGACACGCCGGCCGAGTTGAAGCGTTCGATCGACGCCGACACGGTGGTGCGCGTCTCCACCGACGGTGACCTCCAAGCGCTGGCCGACCACCTGGGGAAGATGGAGGGAGCGACGCACGCCGACGTTGGCGATGGGGTGGTGCGCGCCTACCTGCGTGGCGTGACGGGCACGCTGCCACGGGTGGTCGACGCGGCCGAAGCGGCCGGGTTCTCGGTGACCGACCTGTCGATGACCGAGCCCACCCTGGAGACCGTGTTCATCACCCTTACCGGAAAGGACCTCCGCGAATGAGCGCGACCACCGAACTCGCCTCTCCGCACGCGGGTGCCCCCATCGAGTTCCGTCCGGCCCGAAGCGCCGCGCTCAGTGCGTTCGGCGCGCTGATGCTCCGCGACCTCCAGGTGCTGAGGAAGACGTTCGGGCAGTTCGCAGTGCGGACCATCATGCAGCCGCTGCTGCTCGTCTTCGTCTTCACGTACGTGTTCCCGAAGATCGGGCAGGGCATCGGGGGGTCGCGGCAGGGCGAGGCTGCGTTCTCCACCCTGCTGATGGCCGGCGTCATCGCCACGTCCATGGTGTTCCAGGGCGTGCAGGCGGTGGCGCTGCCCTTGGTGCAGGAGTTCGGGTTCACCCGCGAGATCGAGGACCGGGTCATGGCGCCGATGCCCGTGTGGGCGGTGGCACTGGAGAAGATCCTGTCCGGTTCGATCCAGGGATTGCTGGCCGGCCTGGTGGTGTTCCCGCTCGCCGCGTTCACCCCCGCCACGCCCGTCCACCTGGACTTCCGGTGGTTCTACCTGCTGACCCTGACGCCGATCGCGGCCGTCCTGGGCGCGGCGATGGGCCTGACCATGGGGACTCGGGTCGATCCCCGTCAGGTGCCGCTGCTGTTCAGCATCGTGATCCTGCCGATGACCTTCCTCGGCGCCATCTACTACCCGTGGGCGAGCCTCGGCCCGATCGCCTGGCTGAAGTGGTTCGTGCTGATCAACCCGCTCGTGTACATGAGCGAAGGGTTCCGCCTGTCCCTGACCCGTGGGATCCCCCACATGCCGGTCCTGGCGATCTACGGAGCGATCATCGGGTTCACGATCCTGTTGACGGTGGTGGGGATCCAGGGGTTCAAGAAGCGCGTGCTTTCCTGACGAAGTCGCCCCATCTCCGGGATGTCCCCGATGGCGAAGGGGACAGCCTGAAGTAGCCTGGGGGCGGGGCCGAGAGCCCCCAACGCATAGGACCCGGAACCAGGGAGGGGTACGCACGTGTCATCCACGCTTACCGATCAGGGTCCGGTCAGGTCCGTGCGCCTGGCCGCCCGCGCCGTCGAAGCTGTCAAGGTGTATGGCAGCGGCGACGCTTCGGTCCGCGCGCTCGACGGCGTCACCGTCGATTTCGAAGCCGAACGATTCACTGCCGTCATGGGGCCTTCGGGATCGGGCAAGTCGACGTTGCTGCACTGCATGGCCGGGCTCGACTCGCTGACCACCGGGCACGTGTTCATCGGCGACGTGGACCTCACGACCCAGTCCGAGAAGAAGATGACGCTGCTCCGCCGCGACAAGGTCGGCTTCATCTTCCAGACGTTCAACCTGGTGCCCACGCTGAACGCGCTGGAGAACATCACGCTGCCGCTCGATATCGCCGGCCGCAAGCCCGAGCAGAGCTGGATCGACCGGATCGTGTCCACGGTGGGCCTCGCCGACCGGCTCACCCACCGGCCCAGCGAGCTCTCCGGCGGCCAGCAGCAGCGCGTTGCCGCCGCCCGGGCGCTCTCCTCCCGCCCGGAGATCATCTTCGCCGACGAGCCGACCGGCAACCTGGATTCGAGATCGAGCGCCCAGCTGCTGGATTTCATGGGCGCGGCGGTCCGGGACTTCGGGCAGACGATCGTCATGGTCACCCACGACGCCTTGGCCGCGAGCCACGCGAACCGGGTCGTGTTCCTGGTGGACGGCCGGGTGGAGGACGAGATGGCCGATCCGACCACGGACCGGATCCTCGATCGGATCAAGTCGCTCGGGGGCGAGTGACCAGCCATGTGGCGCGCCACGCTGAAGGGACTCCTGGCCCACAAGGTCCGACTGGGCCTCACCGCACTGGCCATCGTGCTGGGGGTCGGGTTCGTCTCCGGGACCTACATCCTGACCGACACGATGGGACGAGCCTTCGACAACCTCTTCTCGCAGATCGACAAAGGCATCGCGGTGCAGGTCAGCGGGGTGCAGAAGTTCAAGGGGAGCGGACCGGGCGGCGAGGACGTGGGGTCGGCGGAGCGAGTGCCGAACTCCCTGCTGCCCCAGGTCGAGTCGGTACCCGGCGTCCGGGCGGCGGCTGGGGAGCTGGCCGGGTACGCGCAACTGGTCGGCAAGGACGGCAAGGCGATCACCACCGGCGGAGCGCCCACCCTGGGCGTGACCTCGGTGAGGGACCCGGACCTGTCCCAAGCCGTGGCCCGGGAGGGCCGCAAGCCGGCCAGGTTCGGAGAGATCGGGGTGGACGTCGGGACCGCGAAGAAGCACGACCTCCATGTGGGCGACCGGGTCACGGTGCTCCTGCAAGGCCCGCCGATGCGGGCAACGATCGTCGGGCTCTTCGGGATCGGTTCGGCCGACAACCTCGGTGGTGCCACCATCGTCGCATTCGATCCCCGCACCGCGCAGATCGCGCTGAACGGCGGCGGCCGATGGGACGACATCGTGGTCGCCGCGAAGCAGGGCGTGTCGCCGAGCGATCTCCGTGACCGGATCGCCGCGATCCTGCCCCGAGGGTACGAAGCGAAGACGGGCGAACAGGCGGCGCAGGAGGCTTCGGACCAGATCAAGAAGGGCCTGTCCTTCTTCAACATCGCGCTGCTGGTGTTCGCGGGGATCTCGTTGTTCGTCGGGGCGTTCATCATCTTCAACACCTTCTCGATCCTGATCGCCCAGCGGACCCGCGAGCTGGCGCTGCTTCGAGCCCTCGGCGCGTCGGCCAAGCAGGTCCGCCGTTCGGTGCTTGGCGAATCGGCCATCGTGGGCCTGCTGGCATCGGTGGTCGGGCTCGGTTTCGGGTTCGCCATCGCGCTCGGGCTGCAGGGGCTGCTGCGGGGGTTCGGGATCGACCTGCCAACGACCACGACTCAGCTGCTGCCCCGAACCGTGATCGTTGCCCTGCTGGTGGGGGTGGTGACCACCGTGGTGTCTTCGGTGGTGCCGGCCGTGCGTGCATCCCGGATCCCTCCGGCGGCCGCGATGCGGGAGACCATGCCCGCCGAGTACCAGCGGTCGACGAGACGAACCGCCCTCGGCCTGCTGGTGACCGCCCTTGGGGTTGCCGCGCTGCTGACCGGCCTCTTCGCCGGGAAAGGCGCGGCGCTGGTAGGACTGGGTGCCGCCGTGGTGTTCCTGGGGGTGGCCACGCTCAGTCCGATCGCGGCCCGGCCGCTGGCGCGCGTGCTGGGCGCGCCGCTGCCCTCGGTCTCGGGTCTGGCCGGACGCCTCGGGCGCGAGAACGCGATGCGGAACCCACGTCGGACGGCCTCCACCGCCGCCGCGCTGATGATCGGCCTGGGCCTGGTCAGCTTCGTGAACATCTTCGCCGCGTCGGTCAAGGCCTCCGCCACCCAGGCGCTGCAGCAGACCCTGAAGGCCGACTATGCAGTGATCCCTTCGTCGTTCGGCGGGGGCGCCAACGGATTCAGCCTGGAGGTCGCCACGCGCCTTCGGATCGAGCCGGCGTTCAGCGCGGTCGAGGAGTACCGGCAGGGCGTCTTCGGGTATCAGGGTTCGGCGCAGCAACTCTCGGCGGTCGACCCCGCGCTGCTGGAGAAGGTGGAGAGCGTCGAGATGGTCCGCGGGAGCGTCGGGGCGCTCCACGACGGCGACGTCCTGGTCTACCGGCAGACCGCCGAGTCGAACCACTGGCGGCTGGGGCAGACGATCCCGGTGCAGTTCGCGCGGACCGGCCGGCGAGAGCTTCGCGTCGTGGGCATCTACGGCGACAACCGGCTGCTCGGGAACTACGTGGTGACGCTGGGCACCTTCGACCGAAACTTCACCGCGCACCTGGACTCGATCGTTCTGTTGAAGACGGCGCCGGGCGTGAGCGACCCGCAGGCGAAGGCCGCGGTGGCCCGGGTGACCCGCGAGTTCCCGAACGTGAAGATCGACGACCAGGCGCAGCTCCGCGCGGAGCAGGCGAAGCAGATCAACCAGCTCCTCGGGCTGATCACCGCGCTGCTTGGGCTGGCGATCGTCATCGCCCTGTTCGGGATCGTGAACACGCTGGCGCTGTCGATCTTCGAACGCACGCACGAGATCGGGTTGCTCCGGGCGGTGGGGATGGCTCGACGGCAGGTTCGAACGATGATCCGGTGGGAGGCCGTGATCATCGCGGTGTTCGGTGCGCTGTTGGGAACCGCGGTCGGCGTGTTCTTCGGCTGGGCGATGGTCCACGCGCTGAACGACCAGGGGATCACGGTGCTCTCGCTCCCGGTCCGTCAGATGGTGACGTACGTGGTGATCGCCGGGCTGATGGGCGTGGTGGCCGCGGCGTTCCCGGCACGGCGCGCGGCGCGGCTCGACGTGCTGGCGGCGATCACCCACGAGTGAGGAGCCGCCCGGTCAGGACCGGAGCAGCCGGGCGAGGTAGGTATCCACCTGGACTCGCCCCCCTCGTCCCGCCGGGGTGGCCTCCGGCGCGTCGTCGTCGCTCGATGCGACGCCGGGCGTCGCGCGCTGGTCGAACAACGACCGGACGGGATGCGGCAGGAATCGGGTCAGCTGCGCGTAGCTGTGACCATCCTCGAGGCCCCGCAGGCGATGGTAGTAGCGAAGAGAAAACGTCACGGTCAGGGCGTCCTTGGCGCGGGTAAGGGCTACGTAGAAGAGCCGGCGTTCCTCCTCGATCTCTTCCGCGTTCCGCGTCGCCATGTCGGAGGGCAGCATGCCGTCCGATGCGTGGATCAGGTGGACGACGTCCCATTCGCAGCCTTTGGCGGAATGGATCGTGCTGAGGATGAGGTAGTCCTCGTCGAGCAGGGGCGGTCCGGCCAGGTCGCCGGTCGAGGCCGGCGGATCGAGCGTGAGATCGGAGATGAATCGGGCCCGCGTCGGGTAGCGGCCGGCGATGTGTTCGAGTTGCTCGACATCGTGGATGCGGCTCTGGACCCGCTGGTAGCGGCGGTCGAAGACCGGTTCGAGGAAGGCCCGGAGCCGCTCGATCTGGCTGGACGGTCCGATCCCCGGTGCGGCGCAGTCGTCCACCGCCCGGCGGAGGACGTCGAAGCCCTCACGGGCGCTCGGGGGGACGTCGGGAGGCGATTCGACCAGCCGCCGAAGGGGCGAACCGCCGGCCGGGTCGATCGCGCTCGTGGTGCGGGGCCGCCGGCGGACGCCGAGCTCGTCGAGCAAGCGGCCGGCGGCGACCGGGCCGACGCCGTCCAGCAGCTGGAGCACTCGGAACCAGGGGATCTCGTCCCAGGGGTTCTCCAGGATACGGAGGATGGCCAGGACGTCCTTCACATGGGCGGCCTCGAGGAATCGGAGCCCGCCGTACTTGACGAACGGGATGTTCCGGCGCGTCAGCTCCACCTCCAGCTGGTCGCTGTGGTGGGCGGCCCGGAACAACACAGCCTGCTGTTTGAGCGAGATGCCCTGTTCGCGCCAGTCGAGCACGCTTCGGCACACCTCTTCGCACTGTTCGGCTTCGTCCAGGCAGGTGACGAGCGCCGGTCGGCGTTCGCCCTTCCGCGCCGACCACAGTGTCTTGTCGTGCCGCTGCGGCGAAAGCGCGATCACCGCATTGGTGGCGTCCAGGAGCGGCTGGGTGGACCGGTAGTTCTGTTCGAGCTTGACGATGCGCGTGCCCGGGAAGCGGTCCGGGAACTCCAGGATGTTGCGCACCGTCGCCGACCGGAACGCGTAGATCGACTGCGCGTCGTCGCCGACGACGGTCAGGTTCGGGTTGCACGCCCGCATCCCCTGGAGGATCTCGGCCTGCAGCGCGTTGGTGTCCTGGTACTCGTCGA
>DHWS01000077.1:4291-23483 GCA_002413305.1 Actinobacteria bacterium UBA5176 | reverse complement strand
TCCTGGTACTCGTCGACCAGGATGTGATCGAAGAGGTCCCCGAGGCCAGCGGTGCCGGTGCGGCCGGCGGACCAGAGCTCCGCGCGGGCGAGGGCGTTCCAGTACAGGAGCAGGTCGTCGAAGTCGAGCACGTTCTGTCGCCGCTTCCGCTCGGTGTAGCTCTCGAAGACGCTCCTGATGCCGTCCCGTTCATCCAGGCACCACGGGAAGTCGGGTTCGAGCACCTCCCCAAGCGAGGAAGCGGCGTTGATCATGCGCGAGTAGATGGCGGCGAGCGTCTCCTTCCGTGGGAAGCGCCGGGAACGTTCCGCCAGGCCCAGCTCGCCACGGATGAGGTTCATGAGGTCGGCCGCGTCGGCCTGGTCCATGACGGTGAAATCGGGCCTGACGCCGACGGCTCGCCCATGATGACGGAGGAGCCGGTTCGCCACCGCGTGGAACGTGCCGCCCCAGACCCGTCCTGCGCCCCGGGCCGCGGGCGGCGCGATCGGGCCGGCTGGGGTCGACGGATCGCTCGGCCGGTCGATCAGACGGGCCGCCCTGGCCAGCATCTCGGCCGCCGCCCGGCGGGTGAACGTCAGCAGCAGGATACGTTCGGGCGGCGCGCCCCGGTCGATCAGGTGCGCGACCCGGCAGGCGAGCGTCCGCGTTTTCCCCGTCCCCGCTCCGGCCAACACCAGCAGGGGCCCGGAACCGTGCGTCACCGCTTCTCGCTGCGCGCTATTCAGTTCGTCGATCCAATCGCCGTTGCCTCCGAGCCGGTCCATCCACCTCCCCTGGGACGCCTATGGTCGAACACATGTTCGGAGTGTATACCACCCCAGTGACATCCCTTCCGCGCAGGTCAGCGCGCCAGGAGCCGCGCCTGCCAGATCCGGCACGACTCAGGCTCGGAGGGTCCTGGCCGTTCCCTCGCGCTTGCGCGAGAGGGGTCGGCGACGTCAGGCTGCCGGCTCTTCCGCGCTTAGCGCGTGGGCCAACAGGTCGTCGAGCGATTCGCCCGTCATCCCGACCGGGACCGGGGCACGGGCGGTGAACGCCCCGGCGATGTGCGACTCCTGTACCACCTGGATGCCCGCGGCATCCTGCCCGGCCAGCCGGAAGGCTGCTTCCAGCCCAGCCGGAAGGTCGGCGTCCGAATGCGAGCCGAGGAGCCGCTTCGTTGGGCGACCGTCGTGGCCTCGCGCCCTGATGTGCACGCGCCAACGGTTCATCGTCCGAGCCTACGGGGCGAACCCTCCCCGAGGCCATCGCGAGGAGCTAATTCTGTGTAACGGGTCGCGACATACGACCTTATCCGAACACGACGCCCGCGAACGTCTGCCGGAACACCTCGCGCAGCTCCAGCGCGTAGGTCTTCGAGATGTGATCGTTGTCCCGGTAGGTGACGGTGCCGGCGATGACCATCGGGCACCGGCCCTGGAAGCAGAACCAGTGGATGGTGTCGATGAACGCCGCGCCGCGGTCGTGTGCGGCTCGGGCGGCCTGCTTGTACACGGAGATCTGGTCGCCGGAGAGCGTCCTCGTGCACGTGCCCAACGTCGCATCGTGGGCGAGCAGGCAGTCCACGGGCTGCTGGCCCTGATCCGGTGGGTCCCCGATCAGGACGACGTTCTTGGTGAAGGGCGTCACCGCGCTGATCAACGTGCTCACCCCGGCCACGCTGGCCTGCTTCACCTCCGGGGTCCCGCTCATCAGTTGGCCGCCGATGAGGACGGCGTCAGGATGCAGGGTCCGCACCTGCTGCACGGCCCACATCAGATAGGAGTTGCACACCCCGGCGTAGCGCGACGGCCCGCATCCCAGCTCGATCAGCGGGACGACCCGCCATCCGTCCTGCGAGGCCGCCCACAGGATGGCGGGCATCCACTCCCGGGCGTGCGAGTCGCCGAACACGACCATCGTCCTCGAGCCCGACAGCAGCGGGCAGATGTGGCCACCGGGCGCGCCCCGAACGGCGTAGCAGCCTCGCGTCGGAGGGTCGTATCGGTCGCCCAGGAGTTGGTCGAGGTGCGGGGTGAGTGACGACGGGATCGGCGCGCCCTGCCGAGCGGCCTGCACGGCGGCGATCACCGCGGGGATCGGGGAGAGCGCGGCCCCGGTTGGTCCCGAGGTCGAAGAAGGCGGGGCCAGCGTCGGCACCGGGCCGGTGGCCAGGGTTTCGGTCGAGGTCGTCTCCGCCGAGATGGATCGAAGGTTGACCGCCGCCACGACAACGACCAGCAACACCGAGGTGCCCCACAGCACCGCGCTCGTCCGGATCGGCCTGCGTAGCGTGGCGTGCCCGGATCGGGTTCTCGATCAGGGCATAGCTGACGATCGACAGCGCGAACGCCCCTCCGACGAGGACCAGGTTCACGCGTAGGGAGAGGGCATGGCCCACGGAATACGCGGCGATCGTGAGCACCGGCCAGTGCCACAGGTAGAACCCGTAGGACCGGTCGCCGACGTACCGCATCGGCGAGCGACCGAGGAGCCGCCCCACCCCTCGGGGGGACCGCTCGTTCCCGATGCCGGCGGCGATGACCAGCGCGGTGCCGACCGTCGGCAGCAGCGCCGCAGAGCCCGGGAACGCCGTCGTCGGCGAGAACAACATCGCGGCCAGCCCGATGGCCAGCATGCCCGCCCACCCGAGGAGCGCGCGGGCTCCGTCCGCGAGGCGAAGGAATCGAGTGGCTCCGATGGCCAGCGCCGCGCCCAGGCCCAGCTCCCACGCTCGGGCCAAAGTGGAGAAGTAGGCGCCGACAGGCGACCGGTTCGTGTCGTAGATCGACCAGGCCAACGAAGCGAGGCTGGCCAGAACGATCACCAGCGCGAGCCGGCGGGTGTTGGTCCTCGGCGTCGAACGCGGATCGCCCGGAGACACGGCACTCCGGCGATGCCGGCCGGCGCCCCGGCGACTCCGGCGGTGGACCACGATCCCGGCCAGCACGAGCGCCAGGACGAGCGGCCACACGAGGTAGAACTGCTCTTCGACGGCCAGCGACCAGTAGTGCTGGACCGGCGAGGGGGGCTGCCCCCGCGAGAAGTAATCGACGCCACGGTGGGCGAACTGGACATTGGCGGAAAAGAACGCGGCCCAGATGCTGTCCAGCACCGCCTGCTTGGCCCGCACGAAGTTCAACAGGTGATACGCGGCGAAGTCGGTCACGACCAGTGTGAGCGCGGCCGCGGGCAGGATTCGCTTGGCTCGCCGGGCGTAGAACTCGCGTAAGGAAACGTGCCCCTGCTTCGCCGCGCCGGCCAGCAGCAGGCCGGTGATGAGGAAACCGGACAGGACGAAGAACACGTCGACGCCGACGAAGCCGCCCTTCAGGAACCCCACGCCGGCGTGCCCGAGGGCGACGAGGAGCACGGCCACCGCGCGAAGCCCCTGGATGTCGTCCCGATGGCCTTGCCGCGCGCTGCTTCGATCGTCGCCGCGGGTCACCGGACCGGGCGCGACCAGGATGTCGATGGACCGGTCCGTCGCTACCTCTCTTGTCGGGATGCTCGAAGGAGTATGAGCAGGTTCGACGGCCCGGTTCAACGTTCGACTGCGTTGCCAGAACCCTCGCCGCCAGAGGACGGGACCTGTCCCGGGCTAGCGCGGAGGGCCCTCCTGGATCCACGTCGAACCGGACAGCTGACCCCGCTCGGCCGCATCACGCATCGCCGCGCGGCGGAGCTTGCCACTGCTCGTCTTGGGGATGCTATCCGGCTCCAGCACCAGCACCCTGCCCGGCATGACGCTGGTGGCGTCGAAGACCGCATGCCGTACCGCCCGGGCCGTCCGGGCCGGGTCCGCCCCGGTCCGGATCTCGACGGCGAGTGCCACCACGTCCTCCCCCGAACCCGGCCAGCCGAATGCCACACAGCGCCCGGGCCGGACTTCGCGCACGGTCGAAGCCGCCCATTCCAGGTCCTCCGGCGAGTGGTTCCTGCCCATCACGATGAGCATGTCCTTGGAGCGGCCGGTGATGTGCAGCTCGCCGTCCGCGAGGTAGCCGAGATCCCCGGTCCGCAGCCAGCCTCCCGTGAAAGGCTCCTCCGTCACGGACCCCTGATAGCGGTCCATCAGCGACGGGCTGCGCACCTCGATCTCGCCGTTCGTGCGCTCCTCGGCGCAGACTCGCGCATGGCTCCGGATCCGGATCTCGACCCCCGGAAGGGCCCGGCCGCACGACACGACGCCGCGAGCGGACGTCCCAGCGGCAGGGACGGCCTCGCCGCGGCCGGCGAGCGCGTCTCGATCGACGCGATCGACGTGGATGCCGGTGCCCGGCTCCGACACCGTCACGCCCAATGTGGCCTCGGCCAATCCGTATCCGGTGCCCAGGCTCGTTGGATGGAGGCCGAGCGAGGGCCCCGCTGTCTCCATGCGACGCACAAGCGCGGGGTCGATGCCCTCGGCAGCCAGGACGGCGTGGGTGAGCGAACGGAGTGAGCCCGGTGACAACGTCTCCGACCGACCGGCCCGGGCCATCGCGACACCCCACGCCGACGGCGGGCCGCTGGTGAACGTGGCTCCGGTGGACCCGCACAGCTGGAACCACGAGACGGGATCTCGCGCGAAGCGCGCGGTGGGGAGCACGTGGCCGTCGACGCCGGTGACGAGCGGGCGCACGAGGTACCCGAACAACCCGTTGTCGTGGAAGAAAGGCAGCCAACCCAGCAGACGGTCCCGAACCGGATCGAGCGCGTAGGCTTCGCTGAGCCCCCCGATGGCCGCGAGGATCGCCCGGTGGGACAGGACGGCACCCTTCGGGTCGGCGGTGCTGCCCGACGTGAACTGGATGACCGCGGTCGAGCTTGGCTCTGCTGGTGGTGGCAACGGCGAAGGCAGCGACTCGACCCCAAGGTCGACGTCCCAGGACCGGGCTCCCTCCGGCGCGATGTTCCGCAGCCCTGGATCGGCGAGGATCACCCGGCACCGAGCCGCATCCACGTGCGAGGCCAGTTGGCGTCGCACGAACGAGGGGTCGCGGACCCTCAGCGGGAAGCCGAGCGGGACGACGACGGCACCGACCCTCCACGTGGCCACGGCCCAGCGTAGCCACGGGGGCCCGTTCGGCCCGAGGACGCCGACCGTGTCCCCCGGCTCCACCCCCCAGGCCAAGAGACGGCGGGCGTCGTCCTCCCCCCGCTCGAGGATCTCGTCACGTGAGCACATGACGGGTCCGTCGTCCAGATGAAACGTGATGCCGGACGACGGTCCCGGCGCACCCTCGATCGCGCCAAGGAGGTTCGTCACCGCGCCGTCGCGGCTCGCTTGCGCCGCACCAGAGCCGCCACGCTCTCCAGGCTGGCGAACTGCTCGGCCACGAGTTCGTCGTCGTCGAACCGGATCCGGTAGCGGTCCTCGAGAAAGCCGATCAGCTCCTCCATCGCCAAAGAGTCGAGCCATTCCTCCGCGAGGGGGTCCGCGTCTCCACACGGTTCGTCGAGGATCCGGGTCTGGAGGAACGAGAGAACGTCGGCCGCTTCCTCGCTCAATGCGCGGGTCACCGCCCCGCGACCTCCGCGAGGATCTCCCTTCCCCACCTGGCCACCCGCTCGATCGTGATCGCCTGCACGGCAGTGGTGGCGTGCCCGTGCAACGCGACGCTGGGGACGATCTCTACGGTGGCGCCGAGACGCTGGGCGATGTCGACCACATCCTGGCGGGATCGGTCCCGCTCGCCGACCAGGACGTGGATGGGTGCGCGTCCGGCCGCCCGCGAAAGGTCCTCGACGGTCCGCGGGTCGAGCGGTTGGCGCCGCGCCGGCCGACCTCCGACCGGTCGGATACCTCTCAACCGGAGCCGGGACCGGCGCGGGAGCGGCCCGAGATAGGGCTCGATGGCGCACACCCCCGCCGGCTCACGGTCCCGCGCCGCCATGCTCGCCGCGGCGCCCACCCCCGCACAAGCCCCGACCACGAGCAGCGGGAGCTCGGCGGTACGGGCTCGGAACCAGGCCACTCCCTCGGCGATGGCTCGCTTCCGTTTGGCCTGGCCGGGCATGGCCAGCGAGCTCTCGGCGAAACCTGGCCAGTCCATGCGGAACACCACGACACCGTTCTCGGCCAGTGCCCAGGCCGTCCTCGTCCATAGCTGGTTCACGCCGGTCCGGTGACCCCCCACCCCCGGCACGATCAAGCATGCGGCCACGGCGGCCATTTCGGGCTCGGTGACGATCGCGCCCAGAGGCCCCGCCTGGGTGGGGACGAGCACCGGATGGTCGCTCAAGAGAGTGACCTCTCCAGGTCGCGAACCGCGATCGCGGCCGACCGCGCCAACGCGCGCTGGGAGTGCCACGGCAACCGTCGCTGCCAGGACCCGGGGAGGGCCCGGATCGCGAACGTCTCCGGCACCGGCTCGGGTGGACTGCCGCGAAGGCGAACCACCACACCGCCACCGCTCGATGCGAGTGCGCCGGCGATCTCTTCGGCGCCCGGCCACCTCTCGGGGTGCATGGGGAGGGGGTAGCCGAACGCTTCTCCGTCCGCCCGCCGTCCCAGGCCCGCCCGACGGGATGCCCGCTCGAGCTCCTCGAAGAACGCGGCCGGCGCGAGCGCCGGTTCGATGAACAGCAGCGGCCGACCGCGCCCGCCGTTCGCGGCGGCCTGCCCGGCGATCGAGGCCCCCAGCCGGATCCCGCCGAGCTCCCAACGGAACTGGGGGCGGCGCTGCCGGGCGGCGTCGAGTGCGTCGGTGGCCGCCATCACCAGATCCTCCATGGAGGTGGCCGCAGCGTCTCCGGTGCTGTCTCCGTGCCCCGGCGGGTGAAACAGCATCGCCGCCCGCCCGCCCCGCGCCATGCGCGTTGCGAAGGTGTGCGCCGTCACGTCGAGGCTACGGGACTCCAGTCCCCAGGATGGCACAAGGACGAACGCGAGCGGGCCCCTCAGCTTGCTCGCCGCGAAGAGGGATCCGTAGAGCCGTTCGCCGGTCGAGGAGAAGAAGAAGACGTCCCGATCGATACCCCGTCCTGACCAGCGTGAGGCTCGGTCGTACTCGCGCAGCCGTTCGTCGACCCGGTCCGGCCTCGACGTCACGAACCTCATGGTATACGTGACCTTCCCTGCGGACAAACCCGGACGCCAGAAGGTCGCGACGGCTCCGAGGAGGTGGCCCGACCCTCAGTCGAACAGCCGCGGAGAAGGCGCAGCCGGCGCACAGAGCACCGTGAGGACCAGGCTTCCGCGCCTCCGCCACCAGCCGCTCAGGGCCGGGCCCGACCGGCGAACCTCGAACGGCGACCAGTCGACCGTGCCGGTGTCCGGTGCGACGTCCACGTCGACGCTGCGCGTGTCCACCCGCAGCCCCGTCCGGAGCGCCTTGAGCGCGCTCTCCTTCGCGGACCAGACCAAGTTTGCCGCAAGATCACGGTCGGGCGCCGTCGCGACGAACATTCGCTCCGCCTCAGTGAAGTAGTCACCGACGAACCCCTCGGTGCGCGGTTCGACCAGCTCGAGGTCGCAGCCGATCCGCGTGCCCGGCGCGGCGACGGCGCACAGCGCCCACCCCCCGCGGTGACTGAGGGAGATCGCCCATCCGAAGGGCCTCTGCCCCACGAAGGGCTCGGGCGCCCCGTCGTCGGCGGTCCGCACCGCGATGCGGGAAGGCGACGGAGGCTCGCCACCCGCGGCCACGATGGCCTCCCGCAGCGCGACCTTCGCCGTCCACCGTCCCAGGCGCCACTCGGCGCGGCGCCGTTCGAACCGGAAGCACGCCAGCCGTTCGGACTCCTCGGGAGCCAGCCAGTCGTCGGCGGGGGGCGGATCGGCCGCCCGGCACAGCGCGACCAGGACCGGCCGGACGGTCACGGAGGGCTGGCCGCGACGACCGGTTCGGCCAGCTCGCGGCGGATGCCGCGTTCGACGGCGCCGATCAGGTAGGGGCGAAGCATCTCGGCAGGGACGACGTGGTGCACGGCCCCCATCGCCTGGGCCCGCTGGATCGAATGGATCCGGTCGAACTCCTCGGCGACCTCCCCGAGCTTCTCGGTGCGAACCACCGGCATGAGCCGGTCCAGCTCCTTCCGCAGCCGGGCCTTCTCGGTGGCATCGGAGGCGGCGGCCAGCCCGGCCTCCAGTTCGACGAGCCTCGGATCTGCGTTCGTCCTGGTGTTCACCTCGCGGGTGAACACCACGGCCGCGGCCGGGGCGCCTCCGATCACCGACGCGAACGACCCCTCCACCGCGGCGACCTCCATGTGATCGTTCAGCGTGGCGCTGAACACCACGAACGCCCCGCCGTGGTACCGGGAGACTACGCAGAACACGATCGGGCCCCGGAAGTTCACCACCGCCCGGCCGATCTCGGCGCCGTATTCGAGCTGCCAGTTCCGAAGCGACTCGGGCGAGCCGTCGAACCCGCTGAGGTTGGCAAGCACCACCAGGGGACGGTTGCCGCTCGCCGCGTTGACGGCGCGGGCGGCCTTCTTCGAGGAGAGCGGGAACAGAGTCCCGGAGGTCCATTCGTCCGGCCCGTCGGCCGGGACGAAGCCTCGCCGCGCGACCGGCTTCGACTCGATCCCCAGCATGCAGACGGGGATGCCGCCCAGCCGCGCGTCCCAGACGACCACCGTCTCGGCGTCGCGCATGCCGGACCAGCGCTCGAGCGGCGGGACGTCCTGGTCGCTGGCAGCCCGCATCACGCTCCGGATGTCGAACCCGTGCTTGCGGCTGGGGTTCGACGCCTCCGAGAAGACGTCGCCGACCGAGAGGAAGTCGCCGGGCCGCTCGGCGCGATGCGGGAACCCGCGCACGTCACGCTCGGCGGGATCGGTGGTGGGCGTGCGGCGCGGGAAGCGCTCGCCCGGGGCGACGTAGGTGAAGCCGTAGTGACGGAGCAGGACCTGACAGGCCTCGGTCAAGTCGCGCGCCCAGTACTGGGCCTGGCCGTTCGGCCCCATCACGCGGTCGTACCCGCCGATGCCGAAGTTGTCCTCGGCCGACACCCCGCCCGAGTAGTCCAGGGCCTGCTTGCCGGTCAGGACCATGGCCGATTCTGGCGTCATCACCAGGATGCCCTTGGTGTGCATCAGCATGGTGGCCTCGGCGTTCCAGTAGGGCTGCGCGCCCACGTTGATCCCGCACACCACCACGTTGACCTCGCCGCCGCCCTGGGTGAACTCGATCAGGCGGCGAAGGACGCGGGCGATCCAGTCCATGTTCTCCACTCCGCTGTCCATGGCGATCTTCGCCCCTGCCGACAGGGCGAACCACTCCAGTGGGACGTGCAGCCGTTCGGCCAGGTCCAGCGCGGCCATGATCCGCCGGCACTCCGGTTCGGCCAGTGAGCCCAGCGCGTGGCTCGGATCTCCCAGCAGGATCACGCGTCGCATCCCATCGGGATGGGCGTCGGTGAACGACGAGATCACGCCGGTGACCACGTTCGCGACGTTCCTGCCGAATGACCGGTCGACCGGGACCAGGGACTCCCCGGTCCCGTCCAGGTCGTATTCGACGAACTCTCCGGGCGGGAAGTCCGAGGGCGTCCCTCGGGTGGGTGTCAGCATCCGCACGATCTCGTATGGATACGTCAGTCCTCGCTGGCGCATCAGCACGACCTTCTGCATGTACTCGGTGAGGGGTTCGATGGGCCGGTCGGAGCGGGCGTCGAACCGCACGGACAGCCCGCGGCCCAGCGGGTTCGAGAGGTGCAGCACGCGATCTTCGAACTCCCCGCTGTCGGGGTTCCGGAACTGGGCCAGCACCACCACCTTCTCCAGCCCCAACCCCTCGGCGGAGGGGGCCAGGCGCTGGATGATGCCGAACAGCTCCCCGATCCGGAAGTCGGCCTGCGGCCAGACGTGCAACGTGACCCGGTTCCACTGCAGTCGCTTCTGGCGGTGCGCCTGGTGGTCGCGGATCGCTTCGAACGCCTCCGTCAGCATCCGTTCGAGGTGCGGCAGCGCGACGACGCGCCCCCGGTCGCCCCGAACCGGCGTCAGGTCGCGGACCTCCGCGATGGCGAACAACCGCTCGTCCTTGGGGTTCTCCCGGGCCGCAGCGTGGAAGAGGTAGACGTCCTCGACCGAGGGCAACCGGTCGGCGTCGAAGTTGTCCATCCGCCACAGTTCGAGCCGCTTGCCCATCATCGGGTGCAGCCCCCGGTACCGCTTCTCCTCCCAGAAACCCTCCGGGCCCTGGCGGAACGTGTAGTGCTCCGAGGGAGCCAGCTTCGCGACCGGGCCCGCTCCGCCGATCGCCACGACGAGTCGACGGATGGGCCGGCCGAACGAGACCTGGTCCAGCGTCGAACGCAGGTCCTCGGAGGTCCGGTCCGCGTCGGGGCCCGTCTCGGGTCCGGTCGCCGCCCGGCGCAGGTAGCAGTCGATCGCAACGTCCTCGCCGGGCGGCACCTTCCGAGCCCGCGACGCCAACAGGTCCACGACCTCGGAAAACTCCCCCAGCTCACCATGCGTCGCAAGCAGGTGCACGCGGGTACCTTCGTGGTCGTATCCGGCGCTCACCACAGCCCGGGTATCCTGCGTGTCGGTCACCACGTCCTGAAGGTCCCGGATGCGGTAGAGCCGTCGAGCCAGGACCTGGACCATGGCCTCGCGAGATCGCGCGTCCGCCTCGGCAAGGCGTTCGATCAGCACTCGTTCCAGCGGCTGCGGACACCGCACCAGCGCGTCCAGGTGGGCCGGGGCATCGGAGCCCTGGGGATCGGCGGCCAGGGCCCGCAGGTCGGCGTCGGCCTTCGCGTACACCTCGTCGCGGATGCGTTCGAAGAGCGGCTGGTCGAACAGCCGGTAGCGCACCTCGGTGGCCAGGTCGGCGATCTGCGGGAACGAGGAACGGGTGGCTTCCACGATGCGGTCCAGCAGGTCCCGTTCGCCGTCCCGCGGGGTCTCCTCGAGCAGCCCGTCGAGCCGCCGGTCCAGGATCGCAGCGATCGCCGGCGCCTGTTCGCGTACCCGGCGGGTCGAACGGTACAGCCGGAACACTGCCTCTTCGAGCTCCCGCGAACGGGCCAGGTCATGCACGCCGTGGTGCGCGACAGCGCGCCGGAGCGTCTCCACGAACGCGGGGTCGAGCGACCGGTGCCGCGCGTCGAGCGTTCGAACGAAGATCGACAGGTCGTCCCGGGGCCGATCGGCCACCAGGTCCCCCTCGGGACCCGGGGTGCGACGGACGCCCCCGGCGAACAGCGCGGCGACGTCGGCGAAGATGCGGAGCAGCTCGTCCTCCCGGCGGCGGAGCTCGGGTTTCTCGGTGCAGGCCGCCGCCCACCGGCCGGCCAGACGGGCCGCCTCCGAGGCCTCCACGTCGAATCCCAGCAGGAGCTGCTGGAGGCCGGCCAGGGTGATCTCGCACATGGGCACGTCGATCGTCCGGCGGTCGGTCCCATCGAACACGATCCGCTCTTCGTCGGACGACCCGTCCTCACCTCGCGGTGCGACCACCTGGAGCAGCGCCTGCCCCTGATCCACCTGCTGGTTGACCGCGGCGAACAGCCGCCGGACCCGCCCGGGGAAGGGGGCGGTGACCGTCATCTCCATCTTCATGGCCTCGACCACGGCCAGTGGATCGCCTTCCGCGACTTCGTCACCGGCGCCGACCCGCAGCGCGACGACAACGGCGGGTGCCGGGGCGCGAACGATCCCAACGTCCTCCCGGGAGATCCGGTGTTCCGTCCCCTCGACGACGACCACCAGGTGGGCACCCTCCGGTCGGGAGGCAACCCCGTAGTCGCCGCCCAGGCAGGACAGCCGCCGCGCGCCGCCGGGCTGGCCTTCGGTCCGGAGGTCGATCCGGGTGCCGTCCACCTCGATCCGGAACCGGTCCCGTTCCAGCTGGCGAACGATCAGGCGGTAGGCCTGTCCGCGACAGCCCAACTCGACCGCGTGTCCGACCCGGCCGTCGACCTTCGGCCTGCCCCGCGCCGCCGAGGCCAGGAAGGCGGCCCGGACCCGATCCTCCTCTTCTCGGTGCGCCTGGAGCGCCGCCTCGAGGAGGGCAACGGCCGCGGACTTGCTCACGGGTTCCGCGGCGCGAATCCGAAGGCCGCCAGCAGGGAGGGTTCGACCTGCCCGGGCAGCTCGGTGGTCCGGTAGCCGGTCAGTTCAACCCACACGTTCCCGCTCCCGTCCACGACTCTGGCATCGAACCCCCCGGCCCGGGGCATGACCTGGGCGACCAGGCTTTCGGCTGCCACCGTGGCAGGCGTCACGATGACCCGGTCGACCTGCCACGGTAGCGCCATCCGTCCGTTCGCGTGTAGGTCCCACACCCCCGCCGTCTGGAAGCACAGCTCGATCAGCCGTGGCCACAGGTCGAACCGTCCGGCCGACGCCTCGGCGGGCAGGCCTTCGGCGAAGAACCCGGCTGCCCCGTCGGGGTCGACCACGGCGCGCTCCAGGACCCGGTACGCGGGACCATGGAAGTAGACGCGGTAGATGTCCTCGGCGGCGATGCCGTGGCCGGTCATCTCGGGGAGCTCCACGCGGCCGGCCTGGGGCATGACACGCGACAGGCGAACGCTCGCCGTGAAGTGGGTCGTGACCTGCGGTTCGGCCTGCCCGGGCAGCTCACGGGTCCCGATGAGCGAGCACGCGGCGAGCACCTTGTCGCCCTCCGGCCGCCAGGCCGCCGCACGGTGACCGAGCGGGGTTCGTCGCGGTAGAACTTGAAGGGGGCCAGGAACTCCACGTCCTCAACGCTGGCCACGCTCCAACCGGGAAGCAGGAGCCGGGAGGCTTCGGCGAACGCTTCGATGCCCATCACGCCGGGCAGGACCGGGGTGCCGTCGATGCGGTGGTGGTCCAGGAAGGGCAGCTGCTTCGGGTCCAGCACGGTCTGAGCCTCGAACGGTCGGAAGACGCCGGCCGAGGTCACGGTCCAGGTCAGGCCGTCGCCGGCAGGGAGGTCGAGCTGGCCACTCGGATCGGGTTCCTCCATCAGCGCGCCCAGCCGGCCGCCGATAGCGACCTCGCCCCGGAACCCGGTGGTGAGCTCACGACGGATCACGGGGATCCCGACCTCCGGCGGGAGCATGTCGATGCCGGCCAGCTCCATCATCTTCGGGATGGAGCCCCGGGTAGCCATGCCGATCCCCGCCCACGCCGTCCAGTCGATGGCGATGCCGCGGGTGTCCGGCCGGGTCCGGCGGAGGTTCGAGGTTGCCTTGCACAGCAGGTCGTTGGCGCTGCTGTAGTCGGTCTGGCCGGCGTTGCCGAACCGGCCGGCCACCGAGCTGAACGCCACCGTCGCCCCGATGGGCAGATCCCGCGCGGCGTGCAGGAGGTTGAACCACCCGTCGGCCTTCACGTCGAACACCAGGTCGAACTCACCAGGCTCCTTGTCGGCGATGAGGTGGCTGATCTCGATACCCGCGGCGTGGAGCAGGACGTCGATGCGGCCGCTCTCCGTCCGGACCGCGTCGATCGCCGCGCCGACTCCTTCGGCCTCCAGCAGGTTCACCTGGTGGTAGTGCGCCTGTCCGCCCGCTTCCTCGACGGCCCGAAGGGCGGCGCGGGCCGCCGACCGGCGTTCGACCCCCGCCAGCTCCCGCTCGATGAGCGCCGGCGTTGGACGGTCGCCGCGAGCCTTCAGCCGTTCGAACAGCTCGCGCTTGAGGGCATCGCGGTCGGTCTCGAAGGCCCGGATGTCCGGGTCGTCGGGGTCGGGCGCCGGGGCCAGGTCGAGCAGGTGGAACGTGCCTCCGGAGGCCCGGGCCAGGTCGCTCACGATGGCGGACACGATGCTGCCGGCAGCCCCGGTCACCACGAACACGGTGTCCTTGCCGAGCGGGATGACGCTGCTGGCCGGCGCGTCGGGACGAACCTGGAGACCGATCGTCCACCGCAGACCGTCCCGGTGCCCGACCTCCACCACCGCGGGATCGCGTCGGGCCTCTTCGAGCAACGCGGCGACGATCTCGACGGCGGGCGCGTCGTCGTCGAAGTCGATGACCTTGATCAGCGCGTCCGGCCGCTCGCGGGCGAACGCCTTCGTGAAGCCGGTGACCGCGCCACCCATCGGAGCCAGGGCACCGGTGGCGTCGTAGCCGTGGAGACCGCCCAGCCGAGTGGCGGAGACCAGGAACGAACCGCGCGGGCCGACCGCGTCGCCGAGAATCCGCATCGTCTGGTACAGGAGCTTCACGCGAACGCGCAGGAGCTCTCGCCAACTGGGAAGCTCGAGCCGGTCCAGCGGAGGCTCGCGGTCGAGCCCGGGCAGCCAGAAGACGCCCTGGATGTCGCCGGTCTCCAGCCACGAGTGGAGACGGGATTCGAGCGCGGCCGCCGCCGGACGGTCGTCCACCAACAGCACGGTGGCCCCGGTGTCCTCGAGCTCCCGGGCCAGTTCCTTCGCCACACCGCCCTCGTCGGCCACCACCAGGATGCGGCTGTGCGCGCCAAGCTGCACACCCGTCTCGCTTGTCATGTCCAGGGGCGGGCGCAGGACGGGGACCGGTACGCGGGCCGCCACCTGTCCGGCTGCGCCGAAGTCCTGAGCGAGCATGGGCTCTGGTTCGATCACCTCCGCCTGCGGCTCCACCGTCGGCTCGGCCTTCGGGGCCCGATCCATCACGAACCCAATCACGTGCTGGAGGGTCGGGAAGTCCCGCAGCTTGAGCGTGTCATCCCGGGGGATCGAGTAGGTCTCCCGGATCGAGGCGAAGATCTCCGCCTGCTTGACGGTGTCCACTCCGAGGTCGGCCTCCAGGTCGAGGTCGAGCTCCAGCATGTCCGCCGGGTAGCCGGTCTTCTCCGCGACCAAAGCCAGGAGAGCGTCGCGGACCGCGGCTTCGTCCACGGTCCCGGCAGGTCTGCCTCCACGGGTGCTTGCGCCGGAGAGGGGAGTTCGACCACGGGCGCTGACGGGAGCGGAGCCCCGGACTCCGGGGTTCGATCCATCACGAACCCGATCACGTGCTGGAGGGTCGGGAAGTCCCGCAGCTTGAGCGTGTCATCCCGGGGGATCGAGCAGGTCTCCCGGATCGAGGCGAAGATCTCCGCCTGCTTGACGGTGTCCACTCCGAGGTCGGCCTCCAGGTCGAGGTCGAGCTCGAGCATGTCCGCCGGGTAGCCGGTCTTCTCCGCGACCAAGGCCAGGAGGGCGTCGCGGACCGCGGCTTCATCCAGCTCGACCTCCGGTTCGATGACCTCCTGTTCGATGACCTCCGGTTCGGCGATCTCCAGCGCCATGATGGGCTCGGCGACCGGTTCCACCCTCGTCTGAGGGACGACCGCCGGCTCGGGCAGGACCGGAGCGGGAGCGGCGGCCGGGGCATGCGACTCCGTCACCACAAGCCGGTGCTGCAGCACTTCGACCTGCGGATCCTGCTCCCCGCTGACCCGGGTCAGCCAGGACGTCCAGGCCGCCTGGTCGAAGAGGCGGGAATCGAACCCGAGCTGCTCGGGCGTGGGCCGCACCTCCGGCGAGCCGGAAGCGACCCGCATCAACGTCATGCTGATCTGCGAGCCGAACCCAGCCGCCAGGCGCAGCGCGTACCGGATCGGGTAAAGGCCGCCCTTCGACAGGTTGAGGATGCCGAGGTCGGGGTCGATTTCTTTGAAGTTCGGGACCGGGGGGACCAATCCCGTCTCCAGCGACTTCAGCGCCACGACGTCCTCGATCCCGACACCCATCGGGTGCCCGGTGAAGCCCTTCGTGTTGGCCACGACGATCGAATCGGTCGTCCCTCCGAACACCGCGCGCAGGGCTTCGACCTCGGCTGCGGCGCTCCCGCCCCGAGCCGGCGTGTACGTCTCGTGCGAGACGAAGACCAGGTGCGGCGCGATCTCCGCGCGCGAGATCCCCCACCGCTCCTCGGCCCCGGCGACCAGCCGTTCCATCACCTGGGTGATGTGGTGGACGTCCAGGCGCGAACCGTGGAAAGCGCTGTTCGCGGTGACCGCCCCGAGCACCTCGGCGATGGGCCGGATGCCTCGTTCGCGCGCCGCGTCCGAACGCTCGACCACGATGGCCGCTGCGCCCATCCCGATGATCATGCCGTGCCGGCGGCGGTCGAACGGCGTCGCCGCATCCTCGACCACGTCGTCGGTGGCCGCCGCGCCTGAAGCCAGGAAGCCGGCCCCGATCCACTCCATCATCGTGTCGCTGGTGGCGTCGTCGGCGGCGATCACGATCACCCGGCGGCACCGCCCCGCGCGGATCCAGTCGCCGGCCAACGCGATGGCCTGGGTGGTGGAGGCGCAGGCCGAGTTGATCTGCATGTTCGGCCCGCGGGCCCCGATCAGCTCGGCGAACTGCGCGTGCCCCATGGACAACGCGTGGAACAGGAACCGGCGATCGAACACGTACGGGGCGCGTTCGATCTCGTCGCGGAGCTCCCCGATCCGCCGGTCGAGCTCCCGCACGGCGAGCGTGGCCTGGCCGTTGCCTTCGACCAGCCGCGACCGCGCGGACTCGAGTGCCTCGATCAGCTCGCGGCGCGAGCGGTCCCGGTGGTACCGGGTGACCTCGTCAACCATCGAGTCGTAGCCGGGGAAGGCGCTGGCGAAGATGACCCCGGTGTCGTCCCGCAGCTCCTCGGGCAGCGCCCACCGCTCGGGGAGCTTCGTGCCTTTCGTGGTGACGTGGTATCGCATGACCAGCGGCAGCCCGGCGTCGCGCAGGGCGTCGATCCCCGCGGCCATGGCCAGCTGGGTCGAACGGTCCAGCGCCAGCACCCGATCGGGATCCACGCCGAACTCCTCGGAGAGGTCGAACGCACCCCCACGGGCGGCGAGCTTGATGACGTCGTCCTGGCTCTCGATACGCTCGAAGGTGGGGTCGCCGTTCTCCCTCTTGACCAGGCGGATGATGTGCTTGTCGAGCATGGCCTGCCGGAGCCGCGTGGGGATCACGTCGATGAACTGGCCGCCGCGCAGGATGCGGCCGACGTTCGCTTCGTCGAAGATCCGCTGGGTGCCGGGCAGGCCGATGCCAGCCCCGGTGATGACCACCGGCCGGCGGTCCGGATCGTCGTCGCCGTTCGGACCTGGGCCGGCGGCATCGGGCATCTCCATCGGGCGTTCGATGAGGCCGTCGTTGCCCGCACCGAACCCCGTGCTGTGCCCGTTCGCACCGTGCTCGATCTCGGAGGCGGCCTCCGCGGCGGCCTCGAGCAGCACCTCACCCTCGTCGCCCTCATCCTCTTCGGTGAACTCCACGTGGATCTCCTCCCCGCCGGTGCCGGAGACACCCATCCCCAGCCCGGCCGCGTATAGCCCGCACAGCGCCTGGTTGAACGCCACCAGGTCTCCGACCTTCGGATGGTTGGTGAACAGCGAACGAACGCCGTCCCAGTTGCCCAGGACGTCGTCCACGAATCCCTGGAGGGCCTTCTTCGGTCCTACTTCGACGAACACCCGAGCACCCGCTTCGTACAGCGTCTCCAGGCCTTTGACGAACTGCACCGGCGACGCAACCTGGCGGGCCAGCCCGTCCAGCATCTCGGGCGCCACGTCGGGGCCCATCGGGTAGAACTCGCCGCTCACGTTCGCCACGATCGGGATCTGCGGCGGCCGCAGCTCGAGGCGGATCAGGGTCCGCCGGAGCGGCTCGCTCGCCGCGGCGACGATCGACGTGTGGAAGGCGTGGCTGACCGGGAGCGGGATGGCCTGGAAGCCGGCTTCGCCGAATGCCTCAACCGCCTGGTCGACGGCGCCGCTGGCCCCGCCGATCACGCCCTGGCCGCGGCTGTTGATGTTGGCGATAACGACGTAGCCGTCGACCGCCGCAACGATGCGTTCGATCTCCTCGAGCGGCGCGAAGACGGCAGCCATCTTGCCGTTGTCCTCCACCTCGATGCTGGCCATCTCCCGTCCCCGGGCACTGACCGCCTCCAGCGCGTGGCCGAACGTGAGCGAACCGGCGGCCACCAGCGCCCCGTACTCGCCAAGGCTGTGGCCCATGACCATGTCGGGGTGGATCCCGTAGGCAGCCAGCAGGTCGGTCAGGGCGAGGTCGACGGACAGGACCGCGGGCTGGGTGATCTCGGTCCGCATCAGGTCGGCTTCGGCGGCGGACACCGCGGCCGTGTCTCCGGGATCGACGAAGAGGTAGCTGGTCAACGGCCGGCCGAGCAGCGGACTCATGATCCCGTCCGCTTCGGCGAACGCTCGCGCCACCAGCGGCTCGGAGGCGCGAAGGCCGGCCAGCATGTTCGCGTACTGCGAGCCCTGGCCCGTGTAGAGGAAGGCGACCTTGGGGGCCGGCCCGGTTCCGGTGAAGATGCCCTTGGCCTTCAGAGCCTTCCAGACGGAGGGGTTCTGGGCCCGGAGGGCCGTGATGGCCTGGGTAGCTTTGGCCGCCAGGTCCGCGGCATCCGCATGGTCGATCGCCACTCGAACCGGCGCGCGAAGGTCCCGGTCAAGCGGTGGACCGGCTGGCGGCGCGGTCCCGTTCTCCGCCCGGGTCCGTACGTCCTCCAGGCGCCTGACCAGACCCTCCACGTCCTCGGCGCCGACCACCAACGCGCCGCGCAGCGGGGTCTTCGGCGCGGCCTCCAGGGCCGTCGCTTCGGTCGCGGTCACCCGCGGCGTGGGACGGGCCCGTTCCGAAGCGGCCGGCACGTACTCCTCCAGGACGGCGTGGAAGTTCGTCCCACCGAACCCGAACGCGCTCACGCCCGCCCGCCGGGTCGAACCGTCCGGGACGTCCCACGCGAAGCTCCGTGTTCACGGCGAACGGCGAGCGTTCGAAGTCGATCCTGGGGTTCGGCCGCTCGAAGCCCAGGCTGGGCGGGAGCTCCCGGTGGTGCAGGGCGAGCACGGCCTTCAACACCCCCGCCGCGCCGGCCGCCGCCTTCAGGTGCCCGAAGTTCGACTTGACCGAGCCCAGGGGGATCGAACCGATCGGCACGTCCACGCCGAGGGCGGCGAAGGCCGCGTGCAGGGATTCGACCTCGGCCACGTCGCCGACCCGGGTGGAGGTCCCGTGCCCCTCGATCAGCGTCGCCACGTCCGGCAGCACCCCGGCCCGCCGCCAGGCCCGCTCGATGGCCAGCTTCTGCCCGGCCGGGTTGGGGGCGGTGATCCCCTTGCCCTTGCCGTCGCTCGACCCCGCCAGCGCGCGGATGACCGCGTAGATCCGGTCGCCCGCGGCTTCGGCGTCGGAGAGGCGCTTGAGCAGAAAGACGGCCGCGCCCTCGCCCATCACGAACCCGTCGGCCCCTTCGTCGTAGGGCCGGGTGCCCGTCGCGCTGAGGGCGCCGATCTTGCAGAACTTCACGAACGCGCTGGCGCCCATGTTCCGGTCGAT
>DHWS01000077.1:0-4011 GCA_002413305.1 Actinobacteria bacterium UBA5176 | reverse complement strand
CCGGCCAGGATGTTGCCGAGCTCTCCGGGCATGGTGTCCTCGGTGATCCGGGGGAACCGGCCGCCGACCCCGGCGTGGAACTCCTCGAGCATCGCGGCCCGGACCTCCGGCGGGAGCGCGACGAACGACGGCGCCTTGCGGAGCTGTTCGGCGAACTCCGGGAAGTAGATCCGCATGGACGTCTCGTAGTGGCGCTCGCCGGCCATGGCGTTGCCGAGGATCACCGCGGTCCGCTCCTGGTCCAGCGGCCGCGCCGGGTACCCGTAGTCCAGCAGCGCCTCGCGCGTGCAGGCGATGGCCCACTTCTGGCCGTCGTCCATGTTGTCCGAGACGGTTGGGGGGACGGCCAGCTTCCAGCCGAACGGGTCCCATGCCCAATCTCGAACCCACCCGCCGATCCTCGAGTAGGTCGTGTCGGGCGTCTTCGGGTCCGGGTCGTAGTACAGGTCGGGGTCCCACCGGGATGGCGAGACCTCGGTGATGCTGTAGCGGCTCTCCCGGAGGTTCCGCCAGAACGCGGCCGCGTCGGGCGCATCGGGCAGGATGGCGCCCACGCCGACCACGGCGACGGCTCGCTCGCGCTTCCCGCGATCGCCCGTCGCCCGATTCCCGCTGTCCGGTCCGTCCTCCATGGCGCTCAGCTCTCCTTTGTCCCGTCACCCGGTCGGCGCGCGCGCGTACAGCACGTCGGCCACCCGGTCCCTGTCTTCGATGAGTCCGGCCTGCGCGGCGACCAGCGCTGACAGGCCGATCCGTCCTTCGACGTCCCGCGGGTCGGGGTCCCCGCTCGCCCCCACCACCAGGCGCGAACCCTCCATGCCCACCTTCAGCGCGGCCTCGCGGGCGAAGACCCTCGCCACGAGGGCCAGGGCGTCCGGCCCGAACCGGTGGTCGGCCTTGTCCGAGAGCTCGCCGCCTGCGGACCTCGCCGCCCGGCGACACAGCGCCCCGGCGGCCTCGGCGTACGTGATCAGCTCCCCCACGCGGAGCAGGACGTGCTGACTCCGGGTCAGCCGGCCGGCGCGGGCCAGCTCGAGCGTCTCGGCCAGCGCGTGGAACCCCAGTGCGGCGACGTCGGCCCCGACCTTCGGATGCGCGCGGTGGAGCGCTTCGGCCTCCCGCGCCGCGTCGTGGTAGTACGCGCCGCGGGACTTGAGATGCTCCTGCCACCGGTCGCGGGCGATCGTCATCTCCATGATCTCGGAGGTGCCCTCGTAGATCGTGGTGATCCGCACGTCCCGGCGGATCTTCTCGACCAGGTACTCCTTGACGTAGCCGTAGCCGCCGTGCGCCTGGATGGCCGCATCGGCCGCAGCGTTGCCCGCCTCGCTGGCCAGGTACTTGGCCACCGCGCCCTCGGTGTTCAGCGAACCCTCGCCCGCGTCGATCCGTTCGGCCGTCTCTTCGATGCACGCTCGCGCGGCCTCCAGCCGGCACACGTGGGGAACGATCAGCTTGTGCGTGTAGCCCTGCTTCTCCGAGAGCGGCCCGCCTGCCTGGATGCGTTGGGTCGAATACGCGACGGCCCGGTCCAGCGCGGCCCATCCAGCGCCCAGGCCGAACGCGGCCACCATCAGGCGCGTGTAGCCGAACACCTGCTGGGCTTGGAGCAGGCCCTGGCCTTCGACGCCGCCGAGCAGCCGGTCGGCATCCACGCGCACCTCGTCCAGCGAGAGCGCAGCGGTGTTGCTGGCCCGGATCCCATGCTTGTCCTCGGGGATGCCGTGCGTGAAGCCCTCCAAGCCGCGCTCCAGGACGAACCAGCTGGGCCCGCCGGGAGCATTGGCCAGGATGGTGTAGGCGTCGGCCACCCCGCCGTTGCTGATCCACTGCTTCGCGCCGGAGATCCGGTACCCGACCGGGGCGCCGCCCTCGACGACCGGGACGGCGATGGTCTTCAGCGCGCCGAGGTCGGAGCCCGCCTCGGGCTCGGTGGCACCGTAAGCGAACAGCAGTCCCTCCTCGGCGATCCGGCTCAGCCACTCCTTCTTCTGGACGTCTGTGCCGCCGACCGAGATCGGGTCACTGCCCAGGAACGTGGCCAGCACCCCGGTGGCCAGGCCGAGGTCGATGCGGGCCATCTGCTCACACACGCGGTAGACGTCGAAGGTCCCGCCGCCCATCCCGCCGTACTCCTCGGCGATGAACAGCAGCTGGACGCCGAGCTCGGGCCCGCACATCGCCCGGATGACCTCGATCGGAGCCTCATCCTTCGCGTCCAGCTCGAGCAGCCTGCGATCGGGCAGCTCCTTCTCCGTGAACTCGCGGACGGCGGCAAGCGCCATCTCGAGCGTATCTGCGTCCAGTCCGGCCATGGCCCCGGCTCTCTTCCATTCGGGCTCTGGTTTCGCCTCCAGCCTGTCGGGTGAACGGCCGGGGCACTGGGGTTGGGTGGCCCGTCGCTCAAGGGACCATCAGCCCGGTCAGGGGGCGGGAAGGATCGGGTCGAAACGCCGGATGGGAGCCGATGGGTCAGGCGGAGCGGTGCGACCGGGGCGACAGCGCGACCTTCACCCGATCCCGCCGATCTTCCGCAGCCGTTCCGCGACCAGCGACCCGCGGACGCCCTCCCGGGCGATGACCAGGATCGTGTTGTCGCCGGCCACCGTCCCCACCACGCCCTCCACCGGCACGTGATCCATCGCATCGGCCAGCGGGTTCGCGGCGCCCGGCGGCGTGACGATCACCACGAGGTTCCCCGAGCTCTCGATCGACACGGCGTACTCGTTCAACATGCTCTTCAGGCGGCCCGAAGCAGTGGCCGTGGCCGCCTCGGTGGCCAGCGTGTACCGGAGGCGACCCTCACCGTCCCGAACGCGCACCAACCCGAGCTCTTCGAGGTCGCGGGAGATGGTCGACTGCGTCGCGTCGTGCCCCAGCTCCGCCAGCCGCCGCTGGATCTCGTGCTGCGTTGCCAGCGGGGCGGTCCGAACCAGCTCCAGCAGCGCCCGCTGCCGGCGGCGCTTCGTCTCGCCCATGGTCTGGCCGTTCCGGAGCTTCATGACGCCGTCGCTTCGGCGCTCCGGGCGAGCGCGGTGTGGACGGCGGCGGGGAACATCGTCACCAGCAGGTCGACGTCCAGCGGGGAGACGATGAGCGGCGGGGAGAGCCGCACCACGTCCGGGCCGGCCTCCGTGGCCAGGAACCCTCCCTCCATCAGCGCCCGGACCACCGCGCCGGCCAGACCGGGTTCGACCCGGACTCCGACCAGCAGGCCCAAGCCCCGGACGTCGAGGATGCCCTCCGCGCGGGTCGCTCGAAGGCCCGCCACCAGCTGCTCGCCGCGCAGACGCGCGTTCTCCCGCAACCCCTCCTGGTCGATCGTCTCCAGCACCGCCAGCGCACCGGCGCACACGACCGGTCCGCCGCCGAACGTCGAGGCGTGCTCGCCGGGGCCGAAGGCCAGCGAGGGCCTGCACAGCGCGGCCCCGATCGGCAGCCCTCCCCCGAGCCCCTTCGCCAGCGTCAGCACATCCGGTTCGACGCCCAGCCGTTGGTGCGCGAACCACGACCCCGACCGTCCGATCCCGGTCTGCACCTCGTCGAAGATCAGCAGCGCGCCGCGTTCGTCGCACAGCCGGCGGGCCAGCCCGAGGTACGCGGCGTCCAGCGGGATCACCCCGCCCTCCCCGAGCACGGGCTCGACCAGTACGGCGGCGGTCGCCGGCCCCACCGCCCTGTCCAGCGCGTCCGGATCGTCGGCCGGCACGAAGACGAAGCCCTCGGGGAGCGGTTCGAACGGCGCACGCTTCGCCGGCTGGCCGGTCGCAGCCAGGGTGGCGAAGGTCCGCCCATGGAACGAGCCTTCCAGGGCGACGACCTCCAGGCGCCCACCCGCCCGCCCGTACTTGCGGGCCAGCTTCAGTGCGGCCTCGTTCGCCTCCGCGCCCGAGTTCGCGAAGAAGACCTGAGGCAGCGGTATCCACCCGGTCAGCCCGGACAGGCGGGGGGGCCGCCGTTCCTCTGGGTCCGGGGGGGGGGGGGGGGGGACCCGGGGCGGGGGGGGGGGGG
>DHWS01000158.1 GCA_002413305.1 Actinobacteria bacterium UBA5176 | reverse complement strand
CCTCGGGACCGGCAGGTCGCGGCGGGGGCCGGGGGGGCGCTCGAGCCACTCGGTCCTTCCCCCGAGCTGGCGGTGGCCCTGACCGAGCAGGCAGCGGTGAGTTTCATCTCGAGCGAGCACCGCGAGGCGATCGCTTTCGCCGACCGGGCCATCGCTCTGGCGGGAGAGCTCGGCCTGCCCGAGCCGGCCCGGGCCCTGGGGTTCCGAGGCGGGGCACGGGCCATCCTCGGAGACGCCGGCGGCGTGCAGGACATGCGCCGGGCTATGGACGCGGCAGCCGACCAGGGCTTGGGGCGCGAAGTCGCCCTGCTGCACTACAACCTCGCCGAGACCCTGGGGCCGATCGAGGGGCCGCGGGCGCGGCTCGAGGCCTTCCGGGAGGGCAGCGCCTTCGCCGAACGCCGAGGGATCGAGGAGTTCGTGCTCGCGTTCGCCGCTGGGACGGCGGGGGCCCTCGTCGAACTCGGCTCCCTCGAGGAGGCCATAGCCCTGGCCGGGGACCTCATCCCTCGCCTCGAGGCGGCCGAGGACGTGTTCGCCCTCCTTCAGGTGGGCTTGGCCCAGGTGCGCGTCCTCACCCGGCGGGGGGAGCTCGCCGAGGCCGCCCCGCTCGCCGACTGGACCGTGGAGAAGGCGCGGGAGCTGGCAGAGCCCCAGTTCCTCGCCCTTGCGTTCCCGGCAGCCGCGGCGCTCCGCCTAGCCGTGGGGGAACCAGCCGGCGCCCTCGCGCTCCTCGCCGAGCTCGAGCGGTCCCCGAACATCCGGGCCGACACGAACTACGCGGCGAACCTCCCCGATGCGGTCCGCGCGGCGCTCGCCGCGGGAGATCCCGAACTCGCGGTGCGCCTCACCGAGGGCCTCGAGCCCATCTACCCGCTGTACGAGCACGCCCTGGCCACCGCCCGGGCGCTCCTTCTTGAGCACCTTGGCTCGCACGCCGAAGCCGCCGAGCTCTTCGCCGACGCCGCCCTGCGCTGGGAGCGGTTCGAGATGCCGTGGGAGCGTGCCCAGGCGCTCCTCGGCCAGGGACGCTGTCTGCTCGCCCTCGGCCGGGTGGCCGAAGCGACCGAGGCCATCCGCGACGCCCGAGAGATCTTCGCCTCCCTCGCCTCCAAGCCCGCCATCGCCGAGACCGATCGGCTGCTCGAACGCGCCATCGCCCTCAGCTCGTAGCTCCAAGGACGTATCTCGACGCCCCACCAACCCACCCGGGAGCCCGAGGAGACGACGGTTGGTCGCTCGACGGTTGAAGGAGCGTTACGTTTCGAGCCCTCTAACTCCTATCCATCGTTCCCCTGAGGCCCGTCGATTCGAAGCCCGCCGAGGTCTGTTAGTTGGCGGTCCCGCGCGCTGCCTTGTTGCTGCCCAGAGCATCGTTGTTGCTGGTCGGACACGCGGTTGGCTGCTTGGGAGGCAGGCGGTCAAGACGCTCTGACGGTGCTTGAGATACGACCCGGGGGCGGTTGGTCCCATAGACGGCCACGGTCACTCCGCCCGATCCGTCGCCGCGAACCACCCGCAGGTCATGGACGTGGTGTTGATAGGCCTCTTCAGAACCGTACTAGAGGAGGAAGAAGAGCCCATCCGGGATCAGCGGTTCCTCTATGCGGACCGAGCACGAGGGGAGGAGAGCCATGTGGGAGAAGGCCCCGGAGGCGTGGGGAATCACCGATGAGGAGTCCGACGCTCTCGCCGCAGCAGTGGCGTCGGGCCACGCCGGCGAGGGTTTGTCGGTGTCGGAGCTGGAGGACAAGTCCTTGGCCGCGTACCGGTGGGCGATGGAGACGAGGGCCCGGTTCGTGATGCTTGAGGCCGTGCTGGAGGGCAGGTTCGCGCTCATGATGAACGACGGCGTGGCGCAGCTCATCTACCGGCCGTCCTCGGAGGATGTTGGTCTTCGACTCGTGAGGACCTGTGGACGTATGCCGCCCCGGCGCGGCGGCCGGCGCCGCCTGCAGCCTAGGCCGCAGTAGGGGCGGGTGTGGCAGGCGCGTTCGGGTCGGGAGCGCCCCCCTTATCCGAATCCTGACGCTGGGCTACTCGGCCCGTGGTGTCGGAGCCGTGGTGTGGGGGCCGGGGGTGCATCTCACCTTGCGCTCCCCCGCTCGGATCGGGGACTTCGGGTTCGAGGGATCCCACGTCAACTGAGACAGCAGGGAACCCATGCCGGGCACTGAAGGGACCCCGGGGACGGTTGGTCCCATGCTCGACTGCGAGCTCCTACTGGCTAAGCCTGTCAGCTAGCTGGGCCGAAGCGCGGGAACAACCGCAGTGATCCGTCGTCGAATCGAGCCGAACAGACACGGCTTGGTAGGGGCTGTCGGCTCCCCGCCCAGGCGCGCAGACTGACCCCCTAACGCAGAACTTGCGCCAGTACCCACGCCGCCGAGCCTTGGGCTCTGAGATTTGGCGTCGCTCGGCGACCCTGCACGGTCTGCCGGCCCAGGCCGGGCCGCTCCCGGGACGACCGGCCTGCCGCACCGTACTGAGTGGCATGACCGACAAGAGAGCAGGAGACGGACACCCTCGACGGAAGAAGCCGACCGCCGCCGCGGTCAGCGGTCCTCGGTCGGGGCGAACACGCAACACTGGTCTGGCACCGCAAACACCATCGGGCGAGCCGGAGCGGGATCACGTGGTGGAACTCGTCAGGCGCTCGCCTTGGATCTGGTACCACGACACGGGCTTCGACTGCCAGTACTGCGGGGAGCACTTCTGGATCGATCTGCACTCTGACGACTGCGCATGGGCGGACGCCGTCAAGTGCTGTGGCGAGATCGAGCGTGGGCACATGGACGACGTGGAGCTCATTTCCGAATGTGGCCTCTACACCACGCTCTCCGAGCTGGCGAGGGCCCTGGCGAAGGAGTACCCGTGGCGCTGGACCTCCGATCGAGGCAACGTATGCCGGTACTGCGGCTTGAATGACGAGACTCGTCCCCAGAAGCACGCCCACGGCTGCGCCTGGGCGCAGGCACGGCAGGCGACCAACGCGTTAGCCGAGCGTGGAACGACGGGCGCCGAACAAGACGCTGGCTAGTCCTTCCTCGGGCACGGAGACGAGTGGCGGGTCCCATCGCCCGACTCCCACGGTTCACGGGCACGCGGCCCTCGCCCGCGTCCAAGGACTTGTCTCGTAGTGCGACCGGTTAGCGCATCGAAGGCTACCCGGGGAGGGACACGCCCACCGCCATGAGCCTCTCCGACCCGCCGCCCCGACGGCGTAGGCTCCGCCCGACCTTCCTCCGCGAAGCGTCGCCGCTCAGGCCCAGAGCGAACGCTCCGCTCGGGCTCTCCGCCCTGTTGGAACGACGATCCCGAAGTCGGACCCCCCGCCGGCTGGAGGCCACGCTGGAGACTCGGCCTTGGCCACTGGGGCCCCGTGTGGCGACGAACGGCGCTCCCCGAGGGGTAGGTGCGGAGCCAGGGCTGGCGCACGCGGCGACGTATCGAAGTCCTACGCTGATGGGCTTTGTCAGAGCCAGCCCCAATAGTGGCGGGCCATGGCTCAACATCCGAACGAGCGGGACGCCACGGACTGCCCGAGGATCCGCGGCCGGTACCTCGTCCCGGCGACGGGCGAGGTCAAGCCGGCGCGGTGCGGGACGTGCAAGTGCGGCTGGTGCGGCCCGAGGTTGGCACTCGTCACGGCGTGGGCCATCCAGCTCGCCAACCCGACCTGGTCCGCGGTCGTCACGGCGGGCGAGGCGCAAGCCTCAGAGGCCGAGCTCGAGGGGCAGGTACGCCAGCTCCAGGAGGCCATCCGTGAGCTGACCGCCGACCTCAGGGCCCGTGGCCACGACTGGCAGGCGGTCTGGGTCATCGAGGTCAGCCCGAGGGCGATCCTCCACGCCCACGTGCTCCAGCGAGGGACCCGAGTCCCACCGCCCCTCTTCCTCGCCAGATGCCGAGCGGTCGGGCTGGACTGGGCGGCTATCCGGCCCATCGGCCGCCTGACGCCACTGGCCCGCTACGTCCTGAAGGGCGCCATCGCGGGACTCGACCTGTCGGTCCCGCGGGCCGTCGGACTGATGCGCCGCCACCTGCTCCTGAACGGAGGCAGGCTCGCCCACTCCACCCGGGACTTCTGGACAGACGAGGGGGGAGAGAGGCTCGGCGGCGTCCGGGAGGCGAGGACCGCAGCCCTCAGAGCTCGCTCCCGCACCCCACAGAGCGAGTACCGGTTCCTCCCCAGCCACAGACTGCGGCCGGACGGAGCGCGCCCGTAGCCCACAGACCCAGAGAGGAGAGCGACATGGACCCAAAAACCATCCGAGTCGTCCGGCGCCAGCTGCACAGATGGGTCGCGGTGGTCCTGCACGACCTCACCCCGGACGAGGCGTTCCGCGCCTGGGTCGGGGAGCGGGTCAGCATCTTCGGCACGGGGCAGGTCGTCGGACCGGTTTGCTATCGGTGCCACAAGGACCCCGGCGAGGCCGGGCGGTCCTGTCCGGGGGAGCCGGACCCCTGATCTGATCGATCCGGGCGGTGGGCCCTCCTGGGCTCCCGTCCTGAGAGGCAAGGGGGCGGCAAGGACCAACGAGGTTCGGCGCCCTGTGGAGCCTTGGGGCTCGATTTTGGGTCATCGTGGCGCAGGCCAGGAGCGTCGACGCTGACCCAGTCGTCGGAACTGGTGGGCACTCGCGTCCCCGGATGCCGAGTTGTATCGTCCACGCGAATGACATCGGCGCTCCACGAGGCGCGGCTCGGCCGCGCGGTTCGACGCCCAGACGCCTAGGCGGCGGATCTCAGGGAGCACGAACGAGAAGGGGGCCCGACATGTCGTCTCCGCCAGGGGATGGTTCTTTGCCCGAACGCCCGTCGACAGGCGCTGAACCATTCCCGATACCGGCCTCCGAGCCGACGGGGACGGAGCCCGCTCAGCCGCCACTCGGCCAGCGGCCAGCCCGATCCCAAACGCGGCTGGGCGACATGGCGCCAGCTCTGAAGGTGATCGGAATCGCCAGCGCCGTGACGGCGATCGCCGCGTTCCTCCCGTGGGCCTCCGTCTTGGGCGTAAGCGCGCTTGGGATTCAGGGCGACGGAGTCATCACTCTGATTGCAGCCCTTCTCGGACTAGTCCTGCTGGCCGGCTACCTCGGGTATGGTCCGCTCCACCCAGGCCGGAGAGTCTTCGGCGGAATCGAGATTGCCCTCGCTGCGGTGGTCGCAATCACCGGACTCGCGGACCTCACCAACTTCGCCGCGATCGGCATCTACCTGACGCTCTTCGGGGGCATCGCGTGGGGAATCGCAGCAGCGGTCTCCCTCAGGCGCGTCAAGCAAACTGGCTGAGCGACGATTCCGAACACGGGCCGTGGGCCCTTGGGCTCCATGACCAGAAGGTGAGGGGGGGGCGGCAAGGACCGGCGAGGTTCGGCGCGTTGTGGCGCCTCTGGACTCGATTTTGGGCCATCGTGGCGCCCCAGCGGAGAGACGTTCCTGTCCGAACCCCAGAGCCAGAGAGCGCCGAAGACGGCCTCGTTCTACGGAGGCCGGTGGCCTCGTGCGAGCGTATGCGTGCGACCTTTCTCTATGTCACGCCACTGGGATGTCCGGACGAGGCGGCGGGTCAAGGTGGGGAGGCCAAGGGCGCGACCCGACGGGGATGGAACACCGACGGGCTCCACGCTCTAGGCGCGAGCTCGGCTCTCCTGCCATTCCTCCCGGGTCATCAGGACGTCCCGCGCCTTCGAGCCCACGCTGGGCCCGACGATCCCGCGGTCCTCCATGAGGTCCATGAGACGCCCGGCCCGGGCGAACCCCGACCTTGAGCTTGCGCTGGAGCATCTACGGAGAACCGAGCTGCGACCGGACCACGAGCCGGCCCTTGGGCCCACGACAGGGGGCTGACGTGGCCGACGTGGGGTTGGTCTTGACGAGAGCCACCCGCGCGCAGCAGCGTCGACCGCTAGGGCCGGACTTACTGTGCGAGAGTACGGAGCAATGGTGGGTAGCGGGGGTAGCAGGGGTAGCAGGTGGCGGGTGCGGGAGGAGCACGCCGATGAGGTTCGGCGGTACCTCCTGACCAAGGGAGCTTTCGAGCAAAACCCTAAACCGGCCGAGGCGTGGCGCATCAACCTGAGCGACGCGACGATGGTGTACTGGTCGAAGGGCACCCTCTACTCCTACGAGTCGATCTCCAATGACCCAGTTGTCGCGGAGGCGTGGGCGTACATCGACTCTCTCGTGGGTCCACCGGTCTGGCGGCAATCGGGTCCGATGCTGTAAACGCCGGTCGAAACCTG
>DHWS01000021.1:83146-112560 GCA_002413305.1 Actinobacteria bacterium UBA5176 | reverse complement strand
CGACGCCGGGTCGAACCGGTTGAACGTGTTCGCCCAGATGACCCCGGCCCGCAGGCCCTGGGCCATCCATAGGATCCGCGACCCCTTCTCGGTCCACACCCCGGCCGACAGGCCGTACGGCGTGTTGTTCGCCTTCTCGAGGGCCTCGTCCGGCGTCCGGAACGTGAGGATCGAAAGCACCGGCCCGAAGATCTCCTCGCGGGCGATGCGGTGCGACTGGCTCACCCCGGTGAACAGCGTCGGGCGGAACCAGAACCCGCGCTCGGGCAGCGTGCATTCGGGCTGGTACATCTCGGCGCCCTCTTCGACGCCCGACTCGACCAACTCCTCGATCTTGTCGAGCTGCTGCCGGCTGTTGATGGCCCCGACGTCGGTGTTCTTGTCGAGCGGGTCGCCCACCCGGAGGGTCTGCAAGCGCGCCTTCAGCTTGTCGAGGACGGGCTCGAACACCGATTCCTGCACGAGCAGGCGCGAGCCGGCGCAGCAGACGTGCCCCTGGTTGAAGTAGATGCCGTTGATGATGCCTTCGACCGCCTGGTCGAGCGGGGCGTCCTCGAAGACGATGTTCGCGGCTTTCCCGCCCAGCTCCAGCGTGAGGTGCTTGTGCGTGCCGGCCACCGCACGGCGGATGACTTTCCCCACCTCGGTGCTGCCGGTGAACGCGATCTTGTCGACGTCGGGGTGGTTGACCAGCGCAGCGCCGGTCTCTCCCGCACCGGTCACGATGTTCACCACTCCGGGGGGGAGCTCGGCCTCCTGGATCACCTGGGCGAGCAGCAGCGCCGTGAGCGGCGTGGTCTCGGCCGGCTTCAGCACCGCCGTGTTGCCCGCGGCCAGCGCCGGCGCGAGCTTCCAGGCGGCCATCAACAAGGGAAAGTTCCACGGGATGATCTGGCCCGCGACGCCAAGCGGCGACGGCACGCGATGCGGGAACGCGTACTCGAGCTTGTCCGCCCACCCGGCGTAGTAGAAGAAGTGCGCCGCCGCCAGCGGCACGTCGACGTCCCGGGACTCCTTGATCGGTTTGCCGCCGTCCATCGACTCCAGGATGGCGAACTCACGGCTCCGCTCCTGCAGGCCCCGGGCGATCCGGTACAGGTACTTGGCGCGCTCCCGGCGCGGGAGGTCGCGCCAGCGCTTCTCCCACGCCGTGCGGGCTGCGGTGACGGCCAGGCCGACGTCCTCGGCCCCCGCCTCCGCCACCTCGGCGAGATACTCTTCGGTGGACGGGCTGATCGTGTCGAACCACCTCCCGCTCAGCGGTTCGACGAACTCCCCGCCGATGAACAGACCCAGATGGTCAGGTACCTTGACGATCTCGCGCGACTCGGGCGCGGGCGCGTACGCCCACGGCGCGGCCTTCGCCGGCTTCCGCGCTTCGCGTTGCGCGAGGTCCTCGCTCATGCCCCCTCTTTCGCCACGGTCAGTCGATCGTGAAGTAGTCGGGGCCCTGGTAGGCGCCCGACCGCTCCTTCTTGACCTGCATCAACACGTCGTTCAGGAGCGTCGAGGCGCCGATCCGGAAGCGGTCCGGCGTCATCCAGTCCGCGCCCAGCGTTTCGTACAGCAGCACGAGGTACTGGATGGCCTGCTTCGAACGACGGACCCCACCGGCGACCTTGACCCCGACCGGCCGGCCGGTCTCGTGGAAGAAATCGCGAACCGCCTCCATCATGCACAGGGCGCCGGGCAGCGAGGCGCCGGTCCCGATCTTGCCCGTGGAGGACTTGATGAAGTCGGCTCCTGCCGCCATGGCCAGCATCGAGGCGCGCCGAACCTGGTCGAAGGAGCCCAGTTCCCCGATCTCCAGGATCACCTTCAGATGCGCGTCCCCGCAGGCTTCCTTCGACGCGGCCACCTCCTCGAACGCCTGCCGGTAGCGGCCGGAGAGGAAGGCCGAACGGTTCAGGACGATGTCGATCTCATCGGCGCCCATCGCGACGGCGTCATGGATCTCGTCCAGGCGCTCCTTCAGCGGGCCGAGGCCGCTCGGGAACGCGCCGGCCACGCTAGCCACGTGAACGCTGGTGCCCTTCAGCTGGCCGGCGGCCACCGGGACCAGCGCGGGGTAGATGCAGACGGCAGCGACCGGAGGGATCGAATGGTCGGTTGGGTCCGGCCGGACGGCCTTGGCGCAGATCGCCACGATCTTCCCCGGCGTGTCGGCGCCCTCCAGGGTGGTCAGGTCGATGCATCGGATGGCGAGGTCCAGCGCCCAGAGCTTCGATTCCCTCTTGATCGAACGCTTGGCGAGCGAGGCGGCACGCTCCTCCAGGCCGACCGCGTCGACCCCCGTCGTTCGGGCGACCAGCGCGGCCGCACCGGCGGGCGAGAAGCGGGGCTCGCGGTGGAGCACGGTACCCGCCCGTTCGATCTTCGTATCCGCGGTGGGCTCCTTCGGTCGGCCTGCCGGCGAGGGACGAAGGCCCTCTCCGCCGGGATGTCGCACCGGCTAGCATACGGCCGACATGACGCTGACGGTGGTCGACCATCCGCTGGCCCAGCACCTCCTGACCCGGCTGCGCGACCGGGACACGCCGCCGCCGGTCTTCCGGACCCTGGCGAAGCGGCTGACCATCGCGCTGGTGCTCGAAGCGGTCCGTGGGCTGCCCACGGTGGAGAGTGTGGTGCATACGCCGCTCGAGCCGGCGGAGGGCCGTTCGATCACGCCGGACCTGGTGGCCGTGCCGATCCTGCGGGCGGGTCTGGGGATGCTGGAAGCCGTGACGGAGCTCTTCCCCGAGGTCTCGGTCGGGTATATCGGGCTCGAACGCGACGACACGACGCTGCTCCCCACGTCGTACTACCAGAAGCTTCCGCCGGTCGAAGGGCGCTTCGTGCTGCTGCTCGACCCCATGCTGGCCACCGGCGGGTCGGCGGCTGCCGCCTGCACGCACATCGCCGCGGGCCGGCCGGCAGAGATCCGGTTCGCGTGCGTGGTCGCAGCGCCGGAGGGCGTGGCGAAGATGGAGGAAGAGCATCCCGAGGTCCCGGTCTTCACGGTCGCCCTCGACCGCGAGCTCAACGAGCACGGCTACATCCTGCCGGGACTGGGCGACTTCGGGGACCGCCTGTTCGGGACCGAACCGGGGCGCTCCGGACTGAGGGACCGGCCGCCGCGGCATTAGCCCGCTCGCGGGACGGAACCGATGCGCTAGCCGTCCGGCGTATCCCCCGGCATCGTGGCCAGGTCGGCGAGGCGGCGTTCGGCCTGTTCGACCAGCTGGTCGTTCCCGATGGCGCCCGCCTCCCGCCTGGCCTCGTCGAGGAGCTCGCGGGCCTGCCCGGCCCGGACGGCCGCCTTGTCCTCGGTGGCGTACTTGAGCAGCTCATCCGCTTTGAGGATCAGCTCGAAGATCTCCGTCGGTTCCGTACTCCATCCCTCCCCAGGTGGCACCGGCTCGCCAGAGCGGTGCGGCGCTCATCATATGGAGGCGCGAGCCTCGGGGTAGACTCCCGGCTCATGGACGAGGAAGTGGGCCCCGGCCTGGACCCGCGATACCTCGAAGCCTTGCGCGAGCGGGTCCGGAACTCGCCCTTCCACCAGTGGGCCGGCCTCGAGCTGGTGTCCGTCGGCGACGGACTGGCCGAGCTTTCGCTGCAGCTGGAGCCGCACCACTTCAACCCCCAGGGGATCGTCCACGGGGGGATCATCACCGCGATCGCGGACACCTCGATCGGGCTGGCGCTTCGGTCGAAACTCCGCCCAGGCCTCACCCACCGGACGGCGCAGCTGAACGTGCACTTCCTGGCGAAGGGCGAAGGCAACCGTCTGATCGGCCGCGGGAGATCCCTCCACCTCGGACAGCGGATGGGCTACGGGGAGTCGGAGGTCCTCGACGTGAACGGGCAGCTCCTGGCGAGGGCGAGCGGCACGTTCATCGTGCTGCCCGCCCCCGGAGCCTTCTGAGGTCTAGTACTCGACGTCCAGGTCCTTCAGGGCGGCCGGCATCTGACCCAGCGGCCCCTGGAGCTGCATGAGCTTCATGAGGTCGCCGGAGACCCGGATCTTGCCGCTCATGTAGGCCGCCGTGCCGGTGAGCTCGTTCTTGGCCAGGGCGACCGCGGTGTCGTAGTCCTGGGTGATCGTGGCGTCGACCGGGTCCGGTGAGTCGCCGGTGCCCAGCGAGACCTGCCCGCCCTCGAGCTTGAACCAGTAGCGCTTCTCGCCCTCAGGCGCGGTGACCACCTGCTGGACCTTCGCCGTCTGCGATCCTGCCGCGCTCTTGAACGTTTCGTTCGAGTTCAGGGCATCCTGGACGGCCTGCGTCCACTCGTCCGAAAGGAACTTCACACCCACTTCGGCCTCCTTCTGTCGGCTGTCGGTCGGTCGAGTGGTTACCCGGATTCGTTCGGGGCCACTCGCGAGCTTGTCTCCTGTGGCCCGCGAAGTATACCGACCCGTAGGTTCGGCGCGAACGCCTGTGGATCGGTGAGGTGACGGACGTCGTTCAGGAACCGCATCTCCCGGCACCCGCCGTCGGCCCGGACCGTGTTGATCGACGCATTGTCCGGAAGGAAGAACATGTCCCGGGCGATGCCCATGACGTGGCCGAGGTACGCGTTGATGACCCCGCCATGGGTGACGATCACGACGGTGCCGTCCTCGATCCCCTCGAGCGCGGCTTCCACGGCCGGGACGACCCTCGACCGGAGCTGCTCGCCCGATTCGCCCCCCGGCGACATGCTGAACATCGCCTCCTGCTCGCGGAACCTCCGGGCGAGCTCTTCGTCCCCCGAGATGATGTCCTCGAACCGCACACCCTCCCAAGCGCCGATAGAGACCTCGCCGACGTCTTCGACCACGTCGGCGACGAGGCCAGTCGCATGGACGAAGGGTTCGATGGTCTGGCGGCAACGCTGGAAGGGCGAGACCACGATGCGGGCGGGAGGGTCCATCATCTCGAGGCGGGCGGCAAGGCTCCGGGCCTGCTCGAGCCCCTGTTCGCCCAGGGGCGGATCCCACTGGCGGCCGCGCGCCGTCGTCCGGAAGACGCCGGACTCGAAGTCCACCCGGCCGTGGCGGACGAGGAGGAGCCGGACGCTCATATGACGGGCGGCGGCGTCGGAGCGTCCCGGCGGGCCCGGGCCGCCAGGCGGGAGCGCCAGTGAACGGCGAAGCGCTCGACGTCCGCCCGGCGCCACACGCGGCCGGAGGCGAGGGCCTGGATCGGCTGTGGGAACGCCCCCCGGTCGATGTAGGTCACGACGCGACGCTTGTCCCACCGCATGATCTCGGCCGCCTCGGCCACGCCGGCAAGCACCGGCGTCACCTCGACCAGGATGGTCACCGGGCCGGTTCGGCCATCCAAACCGACCTCCACGCACCGTCCCAGGCTCGCCAGGCACGCGTCCGGCGTCGGCCCGGCGGCCCGGACCCGGACGTCGCCTTCCGTCTCGGCCACCCACCCGCCGTCCGGTCCCTGCCTCAAGGAAGCTCTGATCTGCACGTCGATCGATCCCGCTGCGCTCGGAGTGACGGAATCATACAGGCCGGCGTACTGGAACCTACTAAGGAGCCGGGTGGAGCCGGGTGAGAGGGATGTGCAATCGAACAGGTGTTCGAGTACCATGGTGCGTCTCGCCGTGCGTTGGGACAACCTGAAGATCGTCGAGCCCGAACGAGACCCACGGCTCACCGCCTCGCTGTTCGGCCAGGGCGCCGTGGTTCGAACCTTCGACACGCCCGAGTTCCGCGGGATCACGTTCTACGAGGTCCGGGCCCGGTCGATCATCAACCGGGTGCCCGAGGCCTCTCGCGTCCCGTTCCGGTGGACGATCAACCCGTACCGGGGGTGCACCCACGCGTGCTTCTACTGCTTCGCCCGGAACACGCACACGTTCCTCGACCTGGACTCCGGGGAGGACTTCAACTCCCAGATCGTGGTGAAGGTCAACGCCGAGGAGCTCCTGCGCAGGGAGCTGGCCGCCACGTCGTGGGGAGGCGGACACATCGCCATGGGCACCAACGTCGACCCCTACCAGCGGGCCGAGGGGCGCTACCAGCTCATGCGCGGCATCCTCTCAGTGCTCCTCGACACCGCCAATCCCTTCTCGATCCTGACGAAGGGCTCGCTCATCCTCCGGGACGTCGACCTTCTCCAAGCATGCGCGCAGGTGGCCGACATCGGCACGAACGTCAGCGTGGGGTTCGTCGACCGGGACGTGTGGCGCTCGCTCGAGCCCGGGACCCCGGCTCCGCAGAAGCGGCTCGAGGTGTGCCGGACGCTGAACGAGGCCGGCGTTCCCTGCGGGGTGCTGATGGCCCCCATCATCCCGTTCCTGACCGATTCGCCCGCACACCTCACGGCCACGGTCAGGGCCATCGCGGAGGCCGGGGCGACCCACCTCGCGCCGATCGTGCTGCATCTTCGGCCCGGCGCCCGGGAGTGGTTCATGGGCTGGCTCGGCGAGCACCACCCGTCCCTCGTGCCGCGGTACGAGCGGCTGTACGGCCGAAGCGCCTACGCCCCGAACGCGTACCAGGCGGAGATCACCGGGCGGGTCCAGGAGCTCGCCAGGCGGTTCGGGATCGGGCGCGCGGCACCGCGGGACACGCGGCGGGTGGGGAACGGGAATCGATCCGCTTCGGGACGATCGGCCAGCCGGAAGAACGTGCGACCGTCGGCAGGGCGCGGACGTGATGGACAGCGGGCCGAACAGCTTTCGATGCTCTGACCGGACCTCAGGCGACCGTGAAGCCGCGGCGGCGGAGCTCCCGCTTCCAGCACGGTGTGTGCCAGTGGCGGCGTGCCTCGACGTCCTCTTCCTCGATCACCACCAGGTGGGGCGTCCCGGGCCGGATCTCCTGCTGGCAGCCCGGGCACCGGTACGTCTTCCCCTTCTCGCCGGTGACCGCCCGGACGATCGCCCCGCCGGCCTGCGCCCATGCCGGCGTGGCCGTGAGCGGCCGCTCGACCGGGATCGCCGGACCAGGCCGTTCGCGGGCCCGCTCGTGACGGCGAGGCATCAGCCGGCGACCTCGCGAACGAACCCCGCAGCCAGCACGCCGAGGTCTCGCCCGATCTCCGCGTCGCTCCGCTTCGCGCCCCGCACGCGGAACGAATGATCGCCACCTTCGACCGCGTGCAGCCGGGCTCGTGGGCCCAGCTTGGTCACCACCGAGGAGATAAGTCCGAACGTGGCCAGGGCGTCGTTCGTGCCCTGGATGAACAGCATGGGCCGAAGGATGCCGCCGAGGTGCGCGTCCCGGAGCTTCTCGGGCCGCCCCGGAGGATGCAACGGGTAGCCGAAGAAGACCAGCGCACCGGCGGGGAAGGCTTCGCCCTCCTCCGCCGCGAGCATCGACGCGATCCTCCCGCCCATCGACTTCCCGCCAGCGGCCAGGGAGCGGCCGGCGGCCCGTGCGGCTCCTTCGGCGCACGCGGCACGCCACGTTCTCAGCAGGACGGCCGGCGGATCGGGCGACCTCCGCCCCGCGTGGACGTACGGGAACTCGAACCGCAGGCAAGCCAGACCCTCCGACCCCAGGCCCTCGGTCACCCCTGCCAGGAACGGATGCTCCATCCCCGCCCCGGCTCCGTGCGCCAGGACGAACACCCCCCACGCGCCGGAGGGTTCGTCCCACCGCGCCCCGGTCAGCCGATCCCCGACCTCGAGTTCGAATGGCTCGCTCATCCAGAGCGATGATTGCAGCAGGACGCACCGGCCGTCTTCGATGGGAGAATCTGGAGCGATGGCCGGGACGCTCTACCTCGGGACGTCGGGGTTCGCCTACGACGAATGGAAGGGACCCTTCTATCCCCCCACGCTCCGGCAGAAAGAGATGCTGCCGTTCTACGCCGAACGCTTCCCGTCGGTCGAGATCAACTACACCTTCCGCCAGCAGCCGGCCGAGAAGACGCTGGTCACCTGGCGAGACGCGACTCCCGAGACGTTCCGGTTCGTCCTGAAGGCACACCAGCGGATCACGCACTGGCTGCGGTTGAAGGACGCGGACGAGGCCGTCTCGGCGTTCCTGGAGCGGGCCCGGACACTCGGCGACCGGCTCGGCCCGATCCTGTTCCAGTGCCCGCCGAACCTGCCCTATGACCGCACACTGATCGAGTCCTTCCTGGCGTACCTGCCGCCCACACATCGCTACGCGTTCGAGTTTCGCCATCCTTCGTGGGTCGAGGCGAAACCCGTCCTGGCGTCGCAGGGAGCGGCTTGGTGCGTGGCCGAGACGGACGACCAGCCCGCCCCGCAAGCGCCGCTGACGGCCAGCCCCTTCGTCTACCTACGCCTTCGCAAGATGGCGTACACGGATCAGGAGCTGGGAGGCTGGGCCGACCGGATCGGTCCGGCGCTCGCCGAGGGCGCGGACGTGTTCTGCTTCTTCAAGCACGAGGACAAGGGCGCCGGACCGATCCTGGCCGAGCGGATGCGCGCCTTCATCGCGGCTGAGCCCCCGCGATCCTAAGGTTCGGCTCCGGCCCGGGCCAGCGCCTCCTCCAGCGCACTCGCTTCCCCTCGCAGCTTCTCCCCGGCGACGGTCACGTAGAACACGTCGACCACCCTCGGCCCGTACGTGGCCACCTTCGCGGAGTGCACGTCCACCCCGTGCGAGGCGAACGTCCTGGTCAGGTCGAACAACAGCCCGATCCGGTCCGGCGCGCCGACCTCGACCACAGAGAAGAAATCCGAGGCCTCGTCGTCCGTGTGCACGTGGACCGGGACGTCGGCGACTGGGGAACGATAGTGCGACCGGAGCCGGCGGATCCGCTCCGCCACCGCCGGGAGGTCGTCCAGCGCTTCCCGCGCTTCGCGTTCGAAGCGCACCCACCGCGCGTCGTCGATCGGGCCGGCCAGGTCTCCGGCCGCCAACCGCACGTCGAAGGCGTCCACCGCGAGGCCTTCCTCCGTGGTGAATGCCTGCGCGGTGAGGATCGACAGGCGAGACAGGGTCATCGCTCCCGCCAACGCCGCCAGCAGTCCGAGCCGGTCGCGCGCGCCGACCACCAGCAACCGCGTGCCCGGAGCCCGTCCCTGCTGGACGACGTGCCGTACCTCATCGGGCGCCGGCGGCGGGTCGATGAGCCCCAGGTGCCCCAGTGCCTCGTGGGGGTGCGCCCACAACAGATAGCCGGGCGGCATCATGGCCAGGAAGCGTTCGACCCGGGCCGGAGGTTCGCTTCCAAGCGCTCCTCGGATCGCCGCCTCCGCCTGCGCGAGCCGGCCGGCCTGGCCGGGATCCATGAGCCCACGGTCGAACGCCCGGCCGACCTTCCCGGTTAGCTCGCGGACCAGCGCAACGCGCCAGGGTGTCGAGGCGCTGGGCCCGGTCGCCGCCGCGTCGGCCATGGTCAGGAGGTACAGCATGGCCAGGCGGCGTGGGTTCCCGATCCTGGCCGCCACCCGGAGGATGAGGTCCTCGTCCTGGAGGTTCCGTCGGGTCGCGGTGTCGGAGAGAAGTAGGTGCTCGCGGACCAAGAACAGCACGTCATCCGCCACGGCTTCGTCCAGCCCGATCCGCCGCACCGCGCCGGCCGCGATGCGCTCGCCCTCCACGAGGTGCGACCCTCGGCCGACCTTCCCGATGTCGTGCAGCACCCCGCCGAAGAGGGGCGCCCGAACGTCCTCGATCTGCGCGGCGGCCTCCGCGGCGAACGGTTCGTCCGGCCGGTACAGGAGCAGCGCCATCTCCGCCGCGGTGCGAAGCAGGTGCACGTCCGCGGGGTAGCGATGGTAGGGGTCGCGCTGCGGCCGGCCCCGCACCCCCCGCCACTCCGGCAGCACCGCCGGCAGGAAGCCGAGGGCATCGAGCCACTCCAACGCCTCGACCCCGCCCTCTCCCGACGCCAGCATCGTGACGAAGGCCTCCACCGAGCCCGGCGGCCAGGTTGCCGGCGGCTCCGAAGGAACCAGCGCCTCCACGCGATCGAGCTCCTCGACCGCCGGCATCCCGCCCTCGTGCGCCACCCGGGCGAAGAGCTCGAACGCGGACAGCAGGACGGCCTCGGTCGCCTCGGCGTGGAGCTCGTGGCGTGAGGTCGAACCCACCGCGCGGGCCGCGCGCTCCAGGACCGCTGTGGCCACCGCGTTCGCCCGGCGGCCGTGTTCGAACAGCGTCCGCATGAGGACGTCGCGCGACTCCCACGACTCCTCCCCCACCACACCGAGCGCGTCGGCGATCGCCGGCTGCTGGTCCGCCACCACCGAGTTCGACGAGCCGGCCGCCCGGCGGTGGAGGGCGGTCCGGACGAGCAAGAAGTAGTCCAGCGCAGCGCCGGCCCATCGCCGTTCGGACGGTCGCAGCAGTTCGTGGGCCTCCAGTGCGGCCAGCCACCCGAGCAGGTGCAGGTCCCGAAGGCCCCCCAGAGCCTCCTTGAGGTCCGGCTCCTGGGACTCGGCCAGCGCTCCTGCCCGAGCCCGCCGTTCGATCCGCCACATGCGGAGTCCATCGACGAACTCCGCCGGGTCTTCGTGCACGATCCCGGCAGCGGCGGTTCGGGCCTGCTCCGCGAGCGCCGGCTCGCCCGCCAGCAACCGGGCGTCAAGCAGGGCGGTCAGCGCATCGAGGTGGGCCATGCTCTCGGCGCGGCACTGCTCGACGGTTCGTACGGAATGCCCCACCCGGATCCCGGCGTTCCACAGCGGGTAGAGCACCCCGGCGAAGACCTCCTCCGCCCCGGCCTCCAGCCCGGGCTCGTGGACGAGCAGGAGATCGATGTCCGACCCCGGCGCCATCTCGGACCGGCCGTAGCCGCCGATCGCCACGAGGGCCATGCCCTCCAGCGGCGCCAGTCCGGCGGTGATGGCCAAGTCGAACGCCTCCGCGCGCCGGCTGGCCAGCTCGACCCCCGACCGGCCGGCGAGCGGTTCGGCGTCGAGCGCACGGAGCGACGAAGCGAGGTCCTGGGTCACCGGGGTCACGCGCGTCGGGGGCACCCGGCCGCTCAGACGGCGTCCGGTCCCATCTCCCCGGTCCGGATCCGATAGACCTGTTCGACCGGGATCACCCAGATCTTGCCGTCGCCGATCTTGCCGGTCCGCGCCGCGCGCATGATCACATCGACCACCAGCTGGACCTGTTCGTCATCGGCGAGGACCTCGATCTGCACCTTCGGGACGAAGTCGACCTGGTACTCGGCGCCCCGGTAGATCTCGGTGTGGCCGCGCTGCCGCCCGAACCCCTGCGCCTCGATCGAGGTGAGCCCGGTGACGCCGGCTTCGCGAAGCTGCTCCTTCACGTCGTCCAGGCGGTGCGGCTTGATGAGGGCGACGACGAGCTTCACGGAGCGAAGGCCACCGGACTACCCTGCGGCGGCTTTCTTCGGCCGCGCCGTGGACTTCTTGGACTTGGCCTGGGGGGCCGCCTGTTTCTTCTGTTTCTGCGCCGCGACCGACGCCTTCAGCGCCTCCATCAGGTCGACAACCTTGGTCGGCTCCGCTTCGGGGATCACTTCGATCTCCTCGCCCGACACCTTCTTCCCGATGATGCCGAGCAGCGCTTCGCGGTATTCGTCTCGGAACTGCTCGGGCTTGAACTCGTCGGTCAGGCTCTCGATCAGGCTCTTGGCCATCTGGATCTCCTGGAGCCGGACGTTGACCTTCTTGTCGAGCTCCTCGAAGTCGGCGGCCCGGATCTCGTCCGGCCAGAACATCGTCTCCAGGACGAACACGTTGTCCTTGAACCGCAGCGCCGCGAGATGCTCCTTGTCGCGGAAGGCGATCTTCGCGATGGCAACCCGTCCGTCCTCACTCATGGCTTGGCGGAGCAGCGTGTACGCCTTCAACCCGGTCTCTTCCGGGACGAGGTAGTAGGACTTCTGGAAGTAGATCGGGTCGATCTCTTCGAGGTCCACGAACTGGAGGATATCGATGGCCCGGGACGATTCGACCGGCACGGCGTCGAAGTCCTCGTCCTCCAGGACGACGTACTTGTCCTTCTCGTACTCGTACCCCTTGACGATATGGTCGAAGGTGACCTCTTCGCCGCACTTGGCGCACGTCCGCTGGTACTTGATGCGCCCGAAGTCCTTGTCGTGGAGCTGGTTGAAGCGGAGGGTCTTCTCCTCGGTCGCGGGGTAGAGCCCGACCGGGATCGAGACGAGACCGAACGAGATCGCTCCCTTCCACATGGCCCTTGGCATCGTCCGTCGCACCTCCAGGGAAGTCGCCGCCGCCAACCCGCGGCCGGCGGGGACGGTCATTGTACTGCCGGCCCGCCTTCGTCTCGGGAGTCCCCATCGATCGTTCCCACGAAACACGCGGCCCATTCTGCCCGGCCCGCGCCGGTACCATGGCCAGTCGAGCATGCCGAGGAAACGAGCGTCCGGACCGGCCTTCACCGTGGAGTTCCCGCGGCTGCTCCCCGCCGAGCGGGACGGCGAACAGTGGTGGATGGCTGTCGACGGCCGCAACCTTCGGCTGTCCAACCTGGACAAGGTGTTCTGGCCGGAGGAGAGCTACACCAAGGGCGACCTGGTCGCGTACTACTTCAACGTCGCCGAGCGCATCCTCCCGTACCTGGCCGGCCGTCCGCTGACGATGAAGCGGATGCCGGACGGCATCCACGGTCCCTTCTTCTACGAGAAGGACGCGCCGTCGCACACCCCGGATTGGATGACGCGGTGCGCCGTGCAGAGTGCGGGCACCGCCGAGGGTCGGTGGGGGCCGGCGAAGCACGACGTCATCAACTACCTGATGGTCGAAGACGTCGCCGGCTTGCTGTTCATGGCCAACCTGGGCTGCATCGAGTTTCATCCGCTCCATTCGCGGTGCGGATCGATCGAATCGCCCGATTACCTGTTCTTCGACCTGGATCCGTTCGAGCCGGTCACGTATGAGGACGTGCTGGCCGTGGCCGGATACGTGCGGACGGCCTGCTCACAGCTCGGGCTGACGGCGTACCCGAAGACATCGGGGGCGACCGGCATGCAGATCTACGTGCCGATCGCCGACGGCTTCACCTACCTGCAGATCCGGGAGTTCGTGGGGGCCATCGGGCAGCTGATCCGGCGGGCGGATCCGAAGCGGGTGACGATGGAGTGGGAGGTGCGGAAGCGAACCGGACAGGTATTCGTCGACCACAACATGAACCGGGTGGGGGCGAACATCGCCGCGGTGTACTCCGTCCGGCCGGAACCCGGGGCGACCGTTTCGACGCCCGTGACGTGGGACGAGGTGGCAGAAGGCGCCATCCGGCCCGGCGACTTCACGATCAGGACCGTTTGGGAGCGGTGGGCTCGCGAGCCGGGCGACCCGTTCCGAGGCGTGCTCGAATCGCCGCAGGACATCGGGCCCGCGCTGGCCGCCGTGGGGGTCGAACGGACCGACGCCACTCCCGCCACCGAGTCGCACCGGGTGGAGGCAGGTCGCCCCTCGCCGAGCGACGAGGGCGTGTCCCGCCCTTCCCAGAGCGACGAAGCCATCGCCCGGTCCCGCGACCCAAAGCTCGGCGAGTACCTGCAGAAGCGCGACCCGGAGGCCACGCCCGAACCATTCGGCGGCGGGCCGTCACCGGGGGGGAACTCGTTCGTCATCCAGCGGCATGACGCCACGCGGCTGCACTACGACCTGCGGCTGGAGCGCGACGGGGTCCTGGTTTCGTGGGCCGTGCCGAAGGGGCTCCCGCTGGTCAAGGGTGAACGTCATCTCGCGGTGCAGACCGAGGACCACCCGATGGAGTACGGGTCGTTCGAGGGCACGATCCCCAAGGGCCACTACGGAGCGGGGGATGTGCAGATCTGGGACGCAGGGACGTACAACCTGCTCGAGTGGACACCGCAGAAGGTCAGCTTCCGGCTGCACGGCGAACGCCACCACGGCGAGTACCACCTGGTGAAGACGAAGGGCGACTGGCTGGTGTTCATGGCCAGCGCCTCCGAGGAGGAACCGCTGCCGAAGCCGCCCGCCTTCGCGCCGATGCTGGCTGCGGGGGGGTACGCGCCGTTCGACCGCGAGGGATGGTGGTTCGAGCCCAAGCTGGACGGGGTGCGGACGCTCCTGTACCTGGACGGCGAGGAGGTCCGGCTGGTGTCCCGGACCGGGCGCGACCAGTCGCGCACGTATCCGGAGTTGGCCCGCGTGTACCGCAACCTGAAGGCAACGAACGCGGTGCTGGACGGCGAGATCGTGGCCACCGACGAGCAGGGGCGGACGTCGTTCGAGCTGCTGCAGCAGCGGATGAACCTGTCCTCGCCGGCCGACGTGGAGAAGGCCAGGCGGCAGATCCCGGTCGAGATGGTCGCATTCGACGTGCTGTGGGTGGATGGGGAGGACCTCACGGCGCGCGCGTTGTCCGATCGGCGATCGCGGCTGACCGAGATCGTGCACGAGGGCAAGGGCCTGCGGCTGATCTACTCGGTGCCGGACGACGGGGTTCGGTTCTTCGAGATCGCGAAGGACCACGGGCTGGAGGGGATCGTCGGGAAGCGGGCCGCGAGCCGCTATCTGCCGGGCAGGCGATCGGACGACTGGCGGAAGATCAAGATCCTGCAGACGCAGGACTGCGTGATCCTCGGCCGCACCCCGGGGCAACGCGGGCGGAGCTCGTCGTTCGGCGCGCTCCTGCTCGGGGCGTACGACGATGGGAAGCTCCGGTGGATCGGACAGGTCGGGACGGGCTTCACCGACCGGATGCTCGCCGATCTGCTGGCCAAGCTGAAGGAACTCGAACAGGACGATCCACCCGCCGACGATCCCGAGCTCCGGAAGGTGAAGGGTGCCCGGTGGGTCCGCCCGGACCTGGTGTGCGAGGTCGAATACCTGCAGATGACGGCCGTCGGGAAGCTCCGCGCGCCCTCGTTCAAGGGGCTCCGGCCGGACAAGCTCCCGGAGGACTGCATCCTGGAGCGACCGGTCGCCAGGTAACTGAAGGCACGCGGACCCGGTCACCCTGGCGCGCGGTCGAGGGTTCCGGGGCGGCTCGCTCAGTCGATCCCGAACGGTTCGAACCCCGCCCGCAGCAGGAGCGACCGGACGTCGCGTTCGTCCAGACCGCGGCCCAGGAGCTCGCGGAACAGCCGTACCACCGCCATCGGACGGCCGCAGGAGGGGCAGAACGCGAAGTGCGCTTCGACCGGCGTGTCGCACCACGCGCACCGGGTGATCGGGACCCGTGAGCCGCCCTCCAGGCCGGCGTCGGCCAGCGCGTCCACGTACCCCTTGCCGTAGTCCCACACGACGTAGTCGTCCTCACGCGGCTGATAGGCGGGCTCGTGCATCCGCGGCTCGCCGGTGGCCAGCATATGTTCGAGGCTCTCCCGGAGCAGCTCCCATCCGTAGAAGTGGTTCGAGCCGCACTCGCTGCAGGCGATCACGACGCCCTTGGCCCCCTGCGCCTCGAACACGGTGCGCATGGAATCGAGATCCTCGAGGTCGGCTTCGACGCTCTCCCGCTCGTCGGGCGAGAGTGGCTGCGCGGGGTCGGCGTCGTCGTCGTCCCCGGAGACGTTCTCCGACGGGTCTTCGCCCTCATCGAGGGATTCGTCGTCGTCCATGCTCATCCCCGCCCCTGTCCTCCGCTGTCGCCGGCGCTGGCTTCGTCTGCCTGCCGGCGTTCCTCTTCGCGCTCGCGGAGCTTGAACGTCTTGAAGGCCTCCGCGTACTCGAACCCGTGTCCCTCCGCCCGCTCGCGGGCCCGGTCGCGGATCCACTCATCCACCGGCCAGTCGTGGATCTGGCTCTTGTGGCAGCGGAGGGCTTCGATCTTCGTCTCGATGGTCTCGGTGATGTCGATGTAGGTGTCCGCTTCGGCCCCGAACGTCCCGATCCAGAGGTAGGGCAGCTCGTGCGGTTCGAAGCCCTCGGCGAGCAGCTCGGGGAACATCGGCCGGGTCGAAGAGTCGGGGTTGGCCACCGCCATGCAGGCCTGACCAACGGTGCGGTGGTCGATGTGGTTGATATAGCTGCGGCTGTCGTCCCAGTATCGCGTGGGGTCCGGGGCCACCAGGACATCGGGCCGGAACCGGCGGACCTCCCGGGTCAGAGCCCGGCGGAGATCCAGCGTGAGCTCGACGTAGCCGTCCTGGATGCCGACGATGGTCAGGTCTTCCACGCCCAGAACATCGCACGCCGCGCGCTGCTCGGCCATCCGGATCTCGGCGAGCTCTTCGCGCACCACACCGGGCTCGTTCGAACCGGCAGACCCGTCGGTCACGCAGACGTAGGCGACTTCGATACCCGACCGGGCCCAGGAGGCGACCGTGCCGGCAGTGCCGAACTCCGCGTCGTCGGGATGGGCGAAGATGACCATGGCGCGTTCGACGTTCATGGGAACGAGACTAGCCGAACCCCGTTCGGAAGCCCACAGGCCGGGGCTTGGCGCCGCCCGTGTCGGCGGCCGGCTCGGACCGGCATATTCGGCCTTCCCGATGTAGCCCACCCGAGGTTCGTCCGATAACAGACCCGACATGAGACGCACTCCCGGGATGTCGCGACTGCTCATCCAGCTGGGGGTGAGCGCTCTCGTGGCCTTGGCGGTGATCGGCACCACGGCATCGATCGTGGTGTCGAGGCTGATCCGCCAGCAACGGGAGGCCTCCGCCACGTTCCACGCGCAGTTCGTGACCGAAGCGATCCTCAGCCACGAGCTCACCGTCCGGGACGTCACCGCGCCGATCCCGGCGCGGAGCGAACGATACCGGACGCTGGCGGGCTTCGTCCGCTCGCGCGTGCTGATAGCGCCCGTGGTCCGGCTGAAGATCTGGAGCCACAACGGGACCGTGCTGTTCTCCGACGAACCGCGACTGGACGGCCGCCGATCTCGTTCGATGGCGACCTGGAGATCGCCTTTGGGGGTGGCGTCGAGGCGGGCGTCTCGAACCTGACCGAGCCCGAGAACACGTTCGAGCGGGCGCTGGCGCCGAAGCTGTTCGAGACGTACGTTCCGCTCCGGCTGGAGGGTTCGGCGCCCGGGAGCAAGCCCGTGGCCGTCGCCGAGCTGTACCAGGATTACGCCGGCATCCAGCGACAGAGCGACCGGCTGTTCCGGACCGTGCTCCTCACGATGCTCCTCTGCCTGGCGGCGCTCTCGCTGGTCATGTTCCCCGTGATGTTCCTGGTGGCGAAGAGGCTCGCCGAGCGCAACGCACACCTGGAGGAGGACGCCCGCCGGTCCGAAGAGCTCCTTCGGCGGGAGCTTCGAACCGTCACCGAGCTGCGGCGGCTGAACCGGCTGCAACGGGACTTCGTCGCGGTGGCGTCGCACGAGCTCCGGACGCCCCTGACGTCGATCATCGGTTACGCGAAGACGCTCCGGCAGCCGCAGTTCGCGAGCGACGACGCATCGCGTGAGGAGTTCCTCGAGGCGATCGAACGGCAGGGCGACCGGCTGTTCCATCTGGTCGAGAACCTGCTGACCAGCTCACATCTGGAGGACCAGCAGTTCAAGCTGAGCATCACCACCTTCTCGTTCGCCGACCTCGCCCGAGAAGTCGTGGAGGGGCTCGGCTCACGCGCCTCCCGGGTCCAGATGGCCATCCCGCGCGACCTGCCGAGCCTCATCAGCGACCGGCAATACGTCGCCCAGACCCTGGCGAACCTGTTGGGCAACGCCCTTAAGTTCTCGCCGGAGGAGACGTCGTGCGACCTGACGGCGATCGGGTCCGGCGGCATCCTCTCGTTCACCGTCCGGGACCGTGGCATCGGGATGCCCGAGACAGAGCTGCCGCACATCTTCGAGCGCTTCTATCAGGTGGACTCGTCTTCGACCCGGCGCTACGGAGGCATCGGGCTTGGGCTCAGCCTGGTCAAGAACCTCGTGGACGTGTTGCGTGGACGGATCGAGGTGACCAGCCGGGAGCACGAAGGCACCGCCTTCACGGTCTCGCTTCCTCTGGTCCACCCGTCTGTCGGGGCGAAGGAAGGCCACTCGATGGAGCTCGCTCCCATCGGGAACGGCCAGTCCTCGCCGGCGGCCGGCTCGATCCGCTAGCACCACCGCGCGATCCGCGATCTACGGCGGAAGCCCCACGAGCCGCGGACGGCGATCGTCCCCAAGACCCAGATCCGCACCCACTCCCGTCTCTGCCGGCAGCAGCGCCGGCCCCGCGCGCTGCTCAGCGTCCCGGGCGCGGGCGAGCGTCGTCCGGGCCTTACCCACCTCGGTGCGGAGCTCCTCGGTCCCGCCCCGGAGCATGGCCGAAGCCTTCGCCACCTTGTTCTCGATCGCGGCCTCCATAGCGTCCAGCGCCGCGGCCAAATCGCCGAGGCAGGCCTCGACGTCGCCCACAGAGCCGAACCGGGACACGATGGTGTACAGGAACAGCAGGACCGGGAGAGCCATCGAGTAGGGGATCACGATGACGCCCTGCCGGTACGCGTCCGCGTGGGCCCGCCGGAGCAGCGCGTACGCGGCATCCGGCACCGCAGCGACCCCGACCGGTGCCGTGACCGCCGGGTCCCGGTAGCCGGCCACCTCCCGTGCCCGTTCCGCCACGGTGCGCTCCACCACCCGGATCAACCGGTCCCGCTCAACCGGGTCGGTCGCCTCCGCCAGGGCCAGCAGCTCTCGTTCGGCGGGCCACTTCGAGTCGACCGGCAGCCGTTTCCCGTCGGGCAGCACCAGCCCGAACTCCACCACCCGGCCGTTCACCCGGAAGTCCGTCACGACCATGGCCGGCGGGAGATGGGCCAGCGATTCCCGGAGCACGTTCTCGCCGGCCCGTCCCGCACGCTGCCCGCCGGCCAGGACGGACGCCACGCGGTGCAGCGTCTCCCACCCCTGTTCCTCCCGGGCTCGGCGCTCCTGCTCGCGGGCACGGAACTCCTCCAGGGCGCCCCGGAAACCGGAGATCTCCTGACGTACATCGCTGGCTCCGCGCTCACGCCAGGCGGTCGCCTCGGCCAGCCGGCGGAGCTCTTCGTCAGTCGAAGTGAGCCGTGACTCCACGGACCGGCGAAGTCCGGTCAGCGCGAACCAGACCAGGCCCGCCACGACCAGAGCCGCCACTGCGGCGACGGCGATCCCCATCCTGCTCCCTTCTTCCCATGCATCAGGCACGATGTCTCGCGCCTCGATCCAAACTCTAGACGAGGGGTATGACATACCCTGACCTGGGCAGATGCATCCGGCGGCGAGCCGGCGGAGAGATCAGAGCGAAGCGGGAGCCGTATCTTCCGGCGGTCGAAGAGCGAGTGCCGGGAGAAGGACGTCGCCCTCAACCCGAGGGCGACGTGGGGGGCGATTCGAACGGTGGCTCGATCCCGGCCGTCAGCCGGAGGGGCGACCGGTCGGGCGCGTAGGTCGTCGGCCGGTCGCCGAACAGCTCGCCCATCCGTTCCGCCAGCTCCGACGGCGTCCAGCGTTCGTCCTTCCGGACCTCCGAGACCGGACCCCAGCCCCGGTACAGCTGGATGATGCCGCCCTGCACGTAGAAGACCTGCCCGGTGATGTGGGCGGCGGCATCGCTGGCCAGGTAGACGACCAGGGGCGCCACGTTCTCCGGGGCCAGCGAGTCGAGCTGCCCCTCGGTCACGCTGAGGTCCCCGAACGTCTTCTCGGTCATCCGGGTGCGTGCCCCCGGAGCGATGGCGTTCACCGTGACGCCGTAGCGCTGCACCTCCATGGCCACGATGCAGCTGAAGGCGGCGATGCCGGCCTTGGCCGCCCCGTAGTTCGACTGCCCGATGTTCCCGAGCAGGCCCGAGGTCGACGAGGTGTTCACGATCCGCCCACCGGCCGGCTGTCCGGCCTTGGCCAAGGAGCGCCAGTGCGCGCATGCCGCCTTCGTGACCAGGAAGTGCCCGCGGAGGTGGACCTTCATCACCGCGTCCCAGTCCTCCGCTTCCATGTTGAAGACCATCTTGTCGCGCAGGATGCCGGCGTTGTTCACCGCCACGTCGAGGCGCCCCCACGTCGCCAGGGCGAGGTTCAGCAGCGACTCGGCGCCGCTCGGTTCGGAGATGTCGTCGAAATGTGCCACCGCCTCGCCGCCGGCCCCCCGGATCTCCTCGACCACCTGCGAGGAGGCCCTTCGGTCGGCCCCTGTCCCGTCCCACTCCCCGCCGAGGTCGTTCACCACCACCCGCGCGCCCTCGGCGGCGAACAGCAGGGCCTCCCCCCGGCCGATCCCCCGGCCCGCTCCGGTGATCACCGCGACCTTCCCATCGAGCGCGCCCACCACTCACTCCCCGGCGGCTTCGGCCAGCACCTGGAGGGCTTCGGGCTGCATCGCGCCGGCGATCAGCGTGTCCACGCCGGCTTCCTTCCAGATGTGCAACCGCTCGGCGATGCGTCCCTTCGGGCCACACAGGGCCACGTCATCCACGAGCTCGTCGGGGATGGCACCGGCGGCCTCCCCTTTGCGCCCTTCCAGGTACAGGTCCTGCACCTTCGCGGCCGCCTCCTCGTAGCCGTACCGCTGGACCAGCGAGTTGTAGAAGTTCTTGCTTCGCGCTCCCATCCCGCCGACGTACAGCGCGAGGGTCGGCTTCACCAGGTCGCGGCACAACTGGACGTCGTCCCCGACGATCACGGGGGCGAACGGCGCGACGTCGAACGACTCCCGCGCCCGCCCGGCCGTCGCCAGGCCCTCGTTGATGGAGGCGTCGAACACCTCGTGGTGGGCGGGTGCGTAGAAGGTCGGGAGCCACCCGTCGGCGATCTCGGCGGCCAGGGCCACGTTCTTCGGACCGATCGCCGCCAGGTAGATGGGCAGATCCGACCGCAGGGGGTGGACGATCGTCTTCAGCGGCTTCCCGAGCCCCGTCCCACCCACCAGCGGGATCCGGTAGTGCTCCCCGTGGTACTCGACCGGCCGGTCGCGGCGCAGGATCGCCCGCACGATCTCGACGTACTCGCGGGTCCGGCCCAGCGGCTTGCCGAAGTCCACCCCGTGCCACCCCTCGCTGACCTGCGGCCCGCTGGTCCCCAGGCCCAGCCGGAACCGGCCGTGCGTGAGGTGGTCGAGGGTGATGGCGGTCATCGCCGTGGCGGCGGGCGTCCGAGCCGGGATCTGCATGATCGCCGTCCCCACCCCGATCCGTTCGGTGCGGGCGGCGGCCCAGGTGATCAGGGTGACCGCGTCGGAGCCGTAGGCCTCCGCGCTCCACAGCGAATCGAACCCAAGCCGCTCGGCCTCCAGAGCCATCGGCATGAAATCCGTCGGTTGGGCGCCCCAGTAGCCGAGGCTCAATCCGAGCTTGATCCGTCCACCTCCGGCCGGACAGCGTACCCGAAAGCGTGGGGTCGCCCGTCCCGGGCTGACGGGTGTGACAGGCCTGCGATACCCTGCTCGCTGAGCTGTCCGGCCGCCCGCCCGGCGCCCGTCCCCGCAGAGAGGTTCGACCCTTGTTGGATGTCGTGCAGCACGCTGTCGAGGCCGCCCGCCGAGCCGGGGCGGGATACGCCGACGCACGGTGGGTCGCCGAGGAGACCGAGTCGCTCACGGTCCGGAACCAGGAGATGGAGGGCATCGACCGGGCCCTCTCCCAGGGCATCGGCATCCGGGTCCTGGTGGACGGGTACTGGGGGTTCGCGGCAAGCGCCCGCGTCACGCCCGAAGACGTCGAACACACCGCCGGGTTGGCGGTCGAGATCGCCCGGGCCGCCTCCCGCCTTCCCACGGATCCGGTCCGCCTGTCTCCGGTCGAGCCCGTCACCGCCTCCTGGTCCACCCGGGTCCAGGAGGACCCGTTCACCGTTCCGCTGGACGAGAAGGTGGCCCTCCTGATGGAGGCCAGCCGACGGATGCAGGCCGTCAAGGGGCTGGCGTTCGGCGAAGCCATCCTTGACTTCTACCGGCGGCGGACCTCGTTCGCGTCCAGCGAGGGCGCGGCCATCCAGCAGACGATCACGAACTCCGGGGGGAGCATCGCGGCCACGGCGATCGGGGACGGCGAGGTGCAGCGCCGAACCTTCCCCGGCTCGTCGCGCGGGGGACTGCTGGCCGCCGGCTACGAGCGGGTCCGCACCCTCCCGCTCGTGCAGGAGGCCGAGCGGGTGGCGAGCGAGGCGGTCGGCCTCCTCTCTGCGAAGGACTGCCCGTCCGAGGTCACCACGCTGATCCTCGACGGCGAACAGATGATGTCGCAGGTCCACGAGTCGGTCGGCCACCCGCTGGAGCTCGACCGTGTGCTCGGCATGGAGGAGGCCTACGCCGGCACGTCGTTCGTCAAGCTCGAAGACCGCGGTACGCTCCGCTACGGCAGCGACAAGGTCACCCTGGTCGCGGACGCCACCTCGGACGGCGGGTTGGGCTCGTTCGGGTTCGACGACGAGGGCGTTCCGGCCCAGCGGGTGGTGCTGGTCGAAAACGGCGTCTTCCAGGACTTCATCTCCAGCCGCGAGACGGCGCCGGTGCTGGGCGACGGCGCCGCGTCCGCAGGCGCCATGCGCGCCGACGGCTGGCAGAACCTCCCGCTGATCCGCATGACGAACATCAACCTCGAGCCCGGCGAGGGCACGCTCGCCGAGATCATCGGGGACACGAAGGACGGCATCTTCATGACCACGAACACCTCGTGGTCCATCGACGACAAGCGGGTCAACTTCCAGTTCGGCTGCGAGGTCGCCTGGCGTATCAAGGACGGCCGGCTCACCGAGATGTATCGGAACCCGAACTACACGGGCATCACCACGGAGTTCTGGGGCTCGTGCGACGCGGTGGGCGGCCGGGAGGAATGGGCGATGTGGGGCACACCGAATTGCGGCAAGGGCCAACCGGGACAGGTCGCCCGGGTCGGCCACGGCACCGCCCCCGCCCGGTTCCGTGGCGTTCAGGTTGGGGTGCGCTGATGCCCGAGCCGGTCGGTCCGGCGGAAGCCCGCCGGGTCGCCGAAGCTGCCCTCGACCTGCCCGGTGCCGACGCCGTCGAGGTGCTCTTCCTGCACGAATGGGGCGGCCTGACGCGGTTCGCCTCGTCCCACATCCACCAGAGCACGTCCAGGGAGGACACCGGCATCCGGGTGCGCGCCGTGAGCGAAGGCCGAACCGGGGTGGCCGCCACCAACGAGTTCTCAGTCGAGGGCGCCCGGCGGGCCGCCGCGAGCGCACTGGAGATGGCGCGCGTCGCCGCCCCCGATCCGTTGTTCCCCGGGCTCGCGCCACAGGCTCCCCTGCCCGACGCCGGCGACCGGTTCGACGAGGCGACCGCCCGGGCCACTCCGCGATTCCGGGCGGACGCGGTCGCGGCGCTGGTCGGCGCGGTGGAGGACCCCGCCTTCCACGCCGCGGGAGCCTTCGAGACGTCCGCCGCCGAGGTGGCGGTCGCCACCTCCCAGGGCCAGTTCTGCTACGCACCCACCACGCAGGCCACCATCTCCACGGTTGTGTCCGGCGGCGAAGGGGGCGCCGGGATCTCGGAGTCCGCCGCCGGGCGGATGGGCGACCTCGATCCCGAGCGGACCGGCCGGCGAGCGTTCGCGAAGGCGTCCGGCAGCCAGCGTCCCCGGCAGGTCGAACCCGGCCGGTACGACGTGGTCCTCGAACCGCTCGCCGTCTCGACGCTGGTGGCCTTCTTGGCCTACATGGGATTCGGTGGGAAGGGCATCGCCGAGGGCCGGTCCCCTTTCTCCGGCAAGGAGGGCCAGCGCGTCTGCGGCGAAGCGGTCAGCATCACCGACGACGCCCTCTCGCCGGATACGCTCGGGCTCCCCTTCGACTTCGAAGGCACGCCGAAGCGCCGGGTGACGCTGATCGACCGCGGGGTGTTCGTCTCCGGTGTCCACGACCGCCGGAGCGCCAAGCAGGCCGGCGTGGAATCGACCGGCCACGCGCTCCCGGCCCCGAACCCGGACGGCGCCTTCCCGCTCAACCTCTTCCTGGCGCCGGGAGAGGCCACCCTCGAGGACATGGTCCGGACCACCGAGCGTGGCCTGCTGGTGACCCGGTTCCACTACTCCAACATCGTCCACCCGATCGAGACGACGATCACGGGGATGACCCGCGATGGCACGTGGCTGATCGAGAACGGTCAGGTCACCGCCCCGGTCACCAACCTCCGCTTCACGCAATCGGTCCTCGAGGCCCTCTCGAACGTGCGGATGGTCGGGCGGGACACCGAGCTCGCGGCCGAATTCTCCTTCGCTGCCTCCCGCGTACCGGCCCTGGCGATCTCCGGGTTCACGTTCAGCGGCCGAAGCGATCACTAGCGCCACCACGGTACGACCGGGCGGGCGGGCGGCCGGGTACCCTTCCGGTCGTGACCACCGGCGAAAGGACGCCACGACGCACTGCCCCACCCGAGCCGCGGGTTCGGGCGATGTTCGACGACCTGGTCGAACGCTACGACTTGCTGAACAGCGTGCTCTCCTTCGGCATGGACCACTGGTGGCGCCGCCGAACCGTGGCGGCGATCGGGCCGGCGCCGGGACGGATCCTGGACCTGGGGTGTGGGTCGGGCGCGCTGACCGGACGCCTCCCAGCCGGTTCGCGAGCCGTCGGCGTCGACACCAGCGGGAGGATGCTGGCCGAAGCACGCCGCCGCCTCGGGCCGGGGCCGGCGCTGGTCCAGGGCAGCGCCTTCCGCCTGCCGTTCGCCGACGGGAGTTTCGACGCCGCGGTGAGCGGGTTCGTCCTGCGGAACCTGCACGACCTCGCCGCCGCCTTCGGCGAGCTGCACAGGGTCCTCCGGGGCGGCGGGCGGATCGCGCTGGTGGACATCACGGAGCCTGCCAACCGCGCGTTCCGACGAATGTTCGACGCCTATTTCGGAACCGTCGCACCGGCCGTGGGCTCGCTGGTCGGGCGGCGGGACGCCTACCGGTACCTGGTGCACTCGCTCGCCCAGATCCCTCCCGGCCCGGAGATGGCCGCGCTGTTGACCCGGGCCGGGTTCGCGCACGTCCGGCCCCGGCCGCTGACCGGTGGGATCGTGACGCTGCTGACAGGCACCAAACCGGGGGACTGACCTGCCGGTTTGGGTCCGCGGCGGTGCCGGGGTATAGCGTCGGGCCGGACATGGATCCCGTGCGCCGAACGGTTCGACTCCCGCTGCCGGTCGACCTCCCGCTGACCCTGTCGCCGCTTCGGCGCGGGTTCGGCGATCCCACCATGCTGCGGGACCGGGCCGGGTCCTGGTGGCGGGCGACCCGCACCTGCGAGGGGCCGGCCACCGCCCGGTACACGCAGGCGGCAGCGGACGCGGTGGAGGTCCAAGCGTGGGGTCCGGGGGCGGCGTGGGCGCTTGAGCACGCCCCGGCCCTGCTCGGCTCCGGCGACCGACTCGACGGTTTCGACCCGGCATCCGGCCTTCTGCGTGAGCTCCATCGCCGGATGCCCGGACTTCGCATGACCCGGACCGAGGCGGTGTTCGAGGCGATCGTTCCCTCGGTGCTGGAGCAGAAGGTGCCCGGCGCGTCCGCCCGGGCGGCGTTCCGGTCGCTGGTCCGAAGGTACGGGGAGCCGGCTCCCGGTCCGGGCGGGCTGCTGCTCCCGCCGGCCCCAGAGAGGCTGGCCGCCACGCCGTCGTTCGACTTCCACCCGCTGGGGATCGAAGCTCGCCGCGCCGGCGTGCTCCGTGAGATCGCCCGGCGCGCGCCGAAGGTCGAAGCCACCCTGGCCATGCCGCTGCCCGGCGCGTACCGGCGGCTGCAGGCCTTCCCGGGGATCGGACCATGGACGGCGGCCGAGGTGGCCATCGTCGCCCTGGGGGACGCCGACGCGGTGTCCGTCGGCGACTATCACCTCCCCCACATGGTCGCCTGGGCCCTGGCCGGGCATGCCCGGGGGAACGACGATCTCATGCTGGAGCTCCTCGAACCCTACCGCGGTCACCGAGGCAGGGTGCTCCGGCTCCTCGGCGCCGCTGGCATCAGTCCGCCGCGTCGCGGCCCGCGGCTCCCCCTGGCCAGGTTCGCCTCGATCTGATCGGCCGGGACGGCTGGCACGACGGGCACCAGTAGGTCACCCGCTCGTAGGTCTCGGAACCCGGATCACCATCGACGCCCGGCGCCCGGCGTCGGACCGGGGTGCCGCACCGACGGCAGGGCCGGCCGCCACGCCCGTAGACCCAGCGCCCATGACCCGCTCGCCGGTCGCCGGTGGTGATCTGCATGCCCGTGGTGCGGTTCGCCTCCATCAGCCGCTTCACCAAGCCGACCAGCCCCTCGAGGTCCGACACGTCTCCCACCCGCATCCACGGGTCGAGCCCCCGAAGGAAGCACGCCTCCGATTTGTAGACGTTGCCGGGCCCGGCCATCACCCGCTGATCGATCAGCGCCGCGCCGATCTCCCGGTCCGGGTCGAGACCCAGCCTGCGGACCGCTTCGTCAGGGTCCCAGTCCGCACCGAGCACGTCCGGACCGAGATACGCAAGGACCTCGGCCTCCCGCAAGGTGGGGAGCAGTTCGACGATCCCCAGGCGGAAGCCGACCGCGACCCACGGCGCGGTCTCGAGCACCGCCCGCACCTCGTGCGACGGGCCCTTCCAGCGCCCACCGGGCCGGTAGAGGTGCCACTCACCCTCCATCCGGAAGTGCGTGTGGAGGGTCAGGCCTCCGTCGGTCCGGAACAGCAGATGCTTGCCCCGGGCAGCGACCTCCCGGAGTAGCTGCCCCGACAGGTCGGACGTGGCGAATGCCGGCACCCGGAGGTCGCTACGAACGACCCGCTGGCCGGCCAGTGCGGCGTGGAGCCTCCGTCCTGCCACCAGCACAGAGTCGCCCTCCGGCACGGCGCCGGCCTTCCCCTCAGCCTCGCAGACGCAGCCCGCGCGTCGACTGCCGGAAGCCGACCTCGGCCAGAGCCAGGGCCAGCGGCGTGTCGAAGATCCCTTCGCCGTCGGCCCGCTCCACGGTGAGCCGGCCGAGCACTCCGTCCCGAACCGACAGCGCCAGTGCGTCGACCGCCGGCCGGACCACCGCCGGGTCGTCGGAGAACGTCAGAAGGGTCCGGCCGCCCCTCTCCACGTAGATCACGAGGTTCCCGTCCACCAGCACCACCACCGCACCCGCCTTCCGGCCCGGCCGGTGGCCGAGCCCCCGCTCCCCTGGCCGCTCGGGCCAGGGCAGCGCCGCCCCGAACGGGTTCGCCGGATCCGCCGCGGCGAGCACGCTCGTCTGTGGCGATCGCGGCCGTTCCGAGAACCCGCGCAGCCGGTCGACCGCCCCCGGCAGCGCGAACTGAGCCCCGCCCAGCCCTTCGACGAAGTACCCCCGTCGGCACCGCCCGGCCTCCTCGAACGCCTTCAGGACGGCGTACACGCCGGCAAACCCGCCGGACACATGTTCGGCCATGACGGCACCGCGCGTCACGACGCCGTGCCGGGCGAGGAGTTGCTCGGCCGTGCCGTGGAGCCGGCGCGTGGAGTCCGGCTCACGGGCGGGCAGCAGGCTCCATCGCCCGGCTGCGGAGGGCGGGCCGAACCTCGCCGGGAACCCTCGTGACCGGGGACGTGCTCGCGACCGCGAACTCCCGCGCTTCAGCCCGGCCCCGCCGACCAGTGCCCGAAGCGGCGCCAGCGTGTCGTTCGTGGCCAGTCCCGCCCACACCAGCTCCCACAGGCTCAGCAGGACCTCGACGTCTTCGGCCGAACCCAGCTCCTCCACCACCTGCCGGAAGAACATGGCCCCCCGCCGCCCCAGGGCGTCGCGGACCTCCGAGCCGACCGAAGACAGCTCGATGGGCAGCGGCTCGGGCAGGAGCAGCGGAGCCCGCTCGGCCAGATACAGCGAGACCCACCCGTCGTCGCTGCCGACGGCGCCGCTTCCCGCCCACACCACCTCGCCCGACGCCGACAGCTCGTCAACGAGCGCCGGCGAATAGCCGAGCAGCCGCGCCGGAAGGACCTGCCGCTCCAGGGCCGACGCCGGCACCGGAGCACCCTGGAGTTGTTCGATCACCCGGTACAGCGCGTCGAGGTCGGCCCGAGCCGGCCCCGCCACGCCCACGCCCTGCCACGCCGCGACGAAGCGCCCCAGCGCCTCCTGGGGGGCGGGCTCGACCTCCCGGCGGAGGACCGCCAGCGAACGCCGCCGGAGCCGCCGGAGCACCTCGGCCTCGACCCACTCACGGCCCGAACCCCCCGGGCGGAACTCGCCCTGGACGACCCGGCCGGAAGCCTCCAGCCGGTCGAGCGCCTGCTGCGCCACCGCCACCCCGAGCCCCAGTCGCGCCGCCACGTCGGTGGCCACGAACGGGCCGTGGGTTCGTGCGAAACGGGCCACCAGGTCGCCGACCGGGTCCGCCACCGCCTCCAGGAAGGTCGCCGGGATCCCCACCGGTAACGCGGTCCCCAGCGCGTCTCGGAACCGGGACGCGTCCTCGATCGCCACCCACCGCACCTCGCCGGCGATCCGCAGAGGCAGCGCGCGGTGCGAGGCTTCCAGCTCGGCCAGCCATCCCGCCGCCTCCGTGGGGTGCGCCGAGCGCGCTTCGACTTCCGCCAATGTCAGGTCGCCGAGTGTCCGCAGCGCATCGTGCACCGCGTCGGCGTCCCGGATCCTCCGGTCGTCCGCCAGCCGCTGCAGCTCGAGTTCCAGGTCGGTCAGGGCTTCGGCGTCGATCAGCTCCCGAAGCTCCTCGCGGCCGAGCAGCTCCGCCAGGATCCCTCGGTCCAACGAGAGCGCCTGGGCACGCCGTTCGGCGAGCGGCGCGTCTCCTTCGTACATGAATGCCGCGATGTAGCCGAACAGCAGCGATTGGGCGAACGGCGATGCCACGGGCGTATCCACTTCGACCACCCGCACCTCGCGCCGTCGCACCTGGGCCATCAGTTCGGCCAGCCCCGGCAGGTCGAACACGTCCTGCAGACATTCGCGATATGTCTCGAGGATGATCGGGAACGAGCCATACCGCGCGGCGACCTGGAGGAGCGAGGCGCTCTTCTGGCGCTGCTGCCACAGCGGCGTCCGCTGACCCGGCCTCCTCCTCGGAAGCAGCAGCGCCCGGGCTGCGCATTCCCGGAAACGGCTGGCGAACATCGCCGCCCCGCCGACCTGGTTCACGACCACGTCCTCGATCTCCTCCGGCTCGAACAGGATGGATTCGGGGGGAGGCGCTTCGTCGGCCTCGGGGAGACGCACGACGATGCCGTCGTCGGTGTACATGGTCTGGACCTCGACCCCCAGCCGTTCGCGCACCCGCGCCTCGATCGCCTGCGACCACGGCGCGTGCACGCGGGCGCCGAACGGGGAATGGATGCAGATCCGCCAGTCCCCCAGCTCGTCCCGGAAACGCTCCACGACGATGGTCCGGTCGTCGGGCAGGACGCCGGTGGATCGGCGCTGCTCGTCCAGGTACGCCACCAGGTTGCCGGCGGCGAACTCGTCCAGCCCGGCCTTCACCAGGCGGACGCGCGCCTGCGCGGGTTTCAGCGCCGACACCTCGCGCAGGAACCCGCCCAGCGCACGGCCCAGCTCCACGGGACGGCCCGGTGCGTCGCCGTGCCAGAAAGGCATCTTCCCGGGCATGCCGGGCGCGGGCGAGACCAGCACCCGGTCGTGCGTGATGGCTTCGATCCGCCAGCTCGACGCGCCGAGGACGAACACCTCACCGACCCGCGATTCGTACACCATCTCCTCGTCGA
>DHWS01000021.1:48804-82954 GCA_002413305.1 Actinobacteria bacterium UBA5176 | reverse complement strand
TCCTCGTCGAGCTCGCCGACACGCGCGGCCGTGTCTCCGCCGGCCAGGAACACGCCGAACAGACCACGATCCGGGATCGTCCCGCCGCTGGTGACCGCGAGGTGTTGGGCGTTCGACCGGGACGTGAGCGTGCCCGTCGCCCGGTCCCAGTTCAGCCGAGGCCGCAGTTCGGCGAACTCGTCGCTCGGATAACGGCCGGCCAGCATGTCGAGGACACTTTCGAGGGCCGAACGCGGCAGCTCCGCGAACGGCGCAGCCCGACGGACCGATGCTTCGAGATCCTCGACGTCCCATGCGTCCATCGCCACCATGGCCACGATCTGCTGGGCGAGGACGTCCAGCGGGTTGCGGGGATAACGAAGCTCCTCGATCAGGCCGTCGCGCATCCGTTCGACCACCACCGCGCACTCGACGAGGTCGCCGCGGAACTTGGGGAAGAGGATGCCCCGGCTGACGGCGCCCACCTGGTGGCCGGCTCGCCCGATGCGCTGCATCCCTTGAGCGACGGACGAGGGCGCTTCGACCTGGATCACGAGGTCGACGGCCCCCATGTCGATGCCGAGCTCGAGCGATGAGGTGGCGACCACTGCGGGCAGCCGCCCGGCCTTAAGATCCTCTTCGATCAGCCTGCGCTGTTCCTTGCTGACGGACCCGTGATGGGCTCGCGCGATCTCCTTGCCGGCGAGCTGGTTCAGGCGGGCGCAGAGCCGTTCAGCCATGCGCCGTGAGTTGGCGAACACGATGGTGCTGCGGTGTTGTTCGATCAGCTCCGCGAGCCTCCGATCGATCGCCGGCCAGATGCTGGTGCGCTCCTCCGGCCCGCCGGCCGGTCCGCCGTGGATGTCGCCGGTCGGCTCGCCGAGCACGGTCATGTCTTCGACCGGCACCACGACGCTGAGGTCGAGCTCCTTGTGCGAAGGGGGCGCCACGATCGTGACGGGACGGCCCGTCGAGAGGAACCTGGCCACTTCGTCCAGCGGCCGAACGGTCGCCGAGAGCCCGATCCGCTGCGCAGGCTTCTCCAGGAGCCGGTCCAGGCGTTCGAGGCTGAGGGCGAGGTGCGCTCCACGCTTCGTCCCGACCACCGAGTGGATCTCGTCGACGATCACGACGTCGATCTCGGCGAGCGCCTCGCGCGCCTGCGAGGTGAGGATAAGGAAGAGCGACTCCGGGGTGGTGATGAGGATGTCCGGAGGCTGCTTCGGGAACTTCCGCCGGTCCTCCGGCGGCGTGTCGCCGGTCCGGGTACCCACCGCGATGTCGGGCAACGGTTCGTCCAGGCGGGCGGCCGCGGCGCGCATCCCGACGAGCGGAGAACGCAGGTTGCGTTCGATGTCGACGGCGAGCGCCTTCAACGGTGAGATGTAGAGGACACGAAGACGCTTGCGCGGGTCGACCGGCCGAGCCACGGCGAGGCGATCGAGCGCCCACAGGAAGGCGGCGAGCGTCTTGCCGGAACCGGTCGGCGCCACCACCAGCACGTCCTGCCCCGAGGAGATCGCGTCCCACGCACCGAGCTGCGCGGCCGTGGGTGCCTCGAACGCAGCCTCGAACCAGGCCCGCGTGATCGGCGAGAAGCGGTCGAGGGGGGAACCGGCCTCCATGGTCTGATAGTAGCGAGGGCCAGGGACAGATCGCGTCCCCTCCCCCATTCGGGGGACGCTCTGGACTCGTTGAGGGTGATATCGAAGGACAGAGTGAAGGTAAGCCCCCTCCGACTATTGACCTCGGCCTTGCCTGCCAGCGATTATTCCGTTGCGTCTGGCAGAAGGGGGAGCAATAGCGTGTCCGCGGTAGCGCGCGGCGATTCGTTCGGCGACTCGTTCGTCAGCCGGACGAGGGATATCCGACCGCTCTTGTGGCTTGCGTCCGCGGCCTGGATGACCTTCCTCGGGCTCACGACCGCGGCGAACGCAACGGCCATCGGCCATCGTGCCCTCGCGCTCCTGCCCTGGCTGGCCCTGCTGATGCTGCTGCAGGCGTTTCCCCTGCAGGGATGGCTCTCCACGACCTTCACCGTCGATCAACCAGTGACGGTGGCGATGGCGATCGTGCTGTCGCCCGTGGAAGCGGGGCTCATTGCCTCCTCGGAACCATCGATCTCCGGGAATTGCGCGGAGAGGTCTCACTACCGCAAGCGCTGTTCAATCGGACAGTCGTGGGACTCCCTTCATTCCTGGGCTCCCTCGCTGCCCATCAGATCCTCCGCTCGCCGGGCCGCTCCGCCTGGATCGTTCCGATCTCGCTTCTGGTGTTGGCTTGCGAGACCGCGGCGAACCTTGGACCGCTGGCACTCGTCTTGTCGATACAGCAGCGCTACCCGGTCTACCAGGTGATCCGGAACCTGAGGTTGGGCCGGCTCTCGGACTTCCTGCTGATGTTCCTGGCTTGTTCGGTACTCGGCGCGATGCTCTCAACGCTGTACGACCAGATCCACTCGTGGGCGCTCTTCGCGTTCATCGTGCCGACGCTCCTGAGCCGACAGGCCTTGCTCCGGAGCCAGATGTACCTCGACCGCGACCACGCGTACAGGTCGCGGGAAGCCGCCCTGGAGGCGCTCTCGAGGGCGATCCGAGACGAGCGATCCGACGAACGAAGGTTGATCGCAGCCGACTTGCACGATGAAGTGCTCCAGCCCCTCTACAAGGCGAGCCTGATGGCTCACGTTCTGAAGGCCGACCTCGCCAGCGGTCGACTCCTGCAACTGGACGAGGACATCCCCGAGCTTGTGGCGGCGGCGGAACTCGCGGCCGCGACCCTGCGGGGCCTGATCGGAGACCTTCACCGCTCTCCGCTCGGAACCGGCGGTGTCACCGCCGCGCTCCGAACACTCGTCCGGAACATGCAGCGCCAGGTTCTGGCACGGATCCAGTCCGAAGTGGAGGACATCGCCGGATCCTCCGATCACGAACTGACGCTCTATCAGATCGGAAAGGAAGCGCTCACAAATGCGGCCGCGCATTCACAGGCGAGCAACATCTGGCTGGGTCTATCACGAAGAGAGGATGCATCTGTGCTCACGGTCCGCGATGACGGCATCGGCTTCGATCCGCAGTCAGGCCGCGAAGGTCACTTCGGGATCCACATCATGCGAGAGCGAGCGGCGTCCGTCGGCGGTGAACTGTGGATCGACAGCTCGCCGGGGCGTGGAACGGTCGTCTCGGCAATCTTGCCGCTCGATCCGCCTGAGATCACGACACACGAGAGTTGAAATGAGGATGTCGCAGTGAAGTAGCGACCCCCAGGGGCAGCCCAGTTGTGCGCGAGCCACGACGAGTCCGAATCCTCTTCTGGCTGTTTGTGATCGCATGGCTCGTGATCCTTGGCGGAGCCATTTCGTCACATCCCTTACAACTCCGCCTCGATTTTCCCCGACTGCTTCCTTAGGTAGCACTCGTCATGGTTGTCGACGCGCTTCCGCTACCCGCATGGTCTTCGACAAGCTTGGCGGTTGACCAAACCAGTGACCGCCGCGGCGGGACTTGTCCTACCGCCTCCTAGCGCAGGGCTGGTTAGCCCAGGGGTAGCCGCTCCTTCGCAAGATGAACCCCAGAGGACGACAGCTCGACCTCTACGTGCCCCGAAGCCTCATGAACAGGCTCCATGGCGCCCCCGAAACACCACAAAACCGCCCCAGCATAAAGCCCACCGGGACGTGGCTGAACCATGCCTAACCTCCGAGGCCGCTAGACCTTCCAGAGTGCTCCACCTGCTACGAGGAGAGCAGCCAGCGATCCCAAAGCAATCGCGACCCTCCGATAAGCTCTCATCCGCAAAATCACCTCCCCACTTCGTGATATCCGCCATTCGCCCTAACTTGGTCATATCTTCGGGGGTCCCCCATTTGGGGGTCAAGTGTACACCCGCTCTACAGCATGTGCTGTAGGCTACGAACTCGGGCAGACGGCCGATTGCCTGTCACTCGATCGACGCCGAGGATTCCTTGGACGGCACTAAGTTCCGATCTCCGGGTGGACTCATGGGAAATGGGATAAGAGAGGGCTCAAGAGACAGGCCCGCCTTGGCGTTCATGCTGTTGGTCGTCGCTTCCGTAATCGGCGGCCTCGCCTTGGAGATCTCTCGCCGGCCGCTTGTCTTCCTTCATCCACGGCCAAGGGAGAATTTGGCCAGCCTCCTTCTTTGGACGATCACTGTCGCCGTGGTCGAGTTGCTTCCAGTCCCTGTGAGCAAAGATCTCCGACTGAGCCTGAGCTACCCGATCCTCCTCGGGGTCGCGATTCTTTATAGGGATCCCTGGATCGTCGCACTGGTCACCTTTGTCGGCAGCTCTGACCCCAGGGAGGTCGCGAGAACCATTCCGATCCTTACGGCCCTCTTCAACCGATCACAGCTGGCTATCTCATTGTTCATCGGGACGCTAACCCTCAGTGCCGTGGCGGATTCTCGAGCATCTGTTTATGTCGTGACAGGCGCGCTGGCATTGGCCACCGCATCCTCCTACTTGGCGAACGTTGCTTTGGTCGCGACGTTCATCCGAGTCGTGAGAAAGCGTCCGGTTCGGGAGGTCTTGTCGGAGTTGCGGGTCGGGGCCGTCAACGAGTTCTTGTTGAACTACCTAGGTCTCGGATTCGTTGGTCTTGTCATCGCGAGGCTCTACGACGCTGTCGGATTACTCTCCGTCGCGGCCTTCATATTTCCGCTGATCTTCGCCCGGCAGATGTTCTTCCGGAACCTCGCCCTGGAGGAGGCGGGGAAGGAGCTCAAGGACCGCGAACAGGTTCTGCGGGCGCTTTCGAACCGGATGGCAGAGGAGCGACAGGACGAGCGGATGCAGATCGCCGGCTACCTCCACGACGATCTCGCCCAACAGCTCTTCCGCCTCACCCTTCAGGTCGAGATGGCCAAGAAACGGCTCCAGCTGGGAGAGGTCGATGCGGTCACCCGGGACCTGGACGGTATCCTCCAGACCAAGCAACAGACCTCCGACATGGTCCGTGCCCTCATCCGGGACCTGCATCGATCGCCCATCGGCCGCAGGGGTCTGGCCGAAGCGATCCAGAGCTTCGCGGATGACATGAGCCGGGGTGGACCCACGCGCATCAGCGCCGACGTGGTCGAGGTTGCGCTTCCCCCGCCGATCCAGCTCCTCATCTACCAGATCGCCCGCGAGGCAGCCACGAACTCGCTCAAGTACGCCGAGGCCGGGAACATCTGGATCTCGCTGCATGAGGCCGACGATGGGGTCCGGCTCTCCATCAAGGACGACGGCAACGGTTTCGACACTTCGGCCCCGCAGCCCGAAGGGCACTTAGGCTCGGTCATGATGCGGGAGCGAGCGCTCGTCGCCGGTGGAACCTTCACGAGGGAGAGCGCACCGGGCCACGGTTCCGCCATCACTGCCACGTTCCCCAGGGTGTGGGTCGAAGAGGCCACACAGGCCTCCGCCGAGAACGGCAACCCGATGGAGGAGCACCCCACGCCGCAGCCTCCCACCGGTTCCACCACCGGCCCCCTCCGGCCTGGCGTCACGCATCGACTCCTTCGCCGACGCCGACCGCGAGCGGACCATCCCGAGCTTCGGGGTGACGCCAGGCCTGCGAGCGAGAGCGAGGCCGAAGCGGAGACCCGGGGGGGGAGAGTCGGCACGAGCCCCCATTCGCCGTCGGCCACGCCGGACACGATGGCTCCCTTTCACGCGGAGGGTTCGGCGGAAGCTACGGATGGCCCCGAGCCGACCGGTCCGGCCATCCTTCCTCGCCCGCTTCGGTGGGATGAGGTGGAGGACCGCTCGGCTGAGCGGCATCCGAAGGACCGCCCTGCCGTCTCGGCCTAGCGTGCTTGCCGGCGGGGCCTCGAGTCGCCGCCGCGACCACCCAGGCCATCCCGACCATCGAGACTAGGTCGCCCGGACTGAACACGTTTCGCACTGGTCCCCCGATGCCGATGACGTCCGTGAGCGGGATCAGCTTGTCGCCCGGCCGCTGGAGATGGTGCTTCCCCCCACCGTGCTCCTCGAGCCGCCGGACGCCTTGCGCGACGTGCACACCCTCCACCGCACGGATGGCGCCGGGGCTGACCGGCATCCCCCCGTTGACGCCGATGGCGACCGCGTTCAGCACCAGACCGAGCCCCAGCAACGCGAACCCGCCGAACCGGATGTTCGCAGCGACGAACGCCAGCAGGACAGCGTACGAAGCCACGAGGACGACCACGCCCAGCCGGTGCCCGCCGGTGCTCGACGAGGGGATCGGGATCAGCTGCATAACCAGCCCCAGCAGGGCCAGGCCCCACCACCGGAAATGGGTCTCGGACAGCACGGTGAAACTGCCACCCGCCAAGAGGCCGGCGGCCAGACCGAGGATCAGCGCACCGATGATCACCAGCACGGCACCAGGGTACGCGCTGAGGTTCGGCGGAACGCCCACCTCGCCCGAGGAGCCGCGAAAGTGCGAGACGGCCCCGGAGGGCCCGTCTCGCGATCGAGATCCGCTCGCCTGGTTCCCGAAGCCGTCCTGTCCCCGCTCCAACCCAGTCGGTAGACTGGCCTGCGGATGGGCGCTGCGCCGTCAGGACACCCCGATCATCCGGCCGATCAGTTGCGGCCTGGTCCCGTCATGGTTATCGGGGGCGCAGAAGACAAGCTCCGCGACCGCGTCATCCTGAACCGGTTCGTGAAGACGGCCGGCGGTCAGGACGGGCACATCGTGGTGGTCAGCACCGCTTCCAGCCTGGGAGAGGAGGCCACCGGCCTGTACCGGGAGCTGTTCACCGCACTCGGCGCCGGCGAGGTCTCGGGGATCCGCCCGCTGACCAGGGCGGAGGCACAGAACTCCGAGCTCGCGGCCGTCCTGAAGGGGGCTACCGGGATCTTCCTGACCGGTGGCAACCAGCTCCGGCTCTCATCAGTGGTGGGCGGGACGAAGCTCGGCGACGCGATCCTCCGGGAGCATCAACGCGGCGCGGTGGTGGCCGGAACGTCGGCCGGGGCCAGCGCGGTCAGCACCCACATGATGGCGTTCGGCGCATCCGGCGCGACGCCGAAACACCGCATGGCGCAGGTTTCGGCCGGTCTCGGACTGCTCCGGAACGTGGTCATCGACCAGCATTTCGAACAGCGCACCCGGCTGGGACGGTTGCTGGCTGTGGTCGCACAGTCGCCGGGCCTGGTCGGGATCGGGCTGGACGAGGATACCGCTGCCATCGTCTACCCGGACCAGACGTTCGAGGTCATCGGTCGAGGCGCGGTGACGGTGGTGGACGGTTCGCACATCGTCACCGACGCCTTCCAGATCAAGGCCCACCGCCCGATGATGGTCTCGGGCGCCATCCTCCACTCGCTCCCGGCCGGGTACCGGTTCGACCTGTCGTCGCGCACGCTGCTCCCGCCGGCGTTCGACACCACGCCGAAGGCCATGCACGTGCCCGAATCGCAGCGGCGTCGGCTCCGGCGGCTGTCCCAGGAGATCGCGGCGGAGGGCGCGAACAGCTTCGTGCTCGACCGGCGACAGGCCCGCGCGCGGCGGGCGCGGACGGAACGCGAGGCGTCGGAGTGAGCGACGAGGAGACCGTTTCGCGCACCCGAACGCGGTCGGAGCGCCAGCGCGCCAAGCGGGAGATGGCGGCGGAGAAGCCACCCGCCGGACCCGACCTCAGGATCGTCCAGACCCAGGTCCTCCGTGGCCCGAACTTCTGGTCGTACGAGCCGGCCATCCGGCTGCTGGTGGACCTGGGCTCCCTCGAGCACTGGCCGACGAACACGTTGCCCGGGTTCAACGAGCAGCTCGTCGAGTTGCTGCCCGGCCTGGCCGAACACTCCTGCTCACTCGGTCGCCCCGGCGGGTTCCTGGAGCGCCTGGCGGACGGGACGTGGGTCGGACACGTCGCGGAGCACATCGCGCTCGAGCTGCAACGGGAGACCGGCATCCACATCCCGCGCGGGAAGACCCGCAGCGCCGGCGACCCCGGCACCTACAACATCATCTACGGCTACGGCGAGGAGTCCGTAGGCCTGGCCGCCGGCGAGCTGGCCGTCCGTCTGGTCAACCATCTCGTCCGGCCGGAGACCGACTTCGACTTCGAACACGAGGTCGAGAACCTGATCCGTCTGGCCGAGCGCCGGGCGTTCGGGCCGTCCACCCAGGCCCTGATCGACGAGGCGATGAGCCGGGACATCCCGTGGATCCGGCTGAACGAGGCCTCGCTGGTCCAGCTCGGGCAAGGGATGTACCAGCAGCGCATCCGGGCGACGATGACGTCGAAGACTGGCGCGCTCGCGGTCGACATCGCCGGCGACAAGAAACTCACTACGCAACTCATGGCCTCCGCCGGGTTGCCCGTTCCCCGTAGCGAGATTGTTCAAAGCGAGGACGAGGCGGCCGCCGCGGCCCGCCGCATCGGCTACCCGGTGGTGACCAAGCCGATCGACGGGAACCACGGCCGCGGGGTGATGCTGGATCTTCGGGACGAACGGGGGTTGCGTTCGGCGTACAAGCGGTCACTGAAAGAGGCCCGCCGGCCGCTGGTCATGGTGGAGAGCTACGTCACCGGCAACGACTACCGCGTGCTGGTGATCGGCGGGCAGATGGTGGCCGTCGCCCAGCGACTCCCGGCGCACGTGATCGGCGACGGAGAGCACACCGTTCGACAGCTCGTCGAGATCACCAACGCCGACCCCCGGCGCGGCATCGGCCACGAGAAGGTCCTGACCCGGATCAAGATCGACGAGGAGGCCGAGCGCCTGTTGAAGAAGCAGGGGTTCGGCCTCGACGACGTGCCGCCGGCGGAGGCCTTCGTGAAGCTGGCCTCCACGGGCAACATGTCGACCGGTGGCATCTCCATCGATCGGACGTGGGAGGCGCACGAGGACAACGTCGAGATCGCCGAGGAGGCCGCCCGCGTGGTCGGATTGGACGTGGCCGGCATCGACTTCCTGACGCCGGACATCTCCCAGCCCGTCCGGGAGACCGGGGGCGCCATCGTCGAGGTGAACGCGGCGCCAGGTTTTCGTATGCACACACATCCCACCGAGGGCGAGTCCCAGTACGTGGCCAAGCCGGTCCTGGACCTGCTGTTCCCACCCGGCACGCCGTCGCGCATCCCGATCATCGCGGTGACCGGTTCGAATGGGAAGACCACCACCGTCCGGTTGATCGCCCACATCTTCAAAGGGATGGGCAAGAAGGTCGGCATGACCTCGACCGACGGCATCTACCTCGACGAGCGGCTGGTGAAGCGGGCCGACGCCAGCGGGCCGAAGTCCGCCCAGATGGTCCTCCAGAATCCCCGGATCGACTTCGCGGTGTTCGAGGTCGCCCGCGGCGGCATCCTCCGGGAAGGCCTGGGCTACCAGCGGAACGACGTGGCCGTGGTGACGAACGTGACCGGCGATCACCTCGGGCTGAAGGACGTGCATTCGGTCGAACAGCTCGCCGCGGTGAAGCGGGTGGTCGTGGAGGCGGTCCCGCGCACGGGGTACGCGGTCCTGAACGCCGACGACCCACTGGTGGCCGACATGCGCAAGCATTGCAGCGGATCGGTCGTCCTTTTCACGATGCAGGAGAAGAACGAGCTGGTCGAGCGCTGGGTCCGCCGCGGGAGGAAGGCGGTCTCGCTCCAATCCGGTCCGCGCGGCGAGATGATGGTGATCAGAGAGGGCCGCAGGATCATGCCGATCGGGTGGGTCCACCAGCTTCCGGTCACGTTCGAAGGGCGAGCCCGGATGATGGTGGCGAACGCCCTCGCCGCTGCCGCCGCCGCCCACGCCGCCGGCGCCCACATCCACGACATCCGCCAGGGATTGCGTTCATTCAGCACGTCGATCTACCAGGCGCCCGGCCGGCTGAACCTGTTCGAGCTGAACGGCGTACGGGTCCTCATCGACTATGCGCACAACGCCGCGGGCCTGGAGACCGTCGGGGACTTCGTGGAGCGGATGACGTCCTCGGCACCGGTGGGGGGAGCGCCGGGAGTGCCCTCCTGGCAGGCGAACCTCCGCGTCGCGGTGGTGGCCACGCCGGGCGACCGTCGGGACGAAGACATGCGCGAGCTGGGCAAGGTCGCCGGGCGGCACTTCGACGAGATCATCATCCGTGAGGACAAGAACACCCGCGGGCGCAAGCTGGGCGAGACCGCCGCGCACATCATGGAAGGCGTCCAGGAAGCGGTCCGGGGAGGAGCGCGGGTGGGCAACGTGGAGATCGTGCTGGATGAGATGGACGCCACCCGCCGCGCTCTCGACCGGAGCCGGGCAGGCGATCTCGTCGTCCTGTGCGTCGACTACGCCACCGAGGTGTGGAAGGAGCTCGAATCCCGGCGCACGCTAGCCCAGCCCTTGGTGCTGGCCGCTCGCGACGGTGAGGGCCAGATCGAAGGGCTCGGCGGCGACCCAGACCTGGCGGAGTTCAGCGTCTAGCTCAACCGCCCACAGACATCGTTGACACGTGGGTGGCCCTGCCTTTCGGTTCGTGGTGTCCAAGCCGCGACCGAAGGGAGGGCCTCGTGCATCATGGCAGCGCGCGGCTGACCGTTCATGGCCGCCTCACGCTGGGCCGACGGGTCATCGAGGAGGGGTGGACGGTCGCCAGGGCGTCCTGGGCGGCCGGGGTGTCCCGGCAGACCGGGTCCAAGTGGGTGGGGCGCTACCGCGAGCTGGCGAAGAGGGCCTGGCAACCGCTCGACCAGGCCCACTCGAGCCCTCGACGGGTCTGCCCATCCTGACCGACAACGGGACGCCCTACCGCCCGGGACCGTTCGCCGCATGCCTGGCGGAACACGGGATCACCTACAAGCGGACCCGGCCCTACACGCTGCGGACCAACGGCAAGGCTGAGGCCATGGTCGGGCACCTCCTCCGGGGCTGGGCGTACCGCCGCCCGTAACGGAGCGCCGCCCACCGAGTGGCCGCCCTACCGGCCTACCTCATGGGGTACAACTACACCGTCCGCACGGAGGGCTTGATGGCGCCCGACCGATCGACCGGGTCCTCAATGATGTCCGTGGGAGGTTCATCTAGCCGTCCTTCCGAGGAACATCCGGCATCAGGACGGCAGGAACGGCCCCCGGCCGATCAGTGATTGACGTCGACGGAGTCGTACCCGCCAGAGCCACTCGGGAACGGGTCCGCGATCTGCGGCGACTGCAGGTGACCCCGCCCGTCCGTCGCCCGGACCAGGAGTTCCCGCCGTCCCCGCGCCGACGGGGTCCACCGATAGAGCCATCGCCGCCAGGTGTACGGGCCGAGCGCCGTCTCCAGCTGAACGGGCGCCCACGACTTCCCGCCGTCCGTCGAGACCTCGACCTTCGAGATGCCCCGGTCGCCGGCGAAGGCGATGCCCGCGATGGTCGCCGAGCGGCCGATCTGTGACTCGTCCACGGGGACGTCGATCCGGGAGGACGTCCTCACCACGGCTGGCTTCGACCAGCCGCGCTGCTCCCAGAAGCCGGCGTACGGCCGGCTCACGACCCGGATCCCCGTCAGCCACTTCGGGTTCTTCATCCCATAGGTGCCGATCGACAGGAGCCGGGCAGGGAATCCGTGGCTTCGCGGCAGCACGTGGTCATTCATGCCGATCGCGATCAGGGTGCTCTCGTCCATGGCCTGGTCGATCGACAGGGAGTCCGAATACCCCCCCGCCGCCTCGAACACGACCTCCGCCGCCCCGGACTCCACGCCAGCCCGGTCGAGGATCTCGGGGAGCGGGATGCCGATCCACTTCGCTGTCGAGATCAGGTGGCCCGCCACCTTGTTGCTGACGCATTCCAGGGTCTGGTGGCGTTCGACGGCCGGCAGCGCCTTCAGCTGCGCGTACGTGAGCTGCAGCGGATGATCGACGAGCCCGCCGACCGCCAGGCGCCAAGTGGTGGCGTCGATCGACGGATCGATGATCTCCTCGTCGACCACGTAGTGCGCCGCGATGGACGTGACCTCCGGCGTCAGACCGGGGATCTGCGCGAAGGCGGCGTCCCCAGGGCTGCGGGGCGGCATCGGCTCCACCATCAGGTGGGCCAATCGAAGACCCTCGGTTCCGGGGTCCTTGCCCGGCCGGACCAGGCGACCGAGGTTCGCCGCACCCAGCAGCATCCCCAACCCGCCCCACCACGCGGCCCTGAGGACCATGCGGCGGGAGGGATCGGTGGGCTTCCGGTACCCCACCGCCTGGGACCCGGTCGCAGGCGCCCCCTCGGTGCTGACCCGAAGCCGAAGGAACACCCTCCCGCCGAGGACGCCGCCCGCGACGAACACGGGAAATGTCGCGGCGGCGAACACCCACCTGCCTACCGACTGGGGCATCGCCACGTAGAGCGCGAACGACACGACCCACAGCGGCAGGAGGCTCAGCGCCCCTGCGGCATAGGGATGCATCCGCCGCCGGAGCACTGGGATGAGGAGCCCGAGCGCCAGTCCGGAGGCTAGGAACATGATGCACGTCCCGGCCACCGCGAGCCGCTGCGCCCAGTGGCCAAGGCGGTCGATGAAGAAGCTGTCTACCCCGCCGGAGGTGGTTCGAACCAGCACCTGGGAGATGGACAGCGGTGGGAACGGCACGGAGGAGACCACCGTGTGGACGACGGCGGCCAGCGCGGCGACCGCAGCCGTGCCGCCCAGCCCGCCGACCGCCCCGCTCCGCCGCTCCGACGGACCATGGGAGCCCGATGTCCGCTTGCCCGGATGGCGTTTGGACGTGTTCGACACCTTCGGATGCCACCTCCCCTTTCAGCAGCGTACGACAGGGGATTCGGTTCCGGGCCGGTGTGAGGCGACCGCTTCGGCTCAGCCAGCCGGGGGCGCCGTGGGAGCTGCCGGAACCCGCGCCCGTAGCCGGCGGATGGCCAGCACGATCAGCGCCACCAGCAGCGCCAGCAGGCCGAAGGGCAGGATGAAGACGATCGCCACGACCAGGCCGCTCATGGCTGCGACGAACGCGTGGGCGGCCGTCCGCCATGCCCGGGCGAACCGGGACTGCTGCGTCGGCTGGGTGGCGACGGGGGCGACCTCGGCCATGCCGGCCGTGATCGTGGAGTAGTCGGCCTGGTCGCCCAGTACGCGGAGCTGCCCGGTGATCTCCTCGATGTTCAGCTGGACGTCCTGGAGCTGTTGTTCGACCTGGACGCTGTCCGAGATCGACGTGGACCGGTCCATGAGCCTGAGAAGCACCGCCTCCTGGGCTTGCCAGTTCTTCAGCCGAGCCTGGAGGTCGACGAACTGCGCCGTGACGTCGTCGCCGGAGACGTGTTCGGACTCCACGCGGCCCAGCCCCCGCAGGTCAGCCAGCGCGGCGTCGAACTGCTCAGCGGGGACGCGGATGACGACCGACCCGCTGTGCAGGCGGCTGCCGTTGGTCTGCGAGGAGGCGACGTACCCGCCGTGCCGGCCGGCGACCAGCGTGGCCTGCTGGAACACGTCCGCGAAGGTCCCAGCCTTCACGCGGAGCGACAGGTCCGCGTTCTTGACGACCTTCGGCTGAAGCACCGGCACGTCGACGGTGCCGGCGAACGCCTCGCTCCGTTGTTGGTTGGGCGCGCTCCTCGGTGCCGCGGGGGCGCCCGCCGCGCCCTTGCCCAAGCTTGTCGCGTTGGGAGCCGAGGCCGTGGTCCGGGCCGAGCTGCACGCCGCCGCGAAGAGCCCGAGGGCCATCGCGAGCACGATCGAACCGACGAACGCCTTGCGACCGGACATGGCGCCACCTCCCGTTTCCCTGGTTGTACGCGTAGGACGGGGTGGGAGGAGCGAGCGTTCCCCGATCCCCTTCGACCAGAGGCCGGCGCTCTAGGTGCGCCTGGCACGACGGACGAGGGCCCGGACCCGCGAGGGGGTGACCTGCGCGGCGTCGCGTCCTCGCAGCAGGGCGAACAGCTCGCGCCGCTGCCCCAGCGCGGTGATCCCGATGACGTCGCCCGGCCGAGACTCGTCGAGCATCCACGTCAGCGCGTGCACTTCGTCGGGCAGCACCGGCACGTCCTTCGCGCCGCCGTCTTCCGCGCCGGCGCGAAGACGCTCGTACAGATCCTGCGGATCGCGTCCCCGGAGGTATCGGGGGAGTTCAGCGATCGAGGGGTGGTCGCTCCCCCGGGCGGCCGTGTACCCCAGGTCGTGGAGGATCTGGTTCGTCCGGTCGCCGGCAGTGCAGAACGAGAGCCAGACCTCGCCTCCGGGCCGGCATAGGCCGCGAAGGACCTCCGTCATGCCCCGCATGCCCGCTTCGTTGTGCGCGTAGTCGATCACCACGATGCGGCCGTCCAGCTCGTAGAGGTTCGCCCGTCCTGGGTTCGACACCTCGTCCAGAACGAACGACTTCAGCCCGCGCACGACCGCCCGTTCGGGAAGACCCACCGCCAGGGCGGCGGAGGCTGCGGCCATCGCGTTCTGCACGTTGTTTCGGGAGATCCCGGCAAGGGTGACCGGCACATCCTCAAGGAGCAGCAGGCGATGCGGATCCCGGCCGGGGAGGAGCACCGACAACGCGCCGTCGATCACGCTGGTGGCCCGGCCGCCTTCGCCCAGGACGGTGCGGATGGCCGGATGGTCGGGGTCCAGCGAGAAGAGCCACGGCCGGCCCCGGGCGATCCGCCGCATGGCCAGCACCCGGGGGTCGTCGGCGTTCAGGACGTCCCATCCGCCCGGCCGGGTGATCCGGGTGACCGAGGACTTCACCTCGGCCAGCTGGTCGACGGTCCGGATGCCATGGAGGTCCAGATGGTCGGCGGAGACGTTGGTCACCACCGCCACGTCGTTGTGGAGCGTCCCGATTCCCCGAAGCAACATCCCGCCCCGGGCGGTCTCCAGCACCGCCACGTCCACCCCAGGCTGGGCCAGCGCCCGCGCCGCGCCGCCGAACCCCGAGTAGTCGCCCGCCTCCACCAGCCGGTCGCCCACATAAACGCCATCTGTCGAGGAGTAGGCCACGGTCCTGCCCGCCGCCCGGACCAGGTGGGCGAGCAGCCGAACCGTGGTCGTCTTCCCGTTCGTCCCCGTCACCGCGATCACCGGGATCGCGGGGTCGGGCACGACCGGAATGGGGCCGGGTTCGACGTCTCGAAGCCGGATGCCCGCCTCCCGCACTAGGCGGGAGAACGAACGCCGGCCGTCGAGGGCGTTCGTCACCAGGGCGGCGACCTCCTGCCCCAGGGCCTCCGCCGCGGTTCGATGCTGCCAGGGATAGGCCACAACCACGTGGTCGGGCTCCGAACCGGGCCGGGCTCGTACAGCGAGCGAGGTCCCGGTCTCCTCGGCCACCCGCTTGGTCACGTGGCTGGCGATCCGGCGGACGAACCGGCGGCGCGCCTCGGAGCGCGGCGGTCCAGGGCGGTAGGACACGGGGGACGCGTCCGACAGCCCCATCCGAGCGGCCAGGGCCGCGGCCCGGCCCTCGGAGAGCCCCAGCCAACCGGGCACGGCCAGCGTCAACTTGATTGCCGGGCGTGTGAAGTACAGGTTCGGTCCGTCCAGGACTCGAAGCTCGACCGGCTCTGAGACATCGCGGCGCGGCATGCCGGGGACTTTACCGCCGCCCATTGCGTCTCGCTTTGAAAACTGTCACTATCTAGCACCGTCGGTAAGGGGATCTCTTGAACGAGCAGAGCCTACAGGCCGCCAATGCATTCCTAGCCGTCGCTTCGGCGACGACTGCTCCGGGCGACCTCTTGGATCGGCCACCTGCTGACATTGGCAGGGAGGCCGGACTGCCGAATCCTCTGGCAGTCGCGAGAGCTGTCCGCGCCCTTGCCGCGCGCCGCCGTCTGGAAGTCGAGGACGGCCGCTACCGCTTGATCGACCCGCGCCCACTCGATCCCGGCGAGCCGGAATCGGTTCCCCGCGCTCCCCGGAAGCGCAAGCCGCGGCGCAAGGCCGGCGGCGGCCGCGCTGAGACACCGGACGGCGAACGAAGGCCGACCTACTCCGACCTCGGGCGGGCTGTGGTCGAACGGGTGATCGAGTTGGGCCGAGAGGCCGGCGAGGCCATCGCGGCTGCCGACCATCTTCGCCGGGAGGCCAAGGACAACAAGGCCACCCGGATCGAGGCTGAGCAGCGCGCCTCGCGGCTCTTCGAACGGGTCAAAGAGCTCGAGACGAAGCTCGAGATGGCCGAAGCGAACCTGCGAACCGTGCTCGCCGCGGCCCGGGGGCGCGGGGTGACCGCGACCCCTTCCGATAACGAGATGGAGGCCCTCCTGCGCATCCTCAAGACCCCGGCTGGTGGGTCGGCCGAGGAGGGCGCCCCGGAGGCGAACGGCACCGAACCGGCCGAGGAGGTCGCCGGGGAGTGACGCCGGAGCACGGCTCTTCTTCCCCCACCGTCTCGGACATCCGCCGGCAGGTCGAACGTTCCTACGACGCGTACGTCTCCGACCTCCGCACGCTGGTCGACCTCGATTGCGGCACGTTCGTCCCGGAGGGGGTCAACCGAGTCGCCAGCTTCATGCAGGAACGCTTCGAAGCGGCCGGCTGGCAGGTGGCCAGGGTCCATCATTCGCCCGGGCAGGGAGGCGAGGACCGGCTGGGCGATGCGGTGATCGCTCGCCTCGCGGGAGGCGCCCCCGCCGGCCGGAGGGTCCTGCTGGTGGGGCACATGGACACCGTGTTCCCGGCGGGGACCGCCGCCGAACGCCCGTTCCGCGTGGACGGCTCGCTGGCGCTTGGGCCGGGGGTGTCCGACATGAAGGGTGGGCTCCTCGCCGGGCTCTACGCGATGACGGCGCTGCAGGCGACCGGGTTCGGCGACTTCGGCCACATCGCCTACGTGTGCAACCCCGATGAGGAGATCGGTTCGCCCTTCAGCGGCCCGCTGATCCTCGAGCAGGCCCGAGACGCGGACCTTTGCTTCGTGCTGGAGGGCGCCCGGGAGAACGGCGACATCGTGTCCGCCCGCAAGGGCGTGACCGATGTGCGGGTCAGCGTGCTCGGCCGCGCGGCCCATGCCGGTGTGGAGCCCGAACGCGGACGTTCGGCCATCCTCCAGGCCGCGCACACCATCCTGGCCCTGCACGGGCTGAACGGCCGGTGGGTCGGCGTGACGGTGAACGTCGGACAGATCTCGGGCGGGATCCGGCCGAACGTGGTGGCCGAGCGATGCGACCTTCGAGTGGACGTCCGCGTGCCGACCCTGGCCGCGCAGGAGGAGGTGTTCGACGAGATCGAGCTCCTGCTCGGCACCCCGGTGGTACCCGAGACCCGCATGGAGATGATCCGGGGTGGCGGGTTCCCGCCCATGGAGAAGACCGAGGCGACCGGGAAGCTGGTCGAACGCGCCCAGGCCATCGCCGCCGAGGTCGGGTTCGACCTTCGGGACGCCGCGACCGGCGGGGCGTCGGACGCCAACCCCGTCGCCGGGATCGGCGTGCCCGTATTGGACGGCCTGGGACCGGTCGGAGGGGGCGATCACGCCCCGAACGAATGGCTCGACCTCACCTCGGTCGTGCCACGGATCACGATGCTGGCCGCACTGATCGCTTCCGGCGGCTGACCACCGCCGGCGTCACGCCCTCTTCTTCTTCGGATACGGGTGATAGCCCTGGCGCGTCTTGCGGCCGAGTCGGCCGGCTGTGACCCGCCGCCGGAGCTCGGGAGGGGGCGAATCCCCGCTTCGCCCGAACTCCTTGTGGAGCGAATCGCCGATCGTCGCCGTCACGTCGGCCCCGATCAGGTCGATCAGCGCGAACGGCCCCATCGGATGCCCCGCCCCCAGCGACATGGCGAGGTCCACCTCGGCAGCGGTCGCGAATCCGCTCTCGGCGAGCCGCGCCGCGGCGTTCAGGTACGGGAACAGCAGCCGGTTGACCAGGAAGCCGGCACGATCGGGCGAGCCGAGCGGGTGCTTGCCGAGGCGCTCGACGAACCGCCGCCCACGCTCGACAGTCTCCCGGGACGTCCGGACCCCGGCCACCAGTTCGACCAGCTTCATCTTCGAGACGGGGTTGAAGAAGTGCAGTCCGAGGAAGCGTTCCGGCGCTCGCAGTGCGGAGGCCAGCGCGGTGATCGAAAGGGACGACGTCGTCGTAGCGATCAGCGCGTCCTCCGGCAGGCTCGGCTCCGTCTCGGCCAAGACCCGGCACTTCGTCTCCGCCTCCTCGACGGTCGCCTCGAGGAACAGTTCGCACCTCGGGAGGTCCTCCACCGACGCGGACACGAAGTATCGGGGGTTCTCGCGCTCCAGCTGGGCGGTCAGGTCGATGGCCCGCCGGTCGCTCCCTGACCGCACCACGACCCCCATCCCGCGCGCCAGGCAGAGGCGGGCGATCCCGTGGGCCATGACCCCGGTGCCGAAGATCCCGACCAGGCTGGGGGGCTCCCCGCTCATCTGGCCGAGACGTTACCCGGATCGGGACCGGCCACGCGCGGTCCGGCGCGTACAGTGGTTGGGTGGCCGGCGATGTGTCGTCCGAAGCGGGGCTGTTCGGGCCGGGTTCGGTCTCCTGGCAGGTCAACCGGGAGACGACCGTGCTGTTCGGCGGCGCGCGTGCCCTGCTGATGCAGGCCGCCCACCCACTCGTACTGGCCGGCGCTCGCCAGACGGGGTTCTACGAGCGCAACCCGTGGAAGCGCCTCGAGCGCACGCTGCAGATGACCTACACGATCACCTTCGGGACGCGGGAGCAGGCCTTGGAAGCGGCCCGCCGGATCAATCTCGTCCACGAGGGCGTCCACGGGATCGACGAGGTCACCGGCGTCGCCTACGACGCCACCGACCCTGAGCTCCTGCTGTGGGTGCACGCCTGCCTGGTCGATTCGCAGCTCCTGTTCGAACGGCTCACGGTTGGGCGTCTGGACGAAGCCGGCCGGGACCTCTATCACCGGGAGCAGATGGCCGGGGCGGAGCTGCTCGGCCTGGACCGTTCGAAGATCCCCCCCACGGCCCGGGAGCTTCGCGCGTACATCGACGAGATCGCAGCATCCGGCATCCTCCGCGTCACCGGCGACACCCTGAAGGTGGCGGACCTCATCCGGCGACCGCCCCGCGAGGTACCGTGGCGGCCGGTCCTGAAGCGCGTGGCGAAGTGGGCCTTCGGCACGCTCCCCGAGCCGCTCCGGGAGCAGTACGGCGTGCGGTGGAATGCGCTCCGGGAGGTCGAACTCCGAGGCAGCATCGCCACACTGAAGCTCCTCCGGCCGGCTCTTCCGCCCCGCATCCGAGAGATCGTCCCGGCCCGGGAGGCGGCCCGGCGGGTGGCTCGGGAGGAGACCAGGGCCCAACCCGCCTAGGAAGGAACGCCGCGACGGATCCCCTCGACAGCGGATTCCAAGCACCCCGTTCTTGTCGCTATGCTGGCGGCCATGCCGGAACCGGAGGGGGAGATGGAGCGGCCCTCGCTCGTGTCCGACCTCGACTGGGACGCGGACCGGGCCCGGGCCTTCGCGGACCGAACAGTGGACCTGTGGGAGGAGCTGCTCCGCCGCCTGCCCGAGCTGCCGGTGGCCGGCCGGTGGAACGCCGGGCAGGTTCGCGCCGCGATGGCTCGAGAGGTCCCGGACGAACCCCTCCCCGACGACGAGCTGTTCGACTACCTCCGGGCGATGACCTTCGAGTACTCGATGTATCCGGGACACCCCCGCTTCATGGCCTACATCAGCGGGACCGGCACCGTACCGGGCGCTCCGGCCGACCTGCTGGCCGCGGGGCTGAATATGAACGTCGGCGGGTGGCGATTGGCCCCCTCGGCCACCGAGATCGAGCTGGCGTTGATGCGTTGGTTCTGCCGGGAGTTCGGCCTCGACCCCCAGAGCGCCGGCGGCTATCTGGTCTCCGGCGGGGCCATGGCGGTCTTCGTCGCGTTGAAGGTGGCCCGGGACGTGAAGGCCAACTGGGACGTGCGGGGCAGCGGCATCCGGTCGGGACCGGCGCTCCGCTTCTACGCCTCCCAGGAGGTGCACGTGGTCAGCCAGCGCGCCGCCGACATGCTCGGGATGGGCAGGGAGGGCGTACGGACCATCCCGGTGGACGGCGACTACCGCATGCGGATGGACGCGCTGGCCGAAGCGATCGAACAGGACCGCGGATCCGGGATCCGGCCGATCGGGGTCATCGCCACCGCCGGCACCGTGGCCACCGGGGCCATCGACCCGCTTCCCGAGATCGCGGACCTGTGCGCCGCCCGGGACCTGTGGTTCCACGTCGACGCGGCCTACGGTGGCCCGGCGGTCCTGGCCGAGGACCTCCGGCCGATGTTCGCCGGGATCGAACGGGCGGACTCGATCTCCTTCGACCCGCACAAGTGGCTGTACACGCCCCATTCCGGGGGGTGCGTGCTCCTGAGGGACTGGTCGAACCTGGTGCTGTCATTCGCCGCCCTCGCCTCCTACGTCCACGAGGACAAGGAGACCTCGGGGCACGGCATCGACCTCGGGATGATGGGGCCGCAGTTCAGCCGGGGGTTCCAGGCGCTGAAGGTGTGGGTCTCGCTGCTCGCCCACGGCCGCACGGCGTTCGCGCGGCGCATCTCGCACGACGCCGAGTTGGCTCGCTACCTCGCCGCCCGCGTCGAAGCCCACCCGGACTTCGAACTGATGGCGCCGGTGACGCTGTCGATCTGCTGCTTCCGCTACGCCCCGAGCGACCTCCCGGACGATCCCGGCCGCGAGGAGTACCTGAACGTCCTGAACGAACGGCTGATGACCGAGATCCAGCTGGACGGCCGGGCGTTCTGTTCGAACGCGGTGCTGCACGAGGCCTTCGTCCTGCGGGCGTGCATCGTGAACTTCCGGACCGAAGCCGATGACGTGGAGGCCACGCTCGAGGTCGCGGCCGAACTGGGGGGGCGCCTGGACAAGGAGCTCCGGCCAGAGACCCTGCGCGGATGAGCCCGCGCAAGGGGACCGCGTCCAGGAGCATCGGGCTGCTGGGCTCGGGTGAGTTCGAACCGTGGACCGAGCCGGTGGACCGGTGGCTGTTGGAGCGGGCGACCGGGGATGGTTCGGTCCTGATCCTGCCCACGGCCAGCGCGCCGGAGGGAACGAAGGTCTTCGACACGTGGGCTCGGATGGGGCGTTCGCATTACCGCCGGTTGGGGGTGGCTGCAGAAGCGCTCCCGGTGAAGACCCGGGATGACGCGAACGACCCTTCTTTCGCCCGGCGGCTGGAGGGCACGTCGATGGTGTTCTTCTCCGGCGGCAACCCGGCGTACCTGGCCAGGACGCTGGCGGGTTCGGCGTTCTGGCTGGCGGTGCTCGATGCGATGGACCGGGGCCTGGCCTACGCGGGGTGCAGCGCCGGGATCGCGAGCCTGGGTCCCGCGGCACCTGACAGCATGGCGACCATTGCCAGCGAGGGCGAGCGATGGCAGCCGGGGCTCGGGCTATTCCCCAACACCTGGCTCGCCCCGCATTGGAACATGCTTGAGAGCTTCGCCCCGGGCATCACGGACTTCATCGAGTCAACGGTCCCGAGGGAGACCCGGCTGATGACGATCGACGAGCGGACCGCCGCGGTCGGAGACGGCCGGGACTGGCACGTGGTCGGCTCCGGCGTCGTGCAGGTTCGGACCAGGGGGAGATGGACGAAGTCCGGAGCAGGGGCGAACTTCCGGGCGCCGATGCTCACGTCCTAAGGGAGGGCGGGCGACATGGAGAAGGTCATGGCGGCGGCGGTTCAGGCTACCCCGGTCTTCCTGGACCGGGACGCCACGGTCGGCAAGGCGGTCACGCTGATCGCGGAAGCAGGCTCGAAGGGCGCCGGCCTGATCGTGTTCCCGGAGACCTTCGTGCCGACGTACCCCGACTGGGTATGGCGGGCGCCGGCATGGGACGGCGTTTCGGACGCGCTGTACGGCAGGCTGCTGGAGAACTCGGTCGTGGTACCGAGCCCCGCGACGGAGGCCATCGCCCGTGCGGCGAAGAAGGCTCGGGCGTACGTTTCGATGGGCGTGAACGAACGCGAGCGGGACGGAGGCACGATCTACAACACGCAGCTCTACTTCGGACCGGACGGCTCCTACCTGGGCAAGCACCGCAAGCTCATGCCCACCGGCGGCGAGCGGCTGGTGTGGGGGTACGGGGACGGTTCGACCCTGTCGGTGTTCGACACGCCGTTCGGGCGGCTGGGCGGGCTCACGTGCTGGGAGAACTACATGCCGCTGGCCCGGTACGCGATGTACCAGCAGGGCATCGACGTGTGGTGCGCACCGACCTGGGACACCAGCGACGTATGGGTTTCCACTCTTCGTCACATCGCCAAGGAGGGCCGGGTGTTCGTGATCGGGGTGGCGCCGCTCCTGCGCGGGTCCGACGTGCCGGACGATGTGCCCGGCCGGGGCGAGCTGTGGGGTGGGGACGACGACTGGATGTCTCGGGGCCTGTCGACGATCGTCGGGCCGCAGGGACAGGTCCTGGCCGGCCCGCTGGTCGAAGAGGAGGGGATCCTGTACGCGGAGCTCGACGCCGCCACGGCGCGTTCGTCCCGTTACCAGTTCGACCCGGTGGGGCACTACTCGCGGCCGGACGTCTTCCGGCTCACCGTGGAGACCGGCGAGCGCCTGCCGGCGGTGCTGAGCGACGGCGCGTCTGCGAACGGATCGGCCCCGGATCGGACCAGCACGGACACCGGCCCTGAGACCGAGGTCGTCAAGTAACCTGACGCATCACGACCTGGCCAGCGCCCGGCCGATCACCAGCCGCTGGATCTCGGACGTGCCTTCGAAGATCGTGTAGATCTTTGCGTCGCGGTACCACTTCTCGACGGGGAAGTCCTTGATGTAACCGTAGCCACCGAGGATCTGAACGGCCTGTTCGGTCACGGCCACCGCCACCTCGCCGGCCTTGAGCTTCGACATCGAGCCTTCGGCGTGCTCGAACGTCCCGTTGCGGGCGAGCCACGCGGCGCGCCAGGTGAGCAGACGGGCGGCGTCGATCTCCATGGCCATGTCGGCCAGCTTGAAGGCGATCCCTTCGTGCTCGATGATCGGCCGGCCGAACGTTTGCCGCTCTTTCGCGTAGTCCCGCGAGAACTCGAAGGCCGCCCGGGCGATGCCGACCGCCTGCGCGGCGACCGACGGCCGCGTCATCTCGAAGGTCTTCAGTGCCGCGGACGAACGCGCACCCTCGCTCCGAGCCTTCTCGAACTTCGCTTCCAGCTTCTCGGGACCTCCCAGCACGTTCTCCAGCGGGATCCGGCAGTCCTCCAGGATCACCTCGGAGGTGTCCGACGCGCGGATCCCGAGCTTCTGCTCCTTCTTCCCCGCCCGGATCCCCGGCGTGTCCGGGCCGATGATGAACGCCGCCTGACCCCGATGGCCGAGGTTCGGGTCGACGGTGGCCACCACGATCCGCACGTTCGCCGGACCGCCGTTGGTGGCGAAGATCTTCTGGCCGTTCAGCACCCACTCGTCGCCGTCGCGTCGCGCGGTTGTCCGCAGCGCGCTCACGTCCGAGCCCGCGCCGGGTTCGGTCACACAGAGCGCGGCCACCTTCGGATCGTCGGGCGTGCCGAACATGAGCGGCACCCAATGCATCAGCTGGTCCGGGGTGCCGGAGTAGGCGAGCGTGGACAGCGGCAGGCCGGTCCCCCAGATGCCGAGGGAGATGCCGGCGCAGCCCCAGCAGGTCTCCTCCAAGGCCAGGGGGAGATTCAAGCCGGTCTGGTCGTTCGCCACCGCGTCCATGTAGAACTCGGGCGTGTACAGCCCGATCTCGGAGGCCTTCTTGATCACCGGCCACGGGAACTCCTCCGTCTCGTCGTAGTGCGAGGCGACCGGGCGGATCTCGGTCTCGGCGAAATCGTGCACCCACTTGCGGAGGGTCTGCTGGTCCTCGGAAAGCTGAAAGTCCATCTCGAGGCCTCCTCGCGTTCGTCTTCGGCCTAACTTACCTGTCGGTAGGTTACCGTGCGGTAATAATACCCGAATGGCACCGAGTCAATCCGAAGCGAGGACGGGGGCACCGAAGACCGCCAAACGGCGGATGCGGGCCCCCGAGCGACGGGCCCAGCTGCTCGAGGTTGCGCGCAAGGTGTTCGGCAACTCCGGCTTCCACGGCGTCTCCATGGAGGAGGTGGCGAAGGAGGCAGGGATCACCAAGCCGATCCTCTACGACCACTTCAGCTCGAAGAAGGACCTGTACCTGGCGCTGCTCGACGAGGATCTCGCCGACCTGCTCGACAAGGTCCGGGAAGCCCTGGACTCTCCCGTCGGCAACCGCGAGCGGATCCGGCGCTCGTTCCAGGCGTACTTCGACTTCGTCGACGAGCAGGCGGACGGTTTCCGGCTGATGATGCAGGAGAGCGTCGGGGCGGAGAAGGACTTCCGGGAGCGGGTCGAACGGATGCGGGACGCGGCGGTCGCCGAGGTCGCCAACCTGATCGAGCGGGAGTCCGAGGGCCGCCTGGACCGCGAGCATGCCGAAGTGGTCGCCCTGGCCCTGATCGGGATGGTCGAGACCGCGGCGCAGCGAGACCACGCGGCGCCGAAGGAGCAGCGCGCTGAGGCCGTGGACACACTGGTCCGCCTGGCCTGGCGCGGCATCACCCAGCTCACCGAGTAGCCCCGAGGGGTGCGGATCGCGGTCCCGTCGGCGGCCCGGTCAGCGCCAGCCGATCGAGACCAGTTCGACCGGCTCGGAGATGCCCTTCAGGGTCACCGACCACGGCTCGGAAAGCGGGTAGCGGGAACCGACGCCCGTTTCCTGGCTGGCGAAGATCTCGCCGCCGGCGGCCAGTGCTGCGATCCGGGCGGCTTCGTGGACGCCCTTTCCGCGGTAATTCTGCGCCACCTGGGTGGCCTGCGACGCATGCACGCCGATCCGGACCTGAGGCGCGAAGCCGGCCGTCTGACGGTGCTCGGCCAGACGGCGCTGGATCGCCACCGCACAGGCGAGGGCGGCTTCCGGGCTGTCGAACCCGACGAAGAAGCCGTCGCCGGTCGCGGCGACCTCCTCGCCCCCGTGCGCCGCGAACAGCCCCCGCAGGGTCTCGTCGTGCCACCGGAGCAGCGTCTCCCAGGCCTCGTCTCCGAGCGCCTCCACGAGGTTCGTGGATCCCTCGATGTCGGTGAACATGAACGTCTTCACCACCCGCCGGGCCCGCACGGCTCCGGCCGCCCGGAGCTGCCAGGGCAGCAGCTCGGAGACCTCCTCGATCACGATAGCCTGGGTCGGACAGGCGAAGGCCGCTTCCCGGAGCAACTCCTCGTCGATGCTCTCGGTGTCCACGATGTCGGCCTTCAGGAGGTCGCCCTTGTGCCAATCGAACGCCGTCGGGGCGATCGTGATGCAGTTGCCGGCGCCGATACAGCGATGCCGATCGACCCGAGCGCGGAGCACCCTAGAGCATCCCTTCGCGAAGGGCGAACGCCGTGGCTTCGCCCCTGGACGATGCCCCGACCTTGGCGAACATCTCCTGGAGCCGCACGGCCACAGCCTCCTGAGTGGCCCCTACCCGCTCGGCGATCTCCCGATTGGTGAGGCCTTCCGTGAGGAGGCCGAGCAACCGCCGTTCCTCCACGTCCAACAGCGCCGAACCTCCCTCCGCTGAGGGGGCGTGCTCCTGGACCGGCCCGACGAGACGAACGAACTCCCTGCCCAGCGGCCCCCGGAACCACCGCACCCGGACGTCCTCGTCCAGGGTTCGCTGGGCGATCATCCCCACCATCACCTGGAGGTACATCGTCACCAGCTGCCGCTCGTCGTCCCGGCCGGCGGCGAGCAGGACCCCGGCGACGGGCAGCAGGATCTCCGGATAGAGATCCTCGCGCATGGCTGCTTGCAGGTCCGCCACGGCCGCGCGGGCGGCTGCCAGTGCCCCATCGACGTCGCCCCGAACCATGGCGCACACAGACAGGGCGGCGTCGGCCTGAGCTCCCCACGGGGGGTGGCCCGGGAGCGCCGGGAGGATCTCCTTGGCCTCTCGCGCGGAGCGCTCGGCCAGGGCGAGTAGCTCCTCGTCGGCGCGCTCGGCGCCCAACCTGGCTGCCTCCACGGCCAGCCGGGCCAGCAGCTCGCACCGCGCCGCCGGGCGCCCCTGCTCCGTGACAGCCTGGACGGCCCGCTCCAGGTGCTCTCGCATGTGAGCGGCGTCCCCGGCCGCGGCGGCACAGAGCCCCCGCCACAACCCGAGCCGCTGGGACCGCAGCGGGGTGGGAGCCGCCGCCGCCGCGCCGGCGGCCCGGTCCAGCCATGTCCTGGCCGCCTCGGTCTCTCCCAGGTCGAGGTGAGCCATGGCGATCCCGCCCGCGGCCAGGAACTCGAGCGACCGGTCCCCCATCACGATGGCCGCCCGGTACGCTTCCTCGCCTCGGGCCAGGGCCTGGTCGGGGATCATCTTCGCCCTGGCGAAGACGTGCGCGCCGTACAACATCTGCGCGTCCGCCACGGCTCGCTCGGTCTCGTTGGTGAGCGAGCGCAGCCGGGTGGTCAGGCGACGGATCTCTTCGATCCGCCGCGCGGGGTTGCCGCCAACATGGATGTCGGGACCGAACCGCAGGTAAGCCATGGCGATGACCGTGGACATCACCCCCCGCCGGTCGCCCAGCTTCTCGAACAGCTCGAGGGCCCGCTGGAACAACCCCTGCGTTTCGAACGCCAGCGGGGCGATGGGGAGGGTGACCATGATCTCGTCCAGCGTCTCCCCCGCCGCCGACCGAGCCATGAGCGGGAGCTGCTGCCCCGCCCGGACCTGGTCGATGAACCACGTCCGCAGCTTCCCCAACTGGATGACGCCGAGCTCCCGCACGGCGGCCGCCAGGTTCGCTTCGTCGCCGAGCTCCTCGGCGAGAGCGACGGCCCCGCGGTAGGCCTCCTCGGCTCCATCGGGGTCGCCGTCCGCCGACGGGGTGAACCCTTCGCCCATGCTCAGCTTGAGGAGGGCCTGCCCGAGCTCCAGACACGCCGAGAGCTCAGCCCTTCGGTCCCCGCGCTGGGCGGCGATCTCGCGGGCCCGCCTGGCCAGGTCGGTCGCCAGATCCTCCTGCTCGGCCTGGCGCAACGCCGCCGACCGCCGGAGCATCACCTGCAGGTCGATGTGCGGATCGCCCAGGGCATCCGCCAGCGCCGTCAGCTCCGCCAATCCATCGAGCCGATCGGTGGGCCGGCGGAGCATGGCCAGGGCGTCGTCGCGAAGGGAGAGCAGGGTGACCCGATCCACCGGTGCGGAGGCCATCGGCATGGCCACCTCGACCACCCGACGCGCCTCCTCCGGCGCCTGGGCGGCCAACGCCGCCCGGGCCGATTGGATCGAGAACCGGGCGCACAGCTCGGCATTCCCGGCGGCGGCCGCGTGGTGGACGAGAAGGGGAAGGCTCTCCACGGAGGGCTCACCAGCTTCGGTCAGCATGTCAACGATGGCCTGGTGCACCGCCCTCCGTCGAGGGGCCGAGAGTGGCGAGAGGGCGAACTCCCGGACCTGCTCGTGCGTGAAGTTGTAGTCGGCGGGCGAACCCTCCGGATGCCGGGAGAGCAGACCGGCCGCGGCGGCCGGATCGAGCGCCGCGGCCAACTGATCGGCGCCGAGGTCCTCTTCCTCGAGCCGCCCTCGAACGGCTCGGAGATCCCGCAGGCTGAAGCTTCGGCCCAGAACGGCGCTTTCGGCCAGGACCAGCTCCGTGGCCTCTGGCAGGTGGGCGGCGCGGCGCTGGACCAGGGTGTGCACCGCGGAGGGGACCAGCCGCTCAGCGCCCCGTGACAGGGTCCACCGGCCGTCGATCTGCTGGATCAGCCCGGTCTCCCGGTACGCACGCATCAATTCCTCGAGGATGAACGGGACGCCTTCGGCCTGCGCGTGCACGATCGAGGCGCTCGGCAGGTCGATCTCGCCGCCCAGGAGCTGGCGGAGGAACCCCCCGGTTTCCACGTGGGTCAACCTGGCCAGCTTCATCCGGCGCACCAGGCCCATCCGCTCCATGTCGGCGACGAGCGTCACGGCCTCGGTGGCGAACGCCGCCTCCTCGGGACGCAGGGCCAAGACCAGGAAGATGGAGCTGGGCCCGGCCGCCCGGATCAGGTACCTCAGCGCCCGCAGGCTGTCGTCGTCCGCCCATTGGAGGTCGTCGACGAACAACGCCAGCGGTCGGTCCCTGGCCGCCTGGCGGAGGGCGAGGGCCGAAAGATCGAACTGCCGGAGCAGCCGCTGGTCCGGAGGAAGCATGGCGACCGTGGGGTCGTCTCGGCCGGACAGGGCTTCCACCGCCCGGTTGACGGCCTCGCGTGTTTCGGCGCTCAGCGTCTCCTGGTTGGCAGCCGAGGCCATCACGGACCGCATCAGCAGGAACGGGGCTCGAAGCTCCTCATCGGCCGAGACCGCGATGGCAACGAACCCCTCCGACTCGGCCATCTCCAGAGCGGCCAGGAGCAGCCGCGTCTTGCCGATGCCCGGCTCGCCCTCCAGGGTGACGGCGGTCAGGCCTCGGGCGCGGACCCCTCCCAGCTCGTTCGCGATGGCGGCGAGCTCCAGCGGGCGGCCCACGATCGAACCGGTCACCCGCCGCATCTGCAAGGCGAGGGGGCACAGCGCCTGCTGGACCGGATCGAAGGCGAGCGTTTCGGTGCTCATGGGCTGTGGCCAGAGTAGAGCGAGCCGGGTCCGGTCGCCAAGAAATGTGGAACCCCGTCGGTTCCGAACCTAGTTCGATTCGTCGTCGCGGGACGACGGCAAGGGCTCGTCCTCGCCGGTCCGTTCGCGCGTCAGCGGCAGCCCGTACCAGAACCAGCCGAACACGGCGACCACAACGGCCGTCACCGCCGCGGCGGCCGTGGCTCGGTACAGGACGTCGGTGACCAGATAGGTCACACCGCCGATCGAGAGGGCCAGGAAGAGCGTCCCGACGACGGCCAGGTGGTTCGAGGTCAGGAGCATCCGCTCCTTGTCCCTCCGCCGGAAGTGGATCCGATGGTAGGTGGACGGGGCGATCAGGAGCGCGGTGGAGAGCGCGGTGGACAGGAACGTGCCGAGGTAGACGCCACGCTGCACGGTGGTCGTCTTCGCGAATCCGTTGCTGAACGGGAGGATGAGCAAGAAGGCGAACAGCACCTGGACGCCAGGAAGCACCACCCGGAGCTCGTTCAGGAGCTCGATGAGCTCGCGGTTGACGCGCTGCCGGGGATCCTCGACGGACCCCCCGGCGGGCGACTGGTCAGACCCGCTGCCTTCCACTGAGCGGGGAGCCTACCCGCTGCGAACGGCACCGACCGGGTTCCAGAGGCTCAGAGGTTCCCGCGCTCCTCCTGGTCCCGCTCGATCGCCAGGAACAGCTCCTTGAAGTTGTTCACGCCGAAGCCGCGCGAGCCACGGCGTTCGATCAGCTCGTAGAACACGGTGGGCCGGTCTTCGACGTTCTTCGTGAAGATCTGCAGCAGGTAGCCCTCCTCGTCCCGGTCGGCCAGGATGTTGAGGCGTTCGACATCGTCCCAGCTCTCGTCGATCTCGCCGACCTGGGCGCGGACCTGCCGGTAGTAGGTCTCGGGCACCCGGATGAACTTCATCCCCCGCGCCCGCAGCGCGTCGACGGCGGCGACGATGTCGTTCGTGGCCATGGCGATGTGCTGCACGCCGGGCCCGCGGTAGAACTCGAGGTATTCGTCGATCTGGCTCTTCTTCTTGCCCTCGGCCGGCTCGTTGATCGGGAACTTCACGCGGCCGTTGCCGTCCCACATCACCTTCGACATGAGCGCACTGTAATCGCTGCTGATCTGGTCGTCGCGGAAGTGCACCAGCTGGTCGAAGCCAAGGATCCGGCGGTAGAAGTCCACCAGCTCGTCCATCTTGCCGAGCTCCACGTTGCACACGACGTGGTCGACGAGCTGGATCCCCACGTCGGGGCCATCGTCCGCCAGTGGCTGCTCCGCCCGGTAGCCGGGGAGGAAGACACCGCTGTAGTTCTCGCGCTCGACGAAGGAATGCACGGTGTCGCCGTAGGCCTTGATCGTGGCGCGGACCACCTTCCCGTGGTCGTCCTCCAGGACGGTGGGCTCGAGGACTCCCACGGCGCCCTGCTCCGTCGCGTACCCGTAGGCGTACGTGGCGTCCGGCACCCTCAGGGCCACGTCCTTCACACCGTCACCGTGCTCGTGGGCATGCCGGGCGATCTCGGACTCGGGCCCCATCGCCCCGGTGAACACGTAGCGTGCTTCGCTCTGTTCGCAGACGTAGGACGCCCGGTCCCGGACGCGTGTCTCCGGCCCGGCGTAGGCCGTGATATGGAAGCCGAAGGCCTTGGAGTAGTAATAGGCGGCCTGTCGCGCGTTGCCGACGTAGAACTCGACGTGATCGATGCCCAGCAGCGGCATCACGTCATCGCGGCCGCCGCGTGCTGTGTCCTCGAGCTGGTCCGCCATCGGATCCTTCCCTTCTCACTCGTTCCGGACTCGAATATACCTCCGGCCCCGGCCCGGGCCACACGGGCTACGGACCCTCCGACCCCGGGAACGGCGGGGGCCCGAACGGGTTGCTCGGCTCCGGCTTGCGAGCCCGTATCCGGGCCGGTGGGTGCGGGCGGAGCAGGTCTTCGAACGCGAGCAGGATCGCCCAGAAGGCACCGATCCCGGCGGTCGCCCAGTCCACCCACCGGAGCTCTGGCGGTGTGGCGGGGACGAGGGCAACGCACACGAGCGTGGCGACCGCGAAGAACAACGCCCGCCGTCCGATGCTCCTTCGCACGCCTGCCTCAGTGCCCGGTGAGATGGAAGGGCAGGTAGACGAGCCAGGCCACCGCAAAGGAGCCCGGGATGGTCAGCAGCCAGGCCCACACCACGCGGCCGGCCACACCCCACCGGACGGCGGAGAGCCGCTGCGTCGAACCCACCCCGACGATCGCCCCGGTGATGGTGTGCGTCGTCGAGACCGGGATCCCGTGCGCGGCGGTGAAGAACAGCGTGGCGGCGGCGGCCGACTCGGCGCTCATCCCGCTGACCGGCTGGAGCTTCGTGATCTTCGACCCCATGGTGTGCACGATCCGCCATCCTCCCGACGCCGTGCCCAGAGCGATGGCCGTGTGCGCGGAGAGCACCACCCACAACGGCACGGTCGCCGTGACCGGCAACTTGTGGGCGGCGATCAACAGCGCCAGAATCACGCCCATCGTCTTCTGCGCGTCGTTCCCGCCGTGACCCAGGCTGAACGCGGCAGCGGATAACAATTGCATTCGACGGAACCCCCGGTTCAGCCGGTCCACTTTGCGGTACCGGTGGAAGACCCACATCACCGCGACCAGGATGGTGAACCCGAGGAACAACCCGATGATGGGTGACAGGACGATGAAGACCGCGATCTTGCGGAAGCCGTCGGCGATCAGCGAGCTCCATCCAGCCTTGGCCACGGCCGCCCCGGCCAGCCCGCCGATCAGCGCGTGCGACGAGGACGTCGGAAGGCCGAAGTACCAGGTGAGGATGTCCCAGGCGATCGCCCCGATCAACCCGGCGAACACCACCCCGATCGTGAACACGCTGGGTTGCACCACACCTTTGGCGATCGTGCTGGCCACCTTCGTCTTGAACACGAGGAAGGCGACGAAGTTGAAGAACGCCGCCCACAGCACAGCGATGCGCGGGGACAGGACACGCGTGGAGACCACCGTGGCGATCGAGTTCGCCGCGTCGTGGAAGCCGTTGAAGAAGTCGAACGAGAGCGCGACCAGGATGACGAGGACGAGGGCGAGAGTGGTCATGGAAGGGAAGACATCGCTCAGGCGTGCTTCAGCACGATCGACTCCATGGTGTTGGCGACGTCCTCGCACTTGTCGATGGCCGCCTCGAGCTGGTCGACCAGATCCTTCCACTTCAGCACGTCCATCGCCTTGTACTCGCCGGAGAACAGGCGTGCCACGGTCTTGCGATAGACGCGGTCGCCTTCGTTCTCCAGGCGGTTGATCTCGACCCAATAGGGTTCGAGCCCGCCGAAGCCCTTCAGCCGCCCCATGGCGTTCTCGACTTGCTGGGTCGCCCGGAACAGGACGTCGGCCTGCTGCCGCATCTCGTCGAGGGGCTGCTCGATGCGGTGCAGCACCATGAGGTCGGACACGGCTTCGGTGAGGTCCAGGACGTCGTCGAGGCCCGAGGCCAGCCGGTGGATGTCCTCCCGGTCGAACGGCGTCACGAAGGTCGTGTTCAGCGCGCGCATGATCTGGTGGGTGATCTCGTCGCCTTCGTGCTCCCGTTGGCGGATCTCCGCATGCACCGCCTCGGGATCCTTGAAGTCCGCGAGCAGGGCCAGGAGGAGCCCGGCGGCCTCGGACAGGTTCGACGCGGCCCGGTCGAACAGCTCGTAGAAGCCCTCCTGGCGCGGGATGATCTGGAATCTCACTGGTCGTCCTCCGGCCGATACCGGGCCGGAGTCTAAACGGTGCGAGCGGCCCCCACACGGGACCGGCCGAACGGTCGGGTCGGGCCTATTCGACGAACTTGTATCCGAGCCCGCGGACCGTCAGCAGGTGACGAGGCTCGTGGGGGTCCTCTTCGATCTTCTGCCGGAGGCGCTTGACGTGGACATCCAAGGTCTTGGTGTCGCCGAAGTAGTGCGCCCCCCACACCTCCTCGATCAGGAACTGGCGGGTCAAGAGGCGCCCTTTGCGAACCAGGAGGAGCTCGAGCAGCTCGAACTCCTTCGGGGTGAGGCTAACGGGGTGGCCCCGGACGGACGCCTCGTGGCGTTCGGGGTCGATGGCAACGGGGCCGCCGGCCAGGGGGCCGGTCTGCCCGTTGGGCGCTTCCACCATGCCCGCCCGGCGGAGGTGCGCCCGGACCCGGGAGATCAGCTCGCGCATCGAGAACGGCTTGGTGACGTAGTCGTCGGCCCCCAGCTCGAGGCCCGCCACCTTGTCGGCCTCGGCGTCCTTCGCGGTCAGCATGATGATCGGCACCTTGGACTCGGCCCGGATCACGCGGCACACGTCCAGGCCGGAGAGCTTCGGGAGCATGAGATCGAGGATGACGATCGAGTGCGGCTCGGCCCGGAACCGCTGGAGCGCCATCTCCCCGTCGGCCGCCGTGGTGACCTCGAACCCCTCCCGGACGAGGTTGTACGAGACGCTCTCGGCGAGCGCAGCCTCGTCCTCCACCAGCAGGACGCGCGGTTCGACGCCTTCGATCCCCCTCATGGCTGGGTGGCCTGTCCCTCGAGGCCCTCCGGATGGGAGGCGTCGGTGAACTCCCGGAACTGCCCGGTGATCAGGAACGCCACCAGCTCGCCGATGTCGACGGCGTTGTCGCCCACCCGTTCCAGCTGCCGGGACACCACGTTCATCCGGATCCCCCATTCCAGGAGCAGTGGGTCCGCTGCCAGCGCGGCCACCTCCCGGTACATGTTCCGGTTCAAGCGGTCGATGGGATCGTCCATCTCCGGGAGCTGCTCGGCGAGCTCCGCGTCGCGCCGCGCGAACGCCTCCAGGGCCGTCCGGAGCAGCCGCACCGCCACCTCGCCCATCTCCTGCAGGTGGCTGAGGACCGTTTCGCTGGTGGGCAGGTCCATGGTCACTTTCGCGAGCTTCGCGACGTTGACGGCCTGATCGCCGATCCGCTCCAGGTGGAGATTGGCATGCATGATCGCCGACACGAGCCGGAGATCGGAGGCCACGGGAGTCTGCGTGGCCAGCAGGCCCAGGATCCGGTTCTCCACGTCCAGGTACGTCGCGTCGAGGGCATCGTCGCCGGCGATGACGTCCTCGGCCAGCGCGGTGTCCTTCCGGGCCAGCGCCTCCACGGCCTTCTCGACCGCCAGGGCCGCCCGCTCCCCGAAGCCCAGGATCTCGCTCTCCAGCGCGGCCAGCTCGTCGTGGAACCGCTTGCGCGTCTCGAGCATCAGCCGAACCGTCCGGTCACGTAGTCCTCCGTCCGCTTGTCCTCGGGCTGGGTGAAGATGCGGGAGGTGGGGCCGACCTCGACCACCTCCCCGGTGAGCATGAACATCGTCCAGTCGGCCACCCTGGCCGCCTGCTGCATGTTGTGGGTGACGATGATGACGGTGTATGCGTCCTTGAGCTCTTCGATCAACTCTTCGATGCGGAGCGTCGAGGCTGGGTCCAGCGACGAACAGGGCTCGTCCATGAGCAGCACCTCGGGCTCGACGGCCAACGCCCTGGCGATGCACAAGCGCTGCTGCTGGCCGCCCGAGAGCCGACCTCCGGGCTGGTCCAGGCGGTCCTTCACTTCGTCCCACAGGCCCGCGGCGCGCAGCGCCCCCTCGCCCTGGTCCCGCAGCTCCTGCCGGGAGAGGCCGCCGACGAGCTTCAAGCCCGCGACGGCGTTGTCGATCACGCTCATGGTGGGGAACGGGTTCGGTCGCTGGAA